>JAFEFW010000063.1 GCA_018240405.1 Pseudomonadota bacterium
AAGCAGTTCATCAGCAACGCCACGCATCCGGGCAGCCTGGTGTTCTTTGCCGTGACCGATCCGGGCGCCGGCAAGAAAGGCTTGTCGGCCTTCGTTATCGACAAGAGCACACCTGGCTTCTCGGTTGCCAAGACCGAGGAGAAGCTGGGCCAGAAGGCGTCGGACACCTGCGCGCTCACGTTTGAAGATGTCGAGGTGCCGGAAGACCAGCGCATCGGCGCCGAGGGCGAGGGCTACAAGATCGCGCTCTCCACCCTGGAGAGTGGCCGCATCGGCATCGCCGCGCAGAGCGTCGGCATGGCGCGGGCGGCGCTGGAGTACGCAGTAGGCTACGCCCGCGACCGTAAAGCGTTTGGCTCCGCCATCATCGACATGCAGGCTGTCGGCTTCCGCCTGGCTGAGTCGAAGACCAAGCTGGAGGCTGCTCGCCAACTGACTCTATACGCCGCTCGTCTGAAGGCCGAGGGCCGCCCAGCGCTGGAAGCCGCCTGCATGGCCAAGCTGTTTGCCTCCGAGGCGGCCGAGGCGATTTGCACCGCCTCGATCCAGACGTTGGGCGGCTACGGGTTCCTGGCCGACTACCCGGTGGAGCGAATCTATCGCGACGTGCGCGTATGCCAGATCTATGAGGGCACCTCGGACGTACAGAAGCTGATCCTGCAGCGGATGCTGTGATATGGCCCAGCCTCCGGTGCCTCGACGGCCGCGGGGTGCTTCAATGCCGTGGCCGGACCGGCATCCACGTCTTGCGGTGGTTGTCCAATTGGCATGTGCTGCGCGCCGGGCCCGAGGCGCGGATGACGAGCCCGTGCCCGCGATGATTGTGAGAGCGGGACCTTTGCCGACGATGACGAAGCCGCGGCGCCCACCGGCTGCGACGCCCACGCTATCGCGTCAGGTCCATCCCTGATGCTCCGCCATCTCCTCCAGGGCCTCCGCCCGCCGCTGACCGAACCGCCGCCGCCGCCGGATCCGGAAATGGCTGCCATGGCCACAACACTCGACCAGACCGCGCGGCGCCGCCTCGGTCACAGCCTGTCCATCCGCCAGGTCGACGCCGGCTCCTGCAACGGGTGTGAACTGGAAATCCACGCGCTGAACAACGCCTTCCACGACCTGGAGCGCTACGGCCTGCGCTTCGTCGCCTCGCCTCGGCATGCTGATGTGCTGCTGGTCACCGGGCCCGTGACCAAGAACATGCAGGAGGCGCTGGAGCGGACCTGGCGCGCCACCCCCGATCCGAAATGGGTGGTGGCGGTGGGCGACTGCGGCGCCGATGGCGGTGTGTTCGCCGGCAGCTACGCAGTGGCCGGTGGCGTCTCGGCAGTCATCCCGGTCGACATGGTGATCCGCGGCTGCCCGCCCACGCCGAAGCAGTTGCTGCAGGGGCTGCTGGCCCTCCTCGGATGATCCGGCGCGCCGCGGCATTTTCAGGCCTGTCCCTGCTGTTCGCGGCCGCCAGCGCCTCGGCCCAGCCGGTCCGGTCGAATGAGGGGCCGCCGGCACCGGCGCCGGTCATGCCCGTCGCGCCTATCGGCGCCACCGATCCCGTGGTGATCAGCGTCGACGGCCGTCCGGTCCGCCTCAGCGAGGTCGGCCGCATCGTGCAGACCCTGCCACCGGCGCTGCGCAGCGTGCCCTATGAGAAGCTGTTCCCCGAGATCATCGAACGCCTCGCCGACCATCTCGCGCTGGTCATGATGGCCAAGCGCGCCGGGCTCGAATCGAAACCGGACATCCAGCGCGACATCACGGCCGCCACCGACCGCATCCTCGAGAGCGCCTACCTGGCCCAGAAGGCCGTGCCGCTGGTGACCGAGGACGCGATCCGCCGGCGCTATGACCAGCTCTACGCCCGTCGTCCTTCGGTCGAGGAAGTCCGGGCGCGCCATATCCTTGTCGGCACCGAGGCCGAGGCGCGCACGGTCATTGACGAGGTTCGCAAAGGGGCGGATTTCGCGACGCTGGCGCGCTCCACCAGCCGCGACTCCGACGCTGAAAAGGGCGGCGACCTGGGCTTTCTGCGCCGGGCCGAGATGTCGCCGAACCTGGCGGATGTGGCATTCGGGCTGGCGCCGGGGGAGGTTGCGCCGGATCCCGTCCGCAACGAGTTCGGCTGGCACGTGGTCAAGGTTGAGGAAAAGCGTACGGTTCCGCCGCCTTCGTTCAACGAGGTGCGGCAACAGATTCGTCAGGACCTGTTGGCCGACGCCGTGCGTCAGGTGATCCAGGACGCGCGCGGCCAGGTCATCGTCCACCACTACAATGTCGACGGCACCGAGATGTCCTCCAGCCGAGCGGCCGACGCGGCGGCGGCGGCCCTGCTGCCGCGGTAACGGCCGGTTGGAGCGGCAGCGAAGCCCCTGCCGGAACGGCTGCATGAGGCTGGATGCGCCGCGATGACAAATGTCTAACGTGCCTTGTGACGGTTGTGCGCATACGTCATAAGGCCGCAAATTGTTTCTCTTGAGGTTTCCATGGCACTCATACCGGGCTGCTCACTGCGGGCTCCAGCCCAGGCGCTGGCCATCCTCCTGGCGGTTGCCGCTGCACCGGCCGCCCTGGCGCAAACGACTCCAGCCGCACCAGCGGCGCCGGCTGCTCCATCTGCCGGCGCCACCACGCCGGCCGACCCAGTGCTCGCCATCGTCAACGGCCAGCAGATCCGCATGAGCGACCTGAACGCGGCCGCCGACAGCCTGCCGCCGCAAGCGCGCCAGATGCCGCCGCAGCAGCTTTATCCGATGCTGCTGTCGCAGCTGATCGATTCGAAGGCGCTGCAGATCGAGGCGCAGAAGATGGGCCTCGATAAGGATCCCACCGTGCAGCGGCAGATGCAAAACGCCGCGGATCGCGCGCTGGTGTCGGCCCTGCTGAGCAAGGAAATCCGGCCGCAGGTGACGGATGACGCGGTAAAGGCGAAGTTCGACAAGGACAACGCCAACGCCAAGGGCGAGCCCGAAATCCATGCCCGCCACATCCTGGTGCCGGATGAGGCCACCGCGAAGAAGATCATTGCCGACCTGAAGAAGGGGGGCGATTTCGCCGCGCTGTCGAAACAATACAGCAAGGACCCGGGTGCGGCGCAGCAGGGCGGCGATCTGGGCTTCTTCAAGAAGGGCGACATGGTGCCGGAGTTCGGCAACGCCGCCTTCGCCTTGAAGGATGGCGAGGTGTCGCAGACGCCGGTGAAGACGCAGTTCGGCTGGCACGTGATCCAGGTGATTGAGCACCGCACCGCGCCGCCGCCGAATTTTGATGAGGAGAAGGACCAGCTGCGCCAGCAGATGATCCAGACCGCGATCCAGCAGGCGGTGACCAAGGCGAAGGACGGGTTGAAGATCGAGACTTTCAACCCGGACGGGTCCCCGGTAAAGGCGACCGACACGGCGGCGCCACCGCCGGCGAAATGATCGTCTTGGTTTAGGGGGAACGACCATGGCTACCAACGTCTCACCACTGGCAGTGAAGCTGCCGGCCCTGCCGGCTTTGTCCGGCGTCCGTATGGCGGCGGCCGAGGCCGGCATCCGCTACAAGGGCCGCACCGACGTGGTGATGATGGAAGTGCCGAGCGGCTCGACCGTCGCAGGGGTGTTTACGTCGAACAAGTGCCCGGGTGCGCCGGTGGATTGGTGCCGCGCATCCGTAGCCGGCGGCAAGGCCCGGATGGTGATCGTCAACGCCGGCAACGCTAACGTGTTCACCGGCAGGGCCGGGCGTGAGGCCTGCGCCGCCACCGCGGCGGCCGCCGGCAAGCTGGCGGGCTGTCCGGCCAAGCAGGTGTTTGTGGCCTCGACCGGCGTGATCGGCGAGGTGCTGCCGCATGAGAAGCTGGTGGCAATCCTGCCCAAGCTGCAGAAGAACCTGAGCGAGGATGGGTGGGAGGCCGCGGCGCGCGGGATCATGACCACCGACACCTTCCCGAAAGCGTCGACGCGGACGGCGAAGATCGGTGAGTCCGAGGTGAGGATCAGTGGCATTGCCAAGGGCAGCGGCATGATCGCGCCCGACATGGCCACGATGCTGTGTTTCATCTTTACGGATGCGAAGATCCCGGCCGATGCATTGCAGGCGATGCTGAAGAAGGGCTGCGACGCCAGCTTCAACTGCACGACCGTGGATTCGGACACGTCGACATCCGACACCGTGCTGCTGATCGCGACCGGCCAGGCGAAGCATTCGCGTATTCCCGCCGCTGCCGATACGGCTACGCGCAACCGCATGCTGGCGGACTTTGCCAGGGCGTTGAATGAGGTGCTGCTCGACCTCGCGCTGCAGGTGATCCGGGACGGGGAGGGAGCGCAGAAGCTGGTGAAGATCGACGTCACCGGCGCCGTGAACGCCCGCTCCGCCAAGCGCATCGCCATGACGGTGGCAAACTCGCCGCTGGTGAAGACGGCGATCGCCGGTGAGGACGCCAACTGGGGCCGCATCGTCATGGCCGTCGGCAAGGCTGGCGAGCCGGCCGACCGCGACAAGCTGTCGATCGGCGTCGGTGGCGTGTGGATGGCGAAGGACGGCGGCGTGATCCCCGGCTACGACGAAGCGCCGGTGGTTGAACATATGAAGGGGCAGGAGGTGGAGATTGCCATTGATCTCGGCCTCGGCCGCGGCAAGGCGACCGTTTGGACCTGCGATCTGACGCACGGCTACATTGACATCAACGGGTCGTATCGGAGCTGACGTAGCAGCTCCCTTACACGGCGTTCGCAATCCCGGGCAGCGAACCGATCCGCGGCGCGATGGCGTCGGCGGCGGCCGGTGGAGCAGCAGTTGCCGGCTGCGCATCCGCCCCCTGTGCCGACGCTTCCGTAGGCCGGGCCGCCGCAAGCCGCACGGTTATTGTTGCGCCTTCACCCTGCGTGTCCTGGATCGACAGCACGCCGCCGCGTAGTGCGAGCTGCTCCCGCAGGTGACGCGTCGCCGCGCCCAGGGCTCCGGCGTCTGTCGCGAGAGCGTCATCGGTCACGCTGATCGCGACATGGCCGCCTTGGGGTATGCCGGTCAGGAGCAGGTGACGACCGGACCGGTCGAGGGTCACCAGCAACAACTGCTCCAATGCATCCGCGAGGCGCTGTCCGGTTAACCGCACCCGAAGCTCCGGCCGGATCGCCACGTCCACGCGCACGCCCTGGTCACGCAGGCGCGCGTCCACACGGTTTAGCGCCACCGCGACTGCAGCACGCACATCGGCTGGGTCGTCGGCGGAAAACGCTTCTTCCGACGGCCCCTCTTGCGTGGCCGACAGCCAGGGCTCGCGGCGGTCACCACGGCGGCCGTGCCAGCCAGCCAACACCAGCAGCACTGCCCCGAGCACGGCCGCTGCGATATAGATCGCAAGGAAGGTCTGCATCATCTCACTCAGCCCTCCTGCCACTCTACGTCAGGATGGTTAACGACACGTTAAAGCTAAACTGTTGTCCGTGGCATACAACAGTAAATTGGTTACGACGCCGCCGGTGGTAGTGACGCTCGGCAAAGCGGCGAAATCTGCTGGTATCATATGGGGATTTTTGCGGCCGTTTTTATCGTTGACCGGCATCACACGTGCGCGATCCTGAGACAATTTCATATGCAATAATACTATTGAACAGAAATTATTTTTTTAGATTTATGAAAAGCGCGAACGCATTCTGCCTCGCGGCCAAAGGCGTTGCGGATTCGTCCCGAGATGTCAGTCTTGCGGGTGTTGGAACTGCCGGACGCCGGATCCGAAGCCTGTCGCGTGGAGTCGCCTGCCGGGTGACTTGACCGCCAATCGACATCAGCCGCCCGGAGGGGTTTCGCCCGCCTCCGCACGTCTCTCGTCACGCCGATTCCGGCGATGTACGACGCCGCTTCCGCCTGTCCGGAGGCGACGCTGCGCCTCTTCCGCGACGTCCGAGCATCACCTTCGAGTGGGTGCTGAAGCGCTATCCGGACGTTCCGCACCGGGCCGACGGCCCAAAGCTACGGCCTTTGGCGCGGCGTCACCAGGATGGTGAAAGGCATCGCGTACGTCCCCAGCAACCGGTGAATCCTGGCGCGCTGACGAAATTGTTGACGACACGCCCCCATTGTTCGGCCGGATCTCGGTGCAGGTGACGACCTGGCTCGCGCGGGGACTTCCGCCTCCCGGGGGGCGCGTGAACGCAGCCTTGCATCGCATGACGCGGGCCATAGCGGAAATGACGGTGATCATGAGACGGCGCCGGGTTTGGGCTTACGGTTCAGCTTATCCCAGGCTCCTGCCCGGCGCATCGCCAAGCTGGCAAAGCGGCTGAAAGAGGGGCTGGTGCCGGACAAAGCGGGGATTACGGCTTCGGCGCCGGACCGGTGTCGGCCACCAATCCGCTCGCCGCCGCCGATGGCAAGATGGGTGCGGTATCGTATACTCCGCGCATGACCAATCCGCTCTTCAACGCCAACCGGTTCAAGCTCGGCATTTTCTCCGCCAACTGCGATGGCGGCCTGACCATGAGCCTGGCACCGGAGCGCTGGCAGGCAAACTGGGACGACATCGTCGCGATGACGAAGATCGCCGACGAGTCCGGGCTGGAGTTCATCCTGCCGGTGGCGAAATGGCGCGGTTACCAGGGCAAGGCGAATATTTACGGCAAGTCGTTTGAGACGCTGACGCATGGCGCCGCACTGGGTGCGATTACAAAACAGATTGCTATCTTCTCCACGGTGCACGTGCCGCTGGTGACGCCGGCCTTCGGCGCCAAGGCAATCGCGACGATCGACCATGTGACGCATGGACGGGCCGGGCTGAATATCGTCTGCGGCTGGAACCAGGCCGAGTTCGACCTGCACGGCGTGCACATCGAACCGGACACGCGCTACGACCACGGGCTGGAATGGTTCCAGATCTGGTCAAGGATGCTGGAAGGCGGGCCGGAGTTCGACTGGGACGGGCAATTCTTCAAGGGGCTGAGGAATCTCCATACCAGCCCGGTGTCGGTGCAGCGGCCGCGCCCGCCGGTCATGTCGGCCGGGTTCTCGCCGCGGGGCCGGGATTTTGCCGCACGGGCGGCGGACGTGCTGTTCCTGAACGTGACGGAACTCGATCAGGTGCCGGCACTGCTGGCGGATGTGGCGCAGCACATGGCACGGTATCATCGGTCAATCCGGGTGTTTACCATGGGCCATGTGGTGTGCCGGCCGACGCGCCAGCAGGCGGAGGAGTTTTTCCATTACTTTGCCGAAGAGATGGCGGATGAGGAAGGTCAGGCCTATTACCGCCGCAACCGCGGCGCCACGGTGCAGGGAGATGGCGGCGCCGCGATCGCCCGGCCGTTCGAGAACCGGTTCACCCGCGCAACGGGGCGGCGCTATGCCGGTGGATATCCGGGCGCCTACCCGTTTGTCGGCTCGCCTGACGATGTGGCGGCGGAGATGGCGCGGATGAGCGCCACCGGGCTAGCCGGCTGCACCGTGGCATTCGTTGATTACCTGAAGGAGATTCCGTTCTTCGTCGACGAGGTCCTGCCGAGGCTGGAACGGCTGGGGTTGCGCGAGCCGCGGGGGAGTAGCGTGTGATAAACGCGAATGTCCTATCTACATGCGGTACCGGATCGCTTTACCGGCATTGGCGGGCGAGGACTCCATGGGCGTAAGGACAAGCGGCATCGGACGCCGGACGATGGGGAACGAACTCTCCCCCGTTGTAGCGGCCGAAGTCCCACCATCCAGGGCTTTGCCGCAAAGGCGCTGTCTCTGTGGCGGACTTTCAACCGCAAGCCGAGGATGGCAGGCCTTTGCCCTATGAGCGTTAGAATAGGCCCGTCGATGGCGACCAGCGCTGTCTCGTCAGGGCGGGCAAAGGCCCGCCATCGACGCCTCGCCGTGGGAAAATCCGAGGCTCAGACAGCGCTTTTATGGCAAAGGCGTGGATGGCGGGACTTCGCCCGCCATGATTGTGGAGCGTCTGTGCCGGATCGTCCGGTGTCCGATGTGGTTTATGGTAACGCCTATGGGGCGAAGGCCCGCCATGACGAGAGGGCGATGGCCACAGCGAATTGGTCTATCTCAGCTCTGGACGAAGCCCCGCCATCCACGCGTTTGCCACCACCGCACGAATGGCCGGTTCGCGATCGTCGTGACGATGCGGCGCGGCCACTGGCCCATGCGCAATCGGGTGTCCGCTGATGCCGGCCACGCCGACCTTTGCGGTGCCACCCTCTTTCCTTGGTGTGGTCCGCACCAATCCGCAGGCGGACTACGTCATTGCAGGTATTCCGCTGGACATCGGCACCACCAATCGCTCCGGCACGCGGGAAGCGCCGGCGGCCATCCGCCGGGCCAGCCGGATGCTGACCGACGGCGACCATCCGCTACACCGGGTAGCGCCGCACACACTGCCGCTCGCCGACCTCGGCGATTTCGAGCTCGCGCTGGGCGACATCCCGGGCAGCCTTGCCGCCATCGAATTGCAGGCTGAACCGATCGGCCACCTGATCGCACTCGGCGGCGAGCACAGCATCACCCTGCCGCTGCTGCGTGCCCTGACGCGCCCGCTGGGCGAGGCCGTGGCGCTGGTGCATTTCGATGCCCATGTCGATACGTGGCCGGACAATTTCGGCCAGGCTTATGCGCACGGCTCGCCATTCTACCACGCCATCAATGAAGGCTTGGTCGATCCCAAGCGGATGATCCAGATCGGCATCCGCTCGCCGGTGCAGGCCGAGGTGATGGACTGGACGCTCGACCAGGGCGTGACGGTGCTGAGCGCCCAGGACGTGCACGAGGCAGGGCCGGCGGCGGTGGCGGAGCGCATCCTGGACTGCGTCGGCGACGCGCCGACCTATCTGAGCTTCGACATCGACGCGCTTGACCCCGCGTATGCGCCGGGCACCGGCACGCCGGAGATCGGCGGCCTCGCATCCTGGCAGGCTCAGGCGATCCTGCGGCGGCTGCGAGAGGTCGATTTCGTTGGCATGGATGTCGTCGAGGTGGCACCGGCTTACGATGTGTCGGAGATCACCGCGCTGGCGGCGGCGACCATGGCATGGGAGTACCTGGCGCTGCAGGCCGTCAGAGCCATGCATTAGGGTTCTGATTATCCTCTGAAAATGCATTGCGATTCCTCGGGTCGCGGCCCTATATGCGCGACGCGTTCCCGGCAGTGGGGACGCTGACGCATCGCACGTGCCGCGAGCCCTTTCCGGGCACAGCAACGACGTAACGCGTCCTTTTCGATTGTCCCGGTCAACAGTGGGCCGGGGTCGTTAGGGAAACGGCTATGTCCGTCCGCTCGCTCACGATGCGAAGTACCACCCGCATCGTCTGACGCCGATCCGTAGAGCGCCTGCGCGCCTGCGGCGGTTTGTTTTTCCCCGTCTCATTCCGGCCGCCGTGGCGTGCCGGTTTCGTCCCGAGGATTGCCGCGATGTCTGTTGTGGTCCGTACCCGTTCCGCCGTTACCCCGCTCCGCCGTTCCATCACCGCCTTGCCGGTCCGCCGGCCGACCGTCGATGAGGTCGTGGCGGTGAACCGGCCGGAGGAGCCCGTGCATTGCCTGCGGCCGTCCGTCCTGGCCGCGACGGCGCGCGCCTTCATCGGAGCGTTTCCGGGCGAGGTGCTCTACGCGGTAAAGTGCAATCCCGATCCGGCCGTGCTGCGCGCCCTGGCGGCGGGGGGCGTAATGCATTTCGACTGTGCCTCGCTGGCGGAAATCCGTCTCGTGCGCGATATGTTTCCCGACGCGGCGATCCATTTCATGCATCCGGTGAAGGCCCGCGGCGCGATCCGCGAAGCGTGGGCGCGGCTCGGTGTGCGGGACTTCGTCGTCGACAGCGCGGCGGAACTGGCGAAGCTGCGGGCGGAGATTGCCGCCACGGGCGTGCCGGGATCTCTTGGCGTTGTGGTTCGGATTGCGTTGCCGAGGGGCGATGCAAGGCTGGATCTGTCCGGCAAGTTCGGTGCGCCGTTGCAGGAGGCGGTGGCATTGCTGCGTGACGCGCGCCGTGATTCGGCGATGCTGGGCGTGTCGTTCCATGTCGGGTCGCAGTGCCTCGACCCGCTGGCGTGGCGCGATGCACTGGCGCTGACCGGTCAGGTCATCCGCGCCGCTGGCGTGGCGATCGATGTCGTGGATGTCGGCGGCGGATTTCCGGTCAACTACCCGGACCAGCAGGCGCCGCCGCTGGGCGCGTTCTTTGCCGAGATCCAGGAGGGGTTCGATGCGCTGGGCCTGCCACGGGCGCGGCTGTGGGCGGAGCCGGGGCGGGCGCTGGTGGCCGCCGGCGCCTCGGTGGTCGTGCAGGTGCAGGCGCGGCGGGGCGACACGCTGTTTGTGAATGACGGCGTGTATGGCGCCCTGTCGGACGCCGGTACGCTCGGGTTCCGCTATCCGGTACGGTTGATCCGTCCCGAGGGTGCTGCATCGGCGACACTGCGGGCGTTCTCCTTCTACGGCCCGACCTGCGACAGTGCCGACGTGATGCGGGGACCGTTCCCGTTGCCCGAGGATGTTGCGGAAGGCGACTGGATCGAGGTCGGGCAGCTCGGTGCCTACGGCGCCTGCCTGCGCACGGCGTTCAACGGGTTCGACCGGGCGCGGATCGTGGAAGTGGAGGACGTGGGGCTGGCGACGGTACCGAAGTCGCTTGTGGCTTGACGCGACCGCGGTCGCACCTCCTTCAATACGGCACGTTCCAGCTTGTCCATGCTACGTTTAACGCTTGGATGGCGCCGGTGGAATTGGAATAGGATCCTGCCAAGAGCAACGCCACGTTCATGCAGCGTGGCTTTGCCTTCGCTTATGCCAGCGCCAGACAACTGCGGCGGTCTAGACGTCCTCCTCCGCCGCGGCATCCAGTGCCGATTGCAGCATCCATGCCGCCGCGGCCCGGTCCACCGTCGCGGCCCGCTTGGCACGCGTCAGGTCCGCCTCCTGCACCAGCATCCGGTTCACCGCGGCGCTCGACAGCCGCTCATCCCACATCGCGGCGGGCAAGCCGAGTGCGGCGGTTAGCGCATGCGTCCAGTCGCGGGCGGCCTGACCTGCGGGGCCGAGACTGCCGTCCATCTGCAGCGGCAGGCCGACAATCAGGCCGAAGGCGCCCTCCTGCAGCGCGATCGCGCCGATCTCTTCGGCGTTCTGCGCCAGCTTGCGTCGCTTCAGGCTGCCATAGGGCGTCGCCAGCCGCCGGCGCACATCCGACAGCGCCAGCCCGATCGTCTTGGTGCCGGGGTCGATGCCGAGCACGCGCCCCTGGGGCGGCATGGCGGCGAGCAGGTCCTTGACAGTCAGCAGAGCCATGCAGCCGTTATGGGCCACCATCTCCGCCGCACAAAGGGCTGATTCCGCGCAATGACTCCGGACTTCACCGCAGGACGCCGCGATCGCGGCCCAGGCTGGCTGCTGCTGGCGATGGCCGTGACGCAGGGCGCGCTGTTTGTGCTGGTCCTGAGAGCAACGCTGATCCGGGCGCCGTTCGAGGACATGCTGCAATGGCTCGACGCCTGGCGGCAGGCGCGGCTGAGCGGCGACTGGGCGGGCTATGCCTTCGGTTTTTTCCAGGAGCATCGATTGGTCTGGGCGAAGCTGCTGACGGCGCTGGACGCCTCCTGGTTCCAGGCCAGCGGCTGGCCGTTCATCGCCACTGGCACGCTGGCGCTGGGTGGTGTGGCGCTGCTGCTGACGCGCGAGGTGCGGTGCGGCTTGCCCTCCACGGGGCCGGTGGCGGCGCTGGCGTGGCTCTGTCCGATGCTGGTGCTGACCGCCGCAAACGCCGTGGATTGCAGCGTGCCGGTCAATACGGTGTATCCGCTGACGCTGTTGTTCGTTGTGGCGGCCTGCGTGACGGTGACCGGCCCGGCCGAGACAGGGCCGTTGACCGCCGGCCGCGGTATCGCAGCACTGCTGCTCGCGGCGTGCGCAGGTCTCGGCAACGCAGTCGGGCTGCTGGCCTGGCCGGTGCTGCTGTGGTCGGCGTGGCGCAGCCGGGCAGGGTGGCGTTGGCTGGCGCTGATCGCGGCGGTGACGGCGGTGTATGGCGCGCTGTATCTGCACGGGCTGGCGCTGTCCGCCGGCGGCGTGGCGGCGCCGGCCACAGTCGCCGCGCGCGCGACAAAGCTCGTGGCGTATTTGCTCGCCTATCTCGGCCTGCCGCTGTCGCGCGTGCCGGCGCTGCGGCTCGCCGGCGAGGCGTTGGGCGCTGTCTTGTTGGCTGCGTCGCTGTTCGCCGTGCTGCGCTTCGGCGTGTTGCGGCCGGCGATCACGCGGCTGGAGCGGATCGCCGTTGGGCTGATCCTGTTCAGCCTGGGCAGTGCAGCACTGGCGGCGCTGGGCCGCTCACAGTTCGCTGCCGAGGTCGAGCTGCCGGTCCGCTATACCGTGTTGGTGACGCCGCTGCATGTCGGCCTGCTGGCGCTGGCTCTGCGCTGGGTCGCCGGCCATCCGGCTGCAGAACGTCGCGGCGGTCTCGTACTCGCCTGCGGGGTGGCCCTGGGGCTGCTTCTCCTCGCCCAGCAGGCGGTCGGCATGCGATCGGCGATCGTTGTCGCGGACGCCATGCGGTCGAAGCTCGACCGGTTTTACGCCGGCCAGCATGACCCGGACGTCGAGCGGCTGGTGTTCCAGGCCGGGCTGCCGAAGGCCGAGGCCATCGTCGCGGCGCTGCGGCGGGACGGACTGCTCCGGCGATGACCGCGGGCGGATCGCTTGAACAATGACCATGGTCGCGGCGAATTCTGGCGCCGCCTGGTCCGGTGTCCGCGGTTGGCTCTGTTGCTTTGCGTGAATCCCGCCCCCTCTATCGTGTCTGGATCGCAATCAGCGGCACGTGCCGTCTCACGCACCCGGCGGTCGGTCGATTGCCGTGCCATCGACCGCGCCATCCTTCCGGAGTCATCGTCGCGCTGCTGGCATAGCGCCGCATCCGGCCGGTTGAACCAGGGCAGGGCCATCGCTATGGTCCCGCGCCTTTACGGAACCAAGGATTTCTGCCGCCATGTCGCTCGATCACGCGACCGTCCGCCGCATCGCCACGCTCGCGCGCATTCGCGTCGAGGAGCACGAGGTCGAGGGGTTGCGCAATGAACTCAATGGCATCCTGGGCTGGATCGAGCAGTTGAATGAGGTCGACGTGACCGATGTCACGCCGCTGGCCGGTGCGGCCAACATGGCGCTGGCGCTGCGCGAGGATGTCGTCACCGACGGCGGTTACCCGGACAAGGTGCTGTCCAACGCGCCGGAGCGCATCGGCGCCTTCTACACCGTGCCGAAAGTCGTCGAATGAGCGCGCTGACCGACCTGACCATCGCCGAGGCCCGCGATGGGCTGCGGGCGAAGCGGTTCTCCGCCGTCGACCTGACCATGGCGCACCTGCACGCCATCGAGGCGCTGAACCCGCGGCTGAACGCCTACATCACCGTCTCGCACAGCCAGGCGCTGGACCAGGCGCGCGCGGCCGATGCGCGGCTGGCGGTAGGTCCAGGGGGGCAGGCGCCGGCGGACCTGACTGGAATTCCGCTGGCGATCAAGGATCTGTTCTGCACCCAGGGCGTGCGCACCACCGCCGGCAGCAAGATCCTGGGGCCGTTCGTGCCGCCGTATGAGAGCACGGTGACCGCGAACCTGCTGCGTGATGGCGCGGTCTTGCTGGGCAAGACGAATATGGACGAGTTCGCCATGGGCTCGTCCAACATGACCTCGGCCTATGGACCCGTCGAGAATCCCTGGAAGCGGAAACAGGACAACACGGCCGTGCTGGTGCCGGGCGGGTCGTCCGGCGGATCGGCGTCCTCGGTGGCGGCGCGGATTGCCATGGGCGCGACCGGGACGGATACCGGCGGCTCCATCCGGCAACCGGCATCGTTCTGTGGGCTGGTTGGCGTGAAGCCGACCTACGGGCGGTGCTCGCGCTGGGGCGTGGTGGCGTTTGCCTCCTCGCTGGACCATCCGGGACCGTTCGCGCGCACGGTGCGGGACAGCGCGATCCTGTTGCGGTCGATGGCCGGGCACGATCCGAAGGATTCCACCAGCGCGCCGGTGCCGGTGCCGGATTTCGAGGCCGCGTGCGCACGCGGCGTGAAGGGTCTGCGGATCGGCGTGCCGAAGGAATACCGCTCCGACGGCATGCCGGCGGAAATCGAGGCGCTGTGGCAGCAAGGCCTGGACTGGCTGCGCGCCGCCGGCGCCGAGACCGTCGACGTTTCGTTGCCGCACACGAAGTATGGGCTGGGCACCTACTATATCGTTGCGCCGGCAGAGGCATCGTCCAACCTGGCGCGCTACGACGGCGTCCGCTTCGGCATGCGCGAAGATGGCTCCGACCTGCGCGACCAGTATGAACGCACGCGCGCCGCCGGCTTCGGGCCGGAGGTGCGGCGGCGGGTGCTGATCGGCACGTATGTATTGTCGGCTGGTTATTACGATGCGTACTACATCCGCGCCCAGAAAATCCGGCAGCTGATCCTGCGCGATTTCACCGAGGCGTTTGCCAAGGTGGATGCGCTGCTGACGCCGACGGCGCCGTCCGCCGCCTTCGCGCAGGGCGAGAACATGGACGACCCGATCAAGATGTATCTGAACGACGTGTTCACCGTACCGGCCAACCTCGCGGGCGTGCCGGCGGCCTCGGTGCCGGCGGGGCTGGATGCCAACGGGTTGCCGCTGGGTTTGCAGATCATCGGTAAGCCGTTCGATGAGGAAACGGTGTTCGCGGTATCGGCTGCGGTAGAGCAGGCGGCGGGGTTCAATGCGCTGCCAGCGATCCGGGCCGAGGGATGATCGTTACGGTACGAGTATAGACTATAGCCGGTCAAGCGTCAGATGCAGCGTATGCGCCTCGATCGCGCCGAGGCGTTTCATCAGGTGCTGCTTGTCGAGCGCTCTGATCTGGTCGAGCAGGATCAGTCCAGACTTACCGTCGAAGCGCACGGGAACGCGAAAGGGGACCGGTCGGCTGCCGGTTGTCATTGGCGCGGCAAGCACTGTCCGCAAGTGATCATGCATTTCCGGCAATGAAATGATAACGCAGGGCCGCGTCTTCTGAATTTCGGATCCGACTGTCGGGTCGCGCGTCGCCAGCCAGATATCGCCGCGCACAGGCGGCGGTGGCGCCGCCGGTCGCCTTACCATGTCAGCTTGTCGTCGCCTGCATTGCCAAATTCCGGCCAAACCAGGGCGTCATCGCCAGCGGCGGCAATCGCCTTTGACGCCTCCGCCCATCCCGCGCGCGGATGGCGCCGCGCGGGCGTGAGGATACGGCGGCCCTTCTCCAGCGTCAGCGACACTGCGTCGCCGGTCTTGATACCGAGTTCGGCAAGCAGCGGCTTTGGCAGGATAATGCCAGCCGAATTGCCCATCCGCCGGACGGAAGCCTGCATCGCTGGGCCCTTATGTGATAACAATGTTATAACTTGATGAGCGACGAGCGCGTTTGCAGGCGAATTCTTGTGTGGCTCTTTCGGTAGGCGGCACAAGCGCGGCCGGACGTGGGATGGCAACCGGGCCCGGCAGCTGTTTGTCGCCGCGTCGCCCGTCGC
>JAFEFW010000640.1 GCA_018240405.1 Pseudomonadota bacterium
ATTGTCCGGCCTCAATGACGTGCCAGGGCGGCAGGCCGGGCGCCGTCGGCGGCTGACGCAGCAGCAGCCGGTCGCAGTGGCGTATCACCGGGTCGTTCGGCTGGATGTCGGCCGACGAGGTCGGCACCACCGTGGCCTGGATGGCTTCGCAGGCCAGCAGCAGGACCGTCACCAGGTAGCGCTCCGGGCGGATCTCGATGCCGACCAGCGTGCCGCGCCGGATGCCCTGATCGGTCAGGGAGCCGATGCAGCCGGCGACGTCGGCCGCCAGGGCGCTGTAGGTGATCGAGCGGCCGGTCTCGACCACCGCGGTCGCGTCCGGGCTGTGCTGCGCGTGCCAGGCGACGGCGTGCGGGGTGGAGGGGAAGGACACTGGCGCGGACGCGCGCCGTGCCGCAAATTCCCCCGTCTTCATAGGCCGCAGAGCCCGGCGGCGACGAGGTATCCTACTCGGACAAGGAGCCGATGCGGCTCCGCCGGAACGCCGGAAAAATCGCCGCTTGATGCCACGAATGTCTCGGTATCAGTTACCGAAACAGAATACCGCGCCGGCGTGGCTTCGATAAGGGGTAGACGCCACGGGTAGGCGCCCCTGGCAGGCGCCAGAGGCAGCCGGCAGCAAGACTGCCGGCGCCCGTGGCCCGTCCCGCTACGCCGCCACCTCCACCACGACCACCGCCGTTGCGTCCGTAGCGGTGACAGTGACCTCGCGCTCATCGGTAATCGCCACGCCGTCGCGCGCGTTCGCCGTGACGCCATTGACTGTCACTGACCCCTCGACCGGCACCAGATACGCCACGCGGCCCGGGGCCAGGGTCAGGCTCGTGCTCTGCCCTGCGGTCAGGTTCCCGGCCAGCACCGCGGCGTCCGCATTTAGCGGCAGCGCCCCGCTGCCGTCATCGGCGGGCCGGCCGCTGGCCAGCACCGACAGGCCGCTGCCCGCCTTGGGGAACTGCTTCGTGCCCCAACCGGGCTGCACGCCGCGCCGGTCCGGCATGATCCAGATCTGGAACAGCCGCGTCGGCACGTCCTCCTGATTGTATTCCGCGTGCACGATGCCGGTGCCGGCGTGCATCACCTGGACGTCGCCCGCCTCGGTCCGGCCCTCATTGCCCAGATTGTCGCGATGGGTGATCGCACCCTCACGGATATAGGTGACGATCTCCATGTCGCGGTGCGGGTGCGGGTCGAAGCCGGCGCCCGGCGCCACCTCGTCGTCGTTCCACACCCGCAGGCGGCCGACGCCCATGCGCTGCGGATCGTGGTAGCCGCCGAAGCTGAAATGGTGGCGCGCGTTGAGCCACTCATTGCGAAATGCGCCCAACGTGGCAAAGGGTCTCACCTGGATCATGACACTGTGTTCCTGCTGTTTCGCCGCAGGTGGGATGCAACGGGCGAAGCGGCAAGGCATACAGCAGGGCAGGGCAGGGGCGCGTTCGGCCCGGGACGGGACGCGGCGGCGCACACCATGTATGGGGGCGGTCCGCTTGAATGCTAAGGACGATGGCGTGGCTGCAGGCGTGGTAAGCGGATGACTCGGGACAAATGACACAGGATCGGAGCCTCGGCCGCTGGCTGTGGACCGGGGTGCGGAATATCGCTTCGGGCGTGTCCGACAACCTGGACACGGCATTCAATGAACAGCGGATTCGCCTTGCCGTCACCGGCCTGTCCCGGTCGGGCAAGACGGTTTTCATCACCTCCATGATCCAGAACCTGATCGCGCTGGGCCAGGGGCGCGACACGCTGCCGCTGGTGACGCGGCGGCTGGACAGCAACGGCCGGTCCCGCCTGCGCAGGGTCACCATCGATCCGGCCGGCGTTCAGACGATCCCGTATTTCGACTTCCAGACCAAGCTGCAGGCGCTGGCCCGGGCGGACGCTTCCTGGCCGCCGCGCACCGAGGATCTGTCGGAGATCTCCATCACGCTGGAAATCGAGCGTGAAGGCCTCGGCCAGAAGCTCGGCGCGCGCCGGGTGCGGATGGATATCCTGGATTATCCGGGCGAATGGCTGCTGGACCTGCCGCTGCTGGACCTGTCGCACGCCGCCTGGTCCGAGGACACGCTGGAGCGCCTGCGCACGCCGGACATGTTGCCGCAGACCGGCAAGTTCCTGGAGTTCGTGCGCGGCCTGAGCCCGGACGGGCCGGTGGACGAGGCGACGGTGCGGCGCGGCCACGCGCTGTACAAGGAAACACTGTCCGCGCTGCGCAACAGCTTTGGCCTGCGCTACTTGCAGCCGGGCCGCTTCCTCTGTCCCGGGCCGTTCGGCGATGCCCCGTTCCTGTGGTTCTTCCCCATGGCCGGCACCGACGGGCCGCTGCCGCACGGCTCGATCGGGCGGCTGCTGCTGGACCGGTTCGAAACCTACAAGCGTGAGATCCGCGCCAATTTCTTCGACACCTACTTCAAGTCCTTTGATCGGCAGATCATGCTGGTCGACGTGCTGGGCTGCCTGTACGCCGGCAAGCTGGCCTTTGACGACACCGCCGCGGCCATCCACGACCTGGCCGTGGTGCTGCGCGACGGCTGGGGTTCCTGGGCGCGCGGGCGGCGGCCCGAGGGATGGCTGAGCGACCTGCCCTGGCCGCTGTCGCTGTCGGTCAATGCCGCCAGCTATGTCGTCTCCACCCTGGCGCGCAACAAGCCGGTCGATCGCGTCGCCTTTGTCGCCACCAAGGCCGACCACGTGCCGGAACTCGACCGCCAGGCGCTGAAGTCGCTGCTGTCGCATCTGGCAAAATCCGCCGCCGGTGCGATCGAGGCCGATCGGGCCAAGGTCAGCTACCACGTTGCCGCGTCGATCCGGTCCACCGAGGATGTTACGTTGCAGATCGACGGCCGGCCCATGCGCGCCGTGCAGGGGGTGCTGACACCCGGCGGTCGCGCCCGGCCGTTCTCGCCGGGCCAGATACCGGCCGCGGAAATTCCCGACTATTTCTGGGACGCTGCCTATTTCGAACTGCCGGATTTCCTGCCGCCGCGGATCAATCCGCGCGGCAACGAAGGCATCCGGCACCTGGCGCTGGATGAGGTGCTGGATGCGGTGATCGGAGACCTGCTGTGAAACGCCAGATGCCGCGGTTCCTGGACGAACCGTCCGAATCAGAGCCTGCAACGACACCGGTGGCCAGGCAGCCGGACGCGACGCGAGCGGCGCCCGTCGAACGACCGCGGCTGTACGAACCGCTGCCTGACGCGCCGGACGCGATTGGCGAGGACTGGCGGCCGGATCGTGTCGCGCGCGCACCGAAACGTTTCGGTGCGGGCTGGGTGGCGGCGGCCGGCATCGCGCTGGTGATCCTGGGCTGGCTGGCGACGACGGTGACGCTGGCTGCTCTGTCATCATACGAAATATCCCCCTGGATGGGGCATGTCGTTGTCAGTGCCTATGCGCTCGGCGGACTGCTGGTGCTGGTCGCTGTCGGCTCCGAATGGCGGGCGATGCGCGCGGTGCGGCAGGTCGAGACGGTGCGTGCGGCACTGCGCGCTTCGTCTGCTTTGACGCCGTCGGACATCCGGGGCATCACGGCGCGCTGGCTGCGCACGCTGCCGGGCCGGCTGGAGGTCGATCCAATGGTGCTGGAGGCGGTGCAGCGCGCCGAGTCCGGCGAGGAGATCGTTGCCGTCCTGAAGAACCGCGTCGCCCCGGCGCTGGAGGCGGAGACGCGGCGCATCGGCCTGCGCGTCGCCACCGAGGGCAGCCTGCTGGTGGCGATTTCCCCGCATCAGTCCTGGGACGGCATTATCATCGCGCTGTATGGCCTGCGCATCGTCCGGCAGATCGCTGTGGCCTACGGACTACGGCCGACGACGATGGTAACGCTGGTGCTGCTTCGCCGGACCTTGCGGATGGCGTTGGAAGTAGCGGCGGTGCAGATCGTCGCGCAGGGCGCCGGCGCCCGCCTGCTGGAGAGCACGCCAGTGCTGCGCCACCTGGCCGGCACAGTCCCAGGCCTGACCACGGCGGAGCTACGCTTGTATCGGCTTGCAGTCGTTGCGGGAGATGCCTGCAACCCGCTGGCCGACCCCGGCTAGGCGTTGTCCCGGATAAGCAATTATTTTGCTTACGGCGTCTCCGACCCGCGGGCGGAACGGTCTGAAATGTTGGATGAATCCCGTTGACTTGCCACGGAACGATGTGCGCTTGTGCCTGCCATGCAGCGGAGCCGCACTGACCAGGGCGCCGATCCCGGTGTCGATGCCCTGCGGACTGAGCAGGTACGGTCGACCTACGCCCATCTGCCGCTGACGTTGACCGTCGTCATCACCAATGCCTCGCTGATTAGTTTCGTACTTGCTCCAGTGGCACGCCCGGCACTGGTGCTGGGCTGGCTGGGCTCGGTTGCGCTGCTGTCGGCCCTGCGCGTGGTCCTCTGGGTCCTGCACCGGCGTCTCGACCGGTCAGCGATCAGCCATCCTGCCTGGGCGGTGCTGGCAACGACCGGGTCGCTGCTTTCCGGCATCCAGTGGGGTGGTATGCCGCTGCTGTTCTGGGCGCTCGACAGTACCTATCTGGTGTTCTTTGCCCTGGTGATCGGCGGCATGTGCGCCGGTGCCGCGACGGTGCACGCGGCGCATCTTCCCAGCACGTTGTGCTATGTGCTGCCGGCAAGCCTGCCGGCGGCGGTGATGTTCCTGATGCGGGATAGTCGCCTCGACATCGCCGTTGGGGTGATGATCGGCATTTTTGCCGTTTCTCTCTGCCTCGCAGGCCTCAACTACCGGCGCTGGTTCAATGCCAGCACGTCGGCGCGCATGACGCTGGCGCGGCAGACGGCCGAACTGGCTGAAATGAATGAGCGCCTGCGGGCTGAAATTGAGAGCCACCACGCCACCGCAGCAAAGTTGCAGCAATCGCAACGGCTGGAGGCCATGGGCCGGCTTACTGCCGGCCTTGCGCATGATTTCAACAATCTGCTGATGGCGATCCGCGGCTCTGCTGAGGTCGCGGCGCATCAGACGCCGCCCGGCGCGCCGGCTCCGCGGTTCCTGGCAACAATCATGACGGCGGTCGGCCGGGCGGCTACCCTGACGCAGCGGTTGCTGGCGTTTGGTCGCGTACAGACGCTGGATCCCCAGGCGATTGATGTGAATGAGGCGCTGCAAGCCATGCAGGGCCTGCTGACCACCACACTGGGCGGATTGGCTGAGCTTGCGCTGGTGTTGGATCGTTCCCCGGCGGTCGCAGTGGTCGACCCGCCGCAGTTTGAGCAGGCAGTGCTGAACCTCGTCATCAATGCTCGCGACGCCATGCCGGATGGCGGCCGCATCACCATCTCCACGCGGATATGCGAACTTGCGGAGGAGGGCCGAGCGGGAAAATTTGTATGCGTTGCGGTCTCCGATACTGGCCATGGCATGACGGAGACGGAGCGTGAGCATGCGTTCGATCCATTCTTCACCACCAAGGAAATCGGCAAGGGCTCTGGGCTGGGCCTGAGTCAGGTCTATGGGTTGGCGGAACAGTCCGGCGGGACGGCGCGCATCGAGTCCGAGGTTGGGGAAGGGACGACCGTTTCGATCTACCTGCCGGCGGCGCCGGCCGCAGCATCCAGCCTCTCGGCGGCGCCCCGGTCGCGCACCGTTGCGACATCGGCGGAAACCCATGTGCTCCTGCTGGATGACGACAAGGAGGTGCGGGATACGCTGGCGGCCTTGCTCGCTGCAGCGGGTTACCGGGTCACCGCACATGCGTCGGCGGCAGCGGCCTTGTCCGCCTTGCAGGGACCGGATCGCTTCGCGCTGATGCTGGTCGACTATGCCATGCCGGCAATGCGCGGCGACCAGTTTGCCGCCGAGGCACGCCGGTTGCATGCACTCGCGCCGATCGTCTTCATCACCGGCCATGTCGATACGGACATACTGGCCGGGGAGCCATGGATTCTGCGCAAGCCCTTCGGTGTGGGTGACTTGACCGACATTATCGAGAAGGCGCTGCTGCAACATGCCGCGTGACCGCACGTCCGCCAAAGTCGGCTGGGAGTTCGTCGAGAAGATCGATCGCAACCTCAAGGCCGTTGCCATCCTGGCGGGCTCCGGGCTGATCACCATCGCCGGGCTGCTGGCCGGTCCCGCCATTGCCGCGGCCGCCATTGCCGCGACCGAGGCCACCATCCTTTCCGCCGCCGGCACGGTGTCGTTCGCCATCGATGGTCGGTCAGCGTGCCGCGGATGATGATACGGTCGAGCGGTTCGCGGCTGCGCTGACCGACCATGGCTGCACCCCGGTGACCGTTGCAGCCGCAACGGTAGAGCAGGTGCCTGGCATCGGCTCTATCCTGTGGTCTCCGACCGTCCTCCCCGAGGCAGCATTGCCCACTGTTGCGGAATTGATCTGATAGCGTAGCGGGCTGATGGACTCCCGCATGGACATGATCCGTGCCCTGGTTCCGGCGCACGATCTGGCCGGCGGTCTCGCCGCACTGGCATTCAGCCGCTGGGCATTGGACGTGGGAATGTCAAGCTACGGCCTGTTCAGCAGCGCGGCGGCCGGCGCACGGTGCGGGCTGCGGATCATCGGACAGAGTCCCCGCCGAGGGTTACGCCACGTTCATGGCCCTTGCACCCGAGACGCTGCCGGGGATGGTTTGCCGCTATCCACAGGCGTTGTCGGCCGGGCGGTCGCCGTAACGGCAAGCTTCCCGTATTTACTACGTAACCGTTACGACATGCCGGTGGTCGCGATCGGACTTGTTCCAATGGGGCGGGTCACCGGTCGTGCTTCGTCGCTGCCGGTGATCCAGGCAGGCTGGTATTGGGGCAGAATAGCGATTGAGCGGTGCTGTCGCATCATGTCTGTCGCAATGGCGCGGGCCTGACGCTGCACGCTCTGCGCCCCTCCGCCATTCTCCGCGTGAAACCGCCATAACCGAGGCACCGACGGCGGCGCCGGGGAACCTCCCCCGGCCGGCACCCGTGCGGTGCGGCCGACCAGACGCAACTGCCGTGCGGCAGCTGGTGCCCGCTCGAGATCCAGTTGGTCAGGAACGTCCGTCATGTGCACGACGCCCGGAGACTGAGTTGCGTTTACCCGGTCCGGGCCGATGGATCAGCACCGGGTGGACGGGCTATCAGCGGGATAACAACCATATAGGAAACGTCCCATGACCGACACAAAATCCGCGCTCATCACCGGCTCGCTCGGCGGTATTGGCTTTGCCACCGCCAAGGCTCTGGCAGGGCTGGGCTGCGACATCACGCTGAACGGCTTCGCCGGCGCCGACATCATCGAGGCCTGCCTCGCCGAGATCCGCGCACTCGGCGTACGCGCCCGCTATCACCCGGCCGATCTGCGGGATCCGGCACAGATTGCCGACCTGATCAGCAGCACGCAGCAGGCGCATGGTGGCCTGGATGTCCTCGTGAACAACGCCGTGGTCCGCTATTTCGGCGCCGTGGAGAATTTCGCGCCGGAGCAGTGGGATGAGGCGCTCGCCGTGAACCTGTCGGCACCGTTCCATACAATCCGGCTGGCGCTGCCGGGAATGAAGGCGAAGGGTTGGGGGCGGATCGTCAACATTGCCTCGATTTACGGCCTGTTCGCCACGGTCAACCGCATCGACTACATTACCACGAAGACCGCGCTGATCGGCCTGACCCGTGCCGTGGCGCTGGAGGTGGCGCGCACCGACATCACCTGCAACGCGATCTGTCCCGGCACCGTGCTGACGCCCGCCATCGACTGGCGCCTGCGGCAGGAAATGCAGCGTGATGGTACGACCTTCGAGCAGGCCGAGGAGGCCTTCCTGGCGATCCGCCAACCGTCCCGCCGCTTCGTCAAGGACGACAACGTCGCAGGTCTGATCGCCTTCCTGTGCGGTCCGCACGGCGCCGACATCAATGGTGCGGCTCTGCCGATCGACGGTGCCTGGGCGGCGGGCCGCTGAACACCGTATGGCGTCCGTGTCGGCCCACGCTGTCCCGCTGTCGCCGCGTTTGGGAAGACGTCAACCGCGCATCGCCGTGTCACCATAAGCGGTGGCGGCCCGTCCCGTGGGTGCCGGACCGAGCAGACGCTGCGCTCCGACAATCGAGACCGCGGCGATGGCGAGTCCGGCGATACCGTCGATCAGGTAGTGGCCGCCCTCCGTTGGCGTCGCAACGATCATCAATCCGTTGATGACCAGTGACAGAAGCGAGAAGCGCGTGCCACGTGAAGCCCATGCAAGTAGCACTGCCATCACGACGTGAAACGACGGGAAGGTAACGATGCCGCGCAGATCGCGCAGGTCAACGGCGACCGCCCCGCCTCGCCGCATGGCAAGGAAATCCGCCAGCGGGCCAGGTGCGACCGGCTCGCCCGACTTATACCAGACCCAGGCACTTTCGGCTGGCAGTAGAGCGGCTATTGTTACAGTCAGCAATAAAGAAATTCCCGTTGCCGTCAAGAACTCCCGGTTGCGTCTTACCATCCCCGACAGCGGCAAGGCGAAAAGCGTGATCAGCATCTGCACGCCCAGGCTGCGATACGCTGCCACAAGTAATGTATGGAACAGGGTGTGATTGTGCACAAAGCGGTTCCAGGCAGGCCAGTCGAAGCCCAGTGCCTCGTCCACGGCGGCCAGCCAACGATCAGCCAGCGGCAGGTGCAGTGTCAGGACAAGATAGGAAAGAAGAGTAAACCCGAGGCCCAGGCTGAAGAAAACCGTTATGCCGAGGGCCAGCTCAAAGGCACGCTCGCCGCCGGTGATGCGTCGATACAGCCAGACATTGCCAAGTAAAATCAGTACGGTTCCGGCGAGCATGCCGAGTTGCAGCACGGCGATGCCGGCCCAAGCCGCCCAGGCAAGATCGGCGGTCCATATTACGGCAAGCACGAGCGGCACGCGCAATGCAGGCGCAATCGATGAAGGTATAATCGACTTGCGGAACCGGATCATTGCTGCTTTATAATGCCTCATCCGTGGAAATGGAGTGTAATATGCGGTGGCCTTCTCCACTGGCGATGCTGATCAATGCAGTGGCGCTGGGACTATTGGGCACGACTGGAATCGCGGTTGCCACGCCAAGTCTGCCGGACACCATTTCCGGGTTCATTGAAGGCGCTATTCCAGCAACTCTAAGCTTTAGCGACGCCTTCATCTCGACGTTCGTCGTGTCGTTCTCCAACGGCTCCAGCTCGCCCGTCTTCGACTCAGCCGTGGCCGTCATCGGCGCCTCGATGTTCGCAGTGTATGCAACGGTGACGCAACTTCTGAGCAACGTCGGGAGTTCAGTATCGAGCCTGCCGCAATTCGTTGATCTGGGACAACAACTGATCGGCTATGTGCTGGAGCAGGATGTACTGGGTGCGCTGCAACTGGTCAGTAATGTGGGATCAGGCGTTATCGGTCCTTTCGATAAATTTACGATGTATGAATTTGTCGGCATTGCGCAGGCGGGTCCGGTGCTCGTTCCCGACGGCCTCGAATTCCGCATTCCGGAACCGAACGGGATCGCTATCCTGGTCACAGCGATCGCCGGGATCAGCACGTTGCTGCGCCGCCGTCGCCTGCGCCGGCAGGGCGGCTAGCCGCTGCGTCGCACGCCCGGTCGGCCTGACATCGTGGCACTTCGACGCACGACAGCGCCGGCGCCCTGACCGTCTCCCGGTTTGGCTTGGATATATAGATCGTGTTGCGAGCGGCGGGAGCGTGGATCCAGGTCGTCGGCCACGCTGGCCGGAACACGCTCACCGGATCAGCGTCACCTTGACGTTGATCGCTGCCGCGATGTCACGCCATGCCCGATCGGCGGTCAGGACCGTATCGCCGGTTCGCTGTGCCAGCGCCAGGCAGAGGTGGTCCCCCAGGGACAGGCCAGCCTGCCGCGTTTGGCTCGCCATAAGCGCGGCCCGATACGCCAGGTCCTCGTCGACCGGCACAATCGTGACCGGCAATTCGCGGCGGATGATCTCGGCCTTATCCGGCGCGCCGTGCAGGACATATCGGGTCAGCACTTCGGCAAGATTTACCGTCGTCATTTCCGCACCCGCCACGAGTGCTTCGGCGACGACTTCCTGA
Organism: Pseudomonadota bacterium; assembly: GCA_018240405.1. Classification (GTDB taxonomy): domain Bacteria; phylum Pseudomonadota; class Alphaproteobacteria; order Acetobacterales; family Acetobacteraceae; genus Rhodopila. The sequence continues at coordinate 10,007 of JAFEFW010000640.1, forward strand.
CCAGGCGCTTGCAGCACAAACGCCATGACCGCCGATGCATCGAGAATCATGGGCGCGGATCAGCGTCCCGATTTGCCTCGGCTCGCCGCTCCTCGATGAACCGATCCACGCTCTCGCCGGTGTCCGCGAAAACGGCTTTGGCTTGCTGCTGCAGGTCCTTCAACACCTGCCGCAGGTCACGGATGCGAATCTCGCCGTCCACCACCGAGACCATGACCGGTCCACCGTTCTCCAATCCGGCCTCCCGCCGGATCTGGGCGGGCAAATTCATTTTGCCCTGATTTGAAATTTTGGTTACCGCGACCATTTCGACCTCCAATGGCAAGCATAGTTCATTCCAAGGATTTTAGTTACTGAAATTCGGTCGCGAACTACGCTGTTCACCACCTGTCACCCCTTGCACCCGCTCGCATGGAAGTGCATTGGTAGCCCGCCCCATTCCTCCCGGACGCCAATGGCGCGCCGGTGCTTTCCTGCTGACCCAACGACGGAGAACTGACGGATGCGCTTAGCGGTCCTGAAGGAACGCCGCGATGCTGAGACCCGCGTCGCGGCAACACCGGAAACGGTGAAGAAACTGATTGCCCTCGGCCTGACGGTCGCCGTCGAATCCGGCGCCGGGGTGGCCGCGTCGATTTCGGATGACGACTATAAGGCCGCCGGCGCCGAGATTGCCGCCGACTCCAAGGCCGCGCTGAACGGCGCCGGCATTGTGTTCACGGTGCAAATGCCGGACGAGGATGTCCGAGCCAGCATCCCACGCGGCGCGCTTCTGGTCTGCATCGCCGGTGCGTTCGGTGATACCGGCCTGGTGCCGTCGCTGGCCGCTGCGGGCATCGACGCCGCGGCGATGGAATTGCTGCCGCGCATCACGCGGGCGCAGTCGATGGACGTGCTGTCGAGCCAGGCGAACCTGGCCGGTTACCGTGCAGTGATTGAGGCGGGTCACGCCTTCTCCCGCGGCTTCCCGATGATGATGACCGCCGCCGGCACTGTGCCGCCGGCCCGCGTGTTCGTCATTGGTGCCGGTGTTGCCGGGTTGCAGGCGATCGCCACCGCCCGCCGTCTCGGCGCCATCGTCTCCGCCACCGATGTCCGCCCCGCGGCCAAGGAGGAGATCAAGTCCCTCGGCGCCAGCTTTGTCGGCGTCGAGGATGAGGAAACGGCCGGCCAGACCGGTGCCTATGCGCGCGAAATGAGCGACGCGTTCCGCCAGAAGCAGGCCGAGCTGATGGCGACCACCGTCGCGAAGAACGACATTGTCATCACCACCGCGCTGGTGATGGGGCGCAAGGCGCCGATCATTGTCAACAAGGCGATGGTCGACAGCATGAAGGCCGGCAGCGTGATCGTTGATCTTGCAGCAGAAGCTGGCGGCAATTGCGAGTGCACCACACCCGGCGAGAAGACCGTTACGCCGAACGGTGTCACCATCCTGGGCTACCGCAACTGGCCGGGCCGCATCGGCGTCGCCTCTTCGGCGCTGTATGCCCGCAACCTGCTGACCTTTCTGACGACGTTCTGGGACAAGGATGGCAAGAAGCCGAACCTGCCGGAGAGCGATGACATCGTGAAAGGCGTCATGCTCACTCGCGGCGGCGCCGTCGTCCACCCGAACTTCGTTCCTTCTCAGGCGGCCTGATCGCCCGGAGTCCTAGAGCCCATGAATCCGAACCAGATTGCGGACGAGGCCGCGCGCCTCGCCGCACAGGCCCTTGAACTGGCGAATCACGCCAAGACCATCGCCATCGGCGTCTCCCACACCGTTGCCCCCGAGGTCAGTCCGTTCATCTTCCTGCTGTCCGTCTTCCTGATGGCCTGCTTCGTCGGCTACTACGTGGTGTGGAACGTAACGCCGGCGCTGCACTCGCCGCTGATGGCGGTGACCAACGCGATTTCATCGGTGATCATCGTCGGCGCCATGCTGGCGACTGGCCTCGCTGACTCCGGCTGGGCGATGCTGTTTGGCTTCATCGCCGTCACCCTCGCCTCGGTGAACATATTCGGCGGCTTCCTGGTGACCCAGCGGATGCTGTCGATGTTCAAGAAGAAGCAATAAGGCCACGACGATGTCCCCGAACCTGACGTCACTCGCATATCTCGTCGCGGCGGTGCTGTTCATCCTGGCGCTGCGCGGCCTGTCCTCTCCAGTCACCTCCCGCCGCGGCAACCAGTTCGGGATGATCGGCATGGCGATCGCCGTGGTCGCCACGCTGATGCAGCACGGCATGGCCAGCGGCTACCTGCTGATCTTCCTGGGCATCCTGATCGGCGGCGGCATCGGCGCCGTGGTTGCACGGCGCATCCAGATGACGGCCCTGCCGCAGTTGGTGGCGGCCTTCCACTCGCTGGTCGGTCTTGCCGCGGTGTTCGTCGCCGCCGCCGCGCTGAACGCCCCCGAGGCGTTCCATATCGGCACGCCCGGCAACATCCACGGCCAGTCCCTGGTCGAGATGTCGCTCGGCCTTGCCATCGGCGCCATTACCTTCTCGGGCTCCGTCATCGCCTTCGCCAAGCTGCAGGCGCTGATGAAGGGCGCGCCCATCACCTTCCAGTATCAGCACCAGCTCAATCTGGCGCTGGGCATCCTGTTGCTCGTGCTGGTCATCGCCTTTGTCGCCTCCGGCGGCAGCATGGCGCTGTTCAGCCTGATTGCGCTGGTGTCCTTCGCGCTGGGCTTCCTGATCATCATCCCGATCGGCGGCGCCGACATGCCGGTCGTCGTGTCGATGCTGAACAGCTATTCGGGCTGGGCGGCCGCCGGCATCGGCTTCACCATTGAGAACCTGGCGCTGATCATCACCGGCTCACTGGTGGGTGCCTCCGGTGCGATCCTGTCCTACATCATGTGCAAGGGCATGAATCGCAGCATCATCAACGTGTTGCTGGGCGGCTTTGGCAGCGAGGGTGGCACAGGCCCGGCTGGTGGCGGCGCGGCGGGTGACCGCACGGTGAAGACCGGCAACGCCGACGACGCGGCCTTCATCATGAAGAATGCCTCAAAGGCGATTGTCGTCCCCGGCTACGGCATGGCGGTGGCCCAGGCGCAGCACGCGCTGCGTGAGATGGGCGACATTCTGAAGCGTGAAGGCGTCGAGGTGAAATACGCCATCCACCCGGTTGCCGGCCGTATGCCGGGCCATATGAACGTGCTGCTGGCCGAGGCCAACGTGCCGTATGATGAGGTCTTTGAGCTGGAGGAGATCAACAACGAATTCTCCACCGCCGACGTCGTCTACGTCATTGGCGCGAACGACGTGACCAACCCGGCGGCGAAGACCGACCGGACATCGCCGATCTACGGCATGCCGATCCTGGACGTCGACAAGGCAAAGACGGTGCTGTTCGTGAAGCGCTCCATGGCCTCGGGCTATGCCGGCGTCGACAACGAATTGTTCTTCCGGCCGAACACGATGATGCTGTTTGGCGACGCGAAGAAGATGACCGAGGAGATCGTGCAGGCGCTGGGTCACTAGCTGAATGAAACAAGCGGCTGGGGGCGACCCTGGCCGTTTTGCCAATTGTTCAGGCGGGATCTGCGCCCTGGTCGCAAGCGGTGTTGCCTGTGCCGAGAGCGATCCGGAGGACGTTGATAGCCGGGTCTGCGCTCCCCGATACGGCTCGGTTGGTGTGCACGTAGGGCCTGTGTTGCACCTGAGCGGGGCCGCGGTGAGCCATCTCGCAGGTCACTGGTAGCGGCCTGGGTCGTTACTTGAGAGGACGCGCCGGCGGATGCCCTGCTTGAGGGCGATAACGTTGAAGTTCAGGAGCAGGCCGACCCGACAGGTGGAGAAGCGGAGATAGGTCAGGAGCTGGGCTTCATGCACGGGAAGGATGGCTTCCAGCGCTTTGATCTCCAGCAGGACGTCGTTGCCAACGATGATGTCGGCGCGGTAGCCGCAGTCGAGACGTACGCCCTTGTAGATGAGCGGCAGGTCGACCTGACGGGCGAAAGGTAGGCCGGCGTTGGCCAATTCGTGGCACAGGCAGCGCTCGTAGACGCTTTCCAACAGTCCGGGACCTGTTCCGGAATGGACCTTCATGGCCAGGCCAATGATTTGGTGGGTGAGGGCGGCGTCGTAGTCGAGGGGCATGCGGCGGAGCGTACGCCGTGCCGGTTTCTGACTGGTTAATTTGGAGCGGCGAGCTGTGTGCGGGCGGATGGGAAGCAAGGCCGACGCGGAGTGACGCAAAGATGCCGCGGAGTCATGCGGAGGTGGTGCCAGTGCTCTTGTCATTTGTAAGCATCGGAATTTGTTCTGACGGACGATGTCAGATCGGCCATCGCCGTGACGCCGCCTGCGATGGTTCCTCCGGCTGGTGGCAAATTCAAGCACGCCGCCTGCGGCGGCCCGCTGCGCGGCTGCGGGGCTTGAGTTTGCCACCGGCCGGAGAGACCCGCTCGGCATGGGTTTAACGACGAGGTGCGGCGACGGCTCACGAAGGGCCGCTCAGCGGAGGCGACTATGTCCGATTGATCGAGTGCAGACTTTTCAGCTCAAACGTTCGCGCTTCTGCCTGGACCCCAGCGGCACGCATCTCCGCGTGGCTCCGCGGAATCTTCGCGTCACTCCGCGTCGGACTTGATTTCCCTCCACCCGAAGATCCGCCACCGGATCAGCCGCCCAACGTGCCTTCTCCAGCCGGCTCCCGCAGCCAGCCCTGATTTCCCTCCAGCCAGAAGCCCTGCTTAACTGCCGTCAGCATAGAAACCCCGCCACCGCCGGAGGGTCCGCCCCATGCCACGCTCCAACCGCATGATGAACCTCGGCGCGTTCGTGCACGAAACCGGCCAGCACGTCGCCGCTTGGCGCCACCCCGACGCCCATGCCGAGTCCGGAACGGTCTTCTCCCATGCCGTGGACTTCGCCAGCACCGCCGAGCGGGGGCAATTCGACCTGCTGTTCCTGGCCGACAGCGCCGCGGTCAGCGTGTTCGGCTCGGCTGAGTCGAAAGGCCGCATGGGCAAGGTGGTGAAGTTCGAGCCGATCACGCTGCTGTCGGCGCTCGCCGCGGTCACTACCAATCTGGGGCTCGTCGGCACGTGCTCCTCGACCTTCAACGAGCCCTACACGCTTGCACGCCAATTCGCCTCGATGGACCAGATCAGCGGCGGCCGCGCCGGCTGGAACCTGGTGACCTCCAACAACGAGGCCGAAGCGTTCAACCACGGGCGCGAGCAGCACTATGCCCACGCCGAACGCTATGACCGGGCGGCCGAGTTCGCCGAAATCGTGCTGGGCCTTTGGGATAGCTGGGACGACGATGCTTTCATCCGCGACAAGATGTCGGGCATTTATTTCGACCCTTCAAAGATGCACACGCTGCATCATAAGGGAAAGCACTTCGCCGTCCGCGGACCGCTGAACGTCGCGCGTTCGCCGCAGGGTCGGCCAGTGCTGGTGCAGGCCGGCGCCTCCGATACCGGGCGCGATCTTGCCGCGCGCTACGCCGAGCTCGTGTTCACGGCGCAGACCACGTTCGAGCAGGCAAAGGAATTCTACACCAACGTCCGCGCCCGGCTGCCGCGCTTCGGTCGGTCGCAGCACGAGGTGAAGATCCTGCCAGGCTTGTATCCGGTCGTCGCGCCCACCGAGACCGAGGCGCGGGAGAAATTCGACTACCTGCAGTCGCTGATCCACCCCAGCGTTGGTATTTCGGTCCTGGAACATACGATCGGCGTGGCAAACCTGTCGCAGTATCCCCTGGATGGACCGGTGCCGGAGATGGGCGACACCAACGGCCCGCTCTCCCGCCAGCGCCTGCTGCTCGAAGCCGCTCGGCGGGACGGGCTGACGCTGTGGGAACTGTGCCTGCTGAATGCCGGTCCGCGTGGGCACGTGCTGACGATCGGCACGCCGGCGCAGGTCGCCGATGTGATGGAGCACTGGTTCCTGAACGGTGCCGCTGACGGGTTCAACGTCATGCCGGCGTGGTTGCCGGGATCGCTGACCGATTTCGTTGATCTGGTGATCCCGGAACTGCAGCGGCGCGGCTTGTTCCGCACGGAGTATGAAGGCCACACTCTACGGCAGAACCTCGGCCTGCCGGTGCCCGTCAACCGCTGGGCTGCGGCACCGATGGTCGCCGAGTAGAGCAGCCGGCGCCGGTCAGGCGCCGGAACGGCTGGTGTTACCGCGGCACCATGTAGCCCGGCACCGGTGTAAAGCCCGGCACCTGGTTGCCGCGCGAATACATGCACTGTGAGTAGGCCAGGTCGTATTGCTGCTGGATGGTCATCTGCGCCTGGTTCACGCGGACGCCGCCCAACGCCGTTCCACCCACCGCACCGGATGCTGCGCCGATCGCCGCGCCGCGGCCGCCACCGATTGCGGCGCCTAGTCCGGCGCCAAGGGCAGTGCCGATCAGCGCGGTCGCCACCTGCTGGTTGTTGGCCGATTGCGCGCCAGCGCCAACCTGGCTTTCGGCGAACTGCTTGCACACCGCCTGATCGGAGGCGAATACGTCGAACGGCTTGTTGGGCGCCGGCATGACAGCCACAGTCGGCGACATTGGTGTCTGGGCGCAGGCCGCCAGAAAAATCGGACCGACCATGACGGCCGACAAAATACGGAAACGCATCTGTTGCAGTCCTTACCTGATGGATTGGCTGGATACTGACCGCCACTGAACTCTGCAAGCGCTGATGTACGGATAGAAACCGGGTGGGTCGTCGCAGTGGTACCGGAAGCCGGCGGGCGGGGGCCAGGCCGGCGGGCGGGTTGCTGCGTCCGGTCCCAATCGCAGGTAGGACGGACGAGCCCAACCGCGGGTGGCGGCGCCGGATGGTGCCGTCCAGGCTGGGTCGCCGGCATCGCCAGGAGTCTCATGCTGCCGCGGCCAGGAACGGTCCACCCAGGGCGCGGCTGCCGGGTCATCCCCATCGTATCGAGCGACTGCCGCCGTATTTCCACCGGCCAGTACCATCGCCAGAAGCACCCAGCAGAAAAACGCCCATGTCCGGCGCACGACACGCTCCCGACGCCTGCGGCGACAGCGTGATCCGAAAACGCTTAAGGAATGGTTAGCGGCGGCACATCGTCGGCGGCACGCCGACGCTCAAACCGACCAGGATTCTGCGCCCTGCGTCGTCAGGTGCACGCCACTGGCCTGCCCGCCGGCCGCGTTGAGCGCCCGTACCACGTCGATCCGTTTGCCCGGCGGCACCAGGAACATCATGAACCCGCCGCCGCCGGCGCCTGAAACCTTGCCGCCGACCGCGCCATGCGCGAAGGCGAGCGTGTACATCTCCTCGATCCGCCCGGTGCTGATGCCGGACGCGGTGCGCTTCTTCGCCTCCCAGGACCGGTTCAGGATCGACGCCATGCGCGCGATTTCACCGCGCAGCAGTGCTTCCTTCATCTCCACGGCGTCGTGCTTCAACTGGTGCAGGGACTCCAGCACGGCCGGATCGCCGGCTGCGCCGGTAGCGGCCGCCATGCCGCGCTGCTGCTCGACGATGATTGCCTCCGACCGGCGGGAGACGCCGGTGAAGCAGATTACCAGCGACGTCTCCAACTCATTCAGTACCGCCGGCGCCACCCGCAGCGGATTGACGATGACGCGGTCGCCACCGTGGAACTCGATGAAGTTGGTGCCGCCGAATGTCGCGGCATACTGGTCCTGCTTGCCGCCGGCCAGGCACAGTTCGATGCGCTCGATCTCATAGGCAACATGGGCGACGTCGTAAGGGCCCAGCGGTGCGCCGAGACGGGAGGTGAACGCTTCGACCAGTGCCACGACCAGCGCGGAGGACGAACCAAGCCCCGACCCCGGCGGCGCGTCGACATAGGAGGTGACCCGCATCGGTGACAGCCGCCCGCGGCCGAACTGGCGTACCATGCGCCGCACAACGCCGGCGTGCAGCACCAGCCTGGCCTGCTCAAGGGCTGCCATATTGGGCGGAAAGCGCTCCTCCATTTCCATGTCGGGCGCGAGGAAGTGCACCATGCCGTCATCGGACGGCTCGATGAATGCATAGGCGTAGCGGTCGATCGTGGTGTTCAGCACCGCGCCGCCGAATTCATCGCAGTAGGGGCTGAGATCGGTGCCGCCGCCAGCCAACCCGAGACGCAATGGAACGCGCGCTCTGGTAATTCGCTGATCGGCCGGCACGACCTACTCCGGAAAACGGTTTCCGGCGTGCTTATCCAGGATTGGCCTTACGAAAGAAAGAAGATTTCCACCGGGAAACAGATGCCCTTGGATGCCCGCCGCCTCGGCGGCCTGCAGGTCGGTGTCCTGGTCACCGATCATCACGGCGTGCACCGGGTCCAACTCCCATGCCTGCATCAGGTCGAGCAGCATGCCCGGCTGCGGTTTTCGCCAGGGATGCGCCTGCCGGTAGGCGTCGAGCTTTGCGTCCGGATGGTACGGGCAGAAGCGCCAGTCATCGATTGTGCCGCCGACGCGGCGCACCTCGTCCGCCACCCAGTCCATCAGCGCATGCACCGCTTCCTCATCGTACAGCCCGCGCGCCACGCCAGATTGGTTGGTGACGACAAACACGTGCCAGCCGGCATTGCTCGCCCAGCGGATCGCGTCCAGCGCGCCCTCGGTCCAGTCGAAGCGGTCGCGCGAGCCGACATAGCCGTGGTCGATGTTGACCACGCCGTCGCGGTCCAGGAACAACGCCTTCCGGTGCAGCCGGGCAGGGATCTCCGACTGGGCGCGGGCGAAGTCGGATGGGATACCGATGTCGCGGAAATAGCCGCTGCCGACCAGGCCGCGCAGCGCACCCGATGCGGCGAGGCGCGGCAACACATCCGCTTCCAGCGAACAGACCGGCTGCAGATGGTCCACCAGCGAGCGGCGGAACAGGTAGACGCCGCCGTTGATCGTGCCCGGCGTGCCGGAAGGCGGCCGCTCGTGGAAGGCGGTGATACGGTCGTCGTGCAGCGCCACGACGCCATAGCGGGACGCATCGTCCAGTTGCCGCAGCATCAGCCGTCCAACGACATCATCGGCATCGTCCGCCGCGGCCGACAGCAGGTTGGCGATGCCGCAATCGAACAGCGAATCGCCGTTGCACAGCAGGAACCGCTCCTGCAGCCGATCGCGCGCGTGCCAGACGGCGCCGCCGGTGCCGGCTCTGACCGGTTCCTCCGACAGAGTGACACGTACGTCACGAGGCAGTGCGGCCTGGATTTCAGCCGCCACCCGCTCGATTTCCGCCGATAGGTGCCCGGTCAGCAGGACGAATTCATGAACGCCGAAGCGCAGGAATTCTCGCATCAACCAAGCCAGGAATGGCCGGTCACCACAGGACAGCAGCGGCTTAGGCGTCGTTGCAGTCAGCGTGCCGAGCCGGGTGCCCAGGCCGCCGACAAGGATGGCGCATTGGTCAACGGTTACAGTGGTTTGCATTGGGGCATCCAGGGTGAGAGCAGTACGTGGCTCAGCCTCCCAATACAAACGATCGCTGTAGCCGCACCACTGCGCGTTACACGCGGCGGCGATGCCGTGTCGTTGGCCGCTCGATCGAAGTCACGCAAGTCGCTCTTAACGGGCCCTGACTATATAACGAGCCGGCGTCACTTGAGACGGTAGGCCGCACAGGCTCCTCCCGTATCAGGCGGGCCTGGCCGGCTTCCGGAAGCATAGACCGGGTGCATTTGAATACACATGTATTCCCGCGGGCAGGTTCGGCAGCGGTACGAGTTGCAGGGCGCCGTTACTGCCGGGCAGAGCTTTTGCCCAATCAGCCGACACTATAGCCGGAGGTGTGGCCGGGTCCAGCAGCACGACGGGCGCCGTTTCTTGAAGTCGTTCGCTGGGCACAGAACGGACATCATAGACGGCCAGCAGAAGATCATAGATTGGTGTCACTAGCCCACAGGCCGAATTCAACTGGGCCACGACGTTTGCCAGCTCAGGCGTTCGCTCCCACGCTTGAAAAAACTGACGCAGTTGCAGGCGAGGATCTGCGCCCTTGACATCACCAGTGGTAATAATCCGACTCACCTCCGGCGCGGTGTGCGCGTAGAAGGCAAACCGGTTCGCGATATCGGCTGTTCGAATGGCGATCCCGCAGATCGCCAGGAACATGCCCGCGATCAATAGCCGCTTCCGCCACCGATCGTGCAGCGCAAGGCAGGAAGCCATCAGCGCCGGCAGGATCACCCAATCATATTGCGCAACATGGCGTTCCCAGATGATTTCGCCCCATTCGTATCGGCTGCGGGCGTGCACCAGCATCATAAAGCCAAGTGCCAGATAGATGCCGGCAAAGAGCATCAATCGCCGAGCCTGGGCTGGCAGATCGCGCCTGGTCAGGCCGAGCACAACCACGCCGCCGCAGAAAGCGGCCGCCGCACCAAGGCTTAACCCGTAGGGTATGCTCCGTGACAGCGCGTAGACTGGCAGCAGTTCGAAGTTGAACGCGGCGCCAAGGTCCCCCAAGTTGGTCCAAAGACTCCTCGTCGAGGGCGGCATTACGTACGGGCTCAGACTTCCCAGGGCCAGCCGATTCCAGAGCAGCAGGGCAGCCAGACCGGGGGCAGCGCCCAATGCAAACTGCCGCAGTCGATGCAATATGGCAGCAAAACGAAATGGTTGTTCCAGCAAAGCGACTATCGCCGTCGCACCGGCGAGGGCGACCGCGGCGTTGCGCAGACAAAATCCAATCGAGACAAACAACCCTGCCAACACCCAGCGTCGGCGGATGACACATCCTGCAGCCAGCATAGCCGTCAGACAGAAAACCGCATCTGCTGAAGCCAGGTTGGCGTTCGAGACCAACCCGGACCCCAGGGCGCCGAATATCCCTAACAGGACGGCTGCTCGACCAGGCAGTACTTCCAGCAACGCCCATGTCAGCGCCGGCACGCAGGCCGCGACGGATGCTTGGGTTACCAGTAGCAGCGCCTCGTGTACCGGCAGTCCCGCCATGGCGACCGCGCTACCAAGTACCGGATAACCTGGCGGCCAGAGCGACATAGGTTTCGGTCCGTCAGGACCGCTGATCAGGAGCGGTTCGCCGCGCAGCAGACTGCGCGCCGCCTCAATGTAGCGTGCAGCATCGCCCATCCATGGAGATGCATAACGGCCGATCGAGGTAGCGTAGAGGATGACGATCAGGACGCCGAGCAGTGTTGCTATCCCCAGGAACCGGCCCTGACCAAGCCGATCCATCTGCGACGACGACAGGCTCCGCACCCTCATCTCGCTCATTGCGACGCTGGTGGCCTTAAGAGGAGAACAATCAGCCGCCTGCCCATGAGCACCCGCATGAACGTCAACATACCGATATGGTCATGTATTCTTAATATGAGGATTTGAGGGGCACAAGCAGATGCGGACATCCCGCCCGAGCACCGGCCCGCCACAACATCCACAGCAGGGTCGGTCAGTGAGGAGGCGCCTTCGCGCCAATACGGTGCCACTTCAGCTACGCCTGAACGGCAGCGCGCGAGGTAATCTGGCCCCTTTGGCCTTGCTCCGCCTTCATAAGCAGCCAGAGCCCGATGAATTGAACGGGCAGCGCGCAAGCTATCCCGAGAGCGCGGTGGACATGACAGAACCCGTTGCTGTCCGCGACAGCAAGGGAAGAGCGATCAGCACCCTTGTTTGGATGGATCCAACCCCTGCATCCGGTTCAGGTCCGAACCGCGCCACTCGGTGCAGCTACGACTCAGCCGCGGGCTCGCGGCCGGCCAGCACCTTGTCGACCCGGCGCCCGTCCATTTCCAGCACCTCGAAGCGCCAGCCGCCGAAAACGATGCGGTCGCCGGTGCGTGGCACGCGACGAAGCAGCGCCAGCAGCAGCCCGGCCAGCGTATGGTAGCTGCCCTCCGCCGGCAGGTCCGGCAGGTCAAGCCTGATCTTCAACTCGTCAATCGGAGTCATGCCGTCCAGCGTCATGCTCGTTTCCCCTTCCGGTCCCGGGACTCCGTCCTGATGCTCCGGCCCTGAGGAGTCGCCGACAATCGCCTCCAGCACGTCGGCGGCGGTGACCACACCCTCAAAGCTGCCATACTCATCCATCACCAGCGCCAGACCCAGGGCGTCGGATTTCAAACGCTCCAGCGCATCCAGCGCGGTCACCGTGTCGGGCACGATCATCGGCTGTTTCAGACTGGCGCCGACCGACAGGTCCGCGCCGCTGAGGATGCGGTCCAGCAGGTCCTTCGCCTGCACGATACCCACCACGTTGTCGATCGACTTGTCACAAACCACCAGCCGCGAGTGCGACGTCGATTTCAGCGTCGCTGCGATCAGCTTCGGCGGATGCGTCCTGTCAATCCACGCCAGCTCTGTTCGCGGAGTCATGATCGCCCGTACCGGCTTGTCGGCGAGGCGCAGCACACGCTCGATCATGTCGCGTTCCTCGGCCTCCAGCACGCCGGTCTGCGCGCCCTCGACCAGCAGCGCCTTGAGTTCCTCCTCGGTCACGGACTGCCGGGCGGCTCGATGCAGGCCGAACAGCCGCAGCACGAAACCGGAGGACACGCCGAGGAGCCACACGACCGGGGCGCCGACACGGGCAAACCAGATGATCGGATGCGCCGCCCAGGTTGCCATCACCTCGGGGTTCCGCAGCGCAAGCTGCTTGGGCACCAACTCGCCCAGCACCAGGGTCAGGAACGTGGTGACCAGGACCACGATGCCGAGCGCGATGCTTTCGGCGTAGGGCACGAGGGCCGGGTACGCCAGCAGCCATATCTGCAGGTGGGCGGCGATGCGGGCGCCGCCGAATACGCCGGTCAGGACGCCGACCAGCGTGATGCCCACCTGCACGGTTGGCAGAAAGCGCTGCGGATCCTCAGACAGCGCCTGGGCGGCCGCGGCGCCGCGGATACCCTTGCGCACCATGACCGCCAGCCGCGCGCGGCGGGCCGACACCAGCGCCAGTTCGCTGAGCGAAAACAGGCCGTTGATCAGGATCAGCACCAGAATGACGGCGGCTTCCAGACCGATGTCCATGGGTCTCCGAGCTTGGTTCGCGGCGGCAGTGGAAACGAGAAGATGAACGGCGCGCAGGGGCGCAACGCGGTGGCGCCGTCCCTATCATAACTGCGGCTCTGAGATCAGGGGGTGGCAGCCACAGGGGCGATCACGCCTTGATCGTCGCTCTTGTGCGACGAGGGTCGGGAACCGGGCACCCGCTCCGCCGGTTTGTCACGCGGCAGAAGGAGGACACGATGCCGACCGCGATTATCCCGTTGACCCTGCTGGGCTTGGTCCCGTTCTTCGTGTTGGCCGTCCGCTCTGTCAGTGCGCTGCCGCTGGTGGCACAGGTCTCTGTGATTGGGCTGATCGACTACGCCGCGCTGGTGCTTGGGTTCATCGGTGGCATCCATTGGGGTCTTGCACTGCTGCCGGAGACCGTGCGGCCGACGCTGCGGGCGATTGCCGGGATCGTGCCGATGATCGCGGCGTGGATCTGCATGGTCCTGGCGCAGTTCTCGCCCACTATCGCGCTGGTGGTGCTGGTGCTGGCCTACCTTGCCACCGTTTTCGTGGAGCATCGCGCCGCGCAGCGGCTGATGCTGGCGCCGCGTTACGTGTATTTGCGCTGGGGCTTTTCGGTCGTTGCCTGCGTGATGATGCTGTTGGTGGTGGTGCTGCGTGGTTTCGGACAGACCATTGTATTATAAAGATTTTTCTGGCGTTAACCAGTCGTTTAGGATTTATTAAGACCTGCCTGAAGAATGACCGGAGGTAGACCGATGATCGAAACCGAAGCTGCGCGACCAGACGTGGAGCCCGTCTTGCGCACCGCGCAGATCATCCCGTTCCGGCCCCGTCTGGCGGTTGTCGATACCGTTGCGTTACCGCCGCACGTCGCGACCACGCCGCGCCAGCAGCGGCTCGTTCAGGCGCTGGAGACGTTGAATACAGCCATGCAGGAGCAGCGCGCTGCGATGCTGCAGTGGCGGTCGGCCCTGGCCGACCTGAAGACCTCCACTGCGGGCCTTGGAGACAGTCTGGGGCGTTACCAGGATAATCTCGCGTCGCTGAGCCGCAGCGTCGCCTCGCTGCGGACGCAGGCGACGACGCTCAGGAATTGGGCGGACAAGGTCGCGGCGCCGGAGGATTAGCCCGGGCGAAGAGGCGCTGCTGCGCACGCTGGCGTTTCCCGATACGATGGCTGGCACGACACCGCCTGTGGCAGCCTCTCGCTATTAAGACCTCGGGCTGACACCATCATTCGCCACATGGCGCGCGACGGGGTTGCCGTTGGGGCCGAACCGCGCCATCACCCGCCCGACATCAGGCGGGAGGGAGCATGGTGCAGTCTGGCACGGCAGAAGGCGGTACCGAGGCTGTCGACCTCCTGTGCATGGGGGAGCCGATGCTGGAGTTCAACCAGCTTCCGGCCACACCGGACGGTGCACAGCACTATCTGCAGGGATTTGGCGGGGATACCTCCAACGCCGCCATAGCCGCGTCCCGTCAGGGGGCCCGGGTCGGCTACATCACTGCACTCGGCCAGGACATGCCGGGCGACGCGTTCATGGCGCTGTGGCGGAACGAAGGTGTCGATACCGCCACGGTGCGCCGCTCGCCGCAATGGCAGACCGGCGTCTACTTTGTCACGCATGACAGTGGCGGGCATCACTTCCTGCACTATCGCACGAACTCCGCTGCCGCGATGTATGCGGCGTCCGATCTGCCGGAAGCCGCAATCGCCGCCGCGCGCATCCTGTTCGTCTCGGGGATCAGCCAGGGCATTTCCGCCTCGGCCTGCGACGCGGTGTTTGCCGCGATCGATAGCGCCCGCCGGCATGGCGTGGCGGTTGCCTATGATACCAACTACCGGCCACGCCTGTGGCCGCCTTCACGCGCGGCGGCCGTGATGCATGCCGCCATGCAGGACGCGGATTTCGCAATCCCCGGCCTGGAGGATGTGCAGACTCTGACCGGGCTGACCGATCCGCAGGCGATGCTGGATTTCTACCTTCGCCTGGGCTGCCGGGTCGTGCTGCTGAAGATGGGGGCCGCCGGAGCCTGGCTGGCGACGCCCGACGCACGCATTGCAATCCCGCCTTATCCGGTGCAGGCGGTCGACGCGACTGGGGCAGGGGACACGTTCTGCGGCGCATTTCTCGCCCGCATCCTCGCCGGCGACACGCCCGATGCCGCGGCGCGCTACGCTGCCGTCGCGGCGGCGCTGAAATGCACTGGCTACGGCGCCGTCGCTCCTATTCCCCACGCCGCCACGGTACTGGCCGCACTGCACGCTCCGAATGGCGCGCCGGCGTAAGGACGCCGTCGCGCTCCGAACGGCACTTTTCCCAGCCGCAACCATTGCGCAATGTGTCAAACATCAGTTAGCGTCCCGTTAGACGGATACGTTGGTGGACCATTCCTGATAGCGCGGCTAGGAGGACCGGACATGGCTTTGCGGCCCTGTCGGTGCCCCTGCGGCTGGGCATGGCGCGGACCGACAACGTCGCACTGCCTTGCACGAAGCCCTGCCTGCCGTTGGTGGTGCGGAACATAGTCGAGAGGAAGAGACGATGGACATCACGACGCAGACCGACGGCGGAATGGCAACCCTGAAGGTTGTCGGCCGGGTCGACGCCATCGCCATGTCGAAGCTGGAGCAGGCCGCCGGGGCGGCGATTGAAGCCGGTGCGTCCCGCCTCGTCATCGACATGCGCCAGGTGGACTACATCTCCTCGGCCGGACTGCGCGCGGTGCTGATGGCGGCGAAGAAGGCACAGGCGGTCGGCGGCGGCATCGCCCTGTTCGGGCTGCAGCCCGCTGTCGAAGATGTGATGACGACGTCCGGCTTCGCCACCATCGTCCGCATCACGGCCACCGAGGACGAAGCCAGGGCTCTGCTCAGCGCCTGACCCGGCGGAACCGCAGCAGGCCGCCGCTCTCCGCCTTTCGACGACCGCCGCGCCAGGCAGACCGGCCGGCCCAGGGCTCTACGGAGGAAGTCTTATGAAGCACCTTACGCTCGCCGACGAAATCGTGGTTCTGGTGCTGGACGATGAGACCGGCCAGATCAGCAGCAGCTTCGAACCGGTGGCAAATGTCGCGGTGGCCGCCGGCATCCTGATGGAACTGGCCCTGCTGGGACGCATCGACACCGACCTGACCTCGCTGTTCATCGTCGATCCGGCGCCGACCGGCGATGCCTTGCTGGATGAGACGCTGCAGGAAATCGCTGCGGAACCAGAGCGTCAGTCCAGTGCCTGGTGGATCGATACCATCTCGCAGCGCCATCCTGACCTGGTCGACGTGGTCCTTGGCCGCCTGGTCGCGGCCGGCATCCTGCGGGAGGAAGAGCGTCAGTTCCTCTGGGTGTTTTCGGAGCGCGCCTACCCGAAGGTGAGCGGCCGGGAGGAGCGCGAGGCAACCGCCCGTCTGATGGCCGTCCTGTTCGATGACGACGTGCCCGATCCGCGGGACACGCTGCTGCTGGGGCTCGCCAATGCCACCGGCGCGCTGTCGAAGATCTTGACCGATGAGGAACTCGACAAGGTATCCGGCCGCATCGCCAGCGTCGTTGCGCTGGAGGAAATCGGCCGCTCCGTCGGGGCGATATCGAATGAGATCTGGAACGCGCTGGCGTACGCAAGAGGCGCCATCGCCTATTGATCGCGGGCTGGCGGACGGAGAGGTGCCGGTTCCGGCCCGCTCCTGACTCCGCCAGATCCCGGCCCCAAGGGTGCTCCGTCCGAGCAACCGTGCGCGCGTCCTGGCGGCACTGTTCCGCCATCCGTGACGCAATTGATCCCTTGCCAACGTGGAACGCGTCGTCATTTGCAGCGTTACCGTCTGCGGACGAAGTCTTCACATCAGTGGGGGGTTTTCAATGCCTGTGATCGTGACGCGGCTGTACGATTCTGAGGATAAAGCGCGGCAGGTTGAAAGCGAGTTGGCGCCACACACGCTGTCGGGCCAGGTCACCGTGGTTACGCAGGCTGATGGCGACTCCGCAAGGCAGGCCTTGGCTGCGAACGGCATGTCGAACGCTAGTGCCAAGGCTTATGCAGAGGCCGTATCCCAGGGCCGCTCCGCCGTCTCGGTTGCACCGAGCTTCGGTTACGCTGGGCGGGTGACGCGCATCATGGACGCGGCCGGACCGGTCGATACGCATATTGTCGATGTGCCGGACGAGGACCTAGGGCGCTCGGGCAGTGCCAGCGCAACGGCGCGTGTGGAGGATCCCGCGGCTCCAGTATCCGCCCGCTTCGGCTGGCCGGTGCTGTTGGATGACCCTGCGCCGGCGTCGCGCAAGTTCGGGTGGCGTGTGCTGTTGGATGATCCGGCGCCGCTGTCGCGGTTGCTGGGGTGGCGAACGCTGTCGGCAAATCAGGATGCACGCGCTTCGCTCAGCCCCGACCCGGCACCGTTGTCGCGTCGCCTGGGCTGGCGGCTACTGCTGAACGACCCCACACCGGTATCGGACCGTTTTGGTTGGCGCGTCCTGAAGGATGATCCGACGCCGGCGTCGACGAAGTTTGGGTGGCGGACCCTGTCGGAGAACCAGCAGCCACGGACATCGCTGCTGCACGATCCGGCGCCCCTGTCGCGGTTGCTCGGGCTGCCGGTGTTGTTGAGGAGCCGGTAAAAGCTTGCTGCGCCCGCAGTGGTTGCGGGCGCAGCCCAGCTACTTTCGCCATGGCCGCCGGGCGGCGAGGCGAGGCAAGCGTGAATCAGAGACCGAGCTGTTTAGCTTCCGCGTTGACTTTGCGGACCTCGCCTTGATGACGGGCAAGCCGCGAATATGAAGCATTGATTGGCAGCAGGGATCTGGAAGTGACGCCGCCCCCGCCGCCTTGTTTGCCTGGATGCACCGCCAGCGGCCGGACGTCCGCTCCGACATGACCATTGCGGGGTGTACCCGATCGCCGCGGCGACCATCGTGCATCACCACGACGGCAAGACTGCAGTCGTGCAGGGCGGGTGATGCTATACAGGCACCATGACAGACACAGCTAGCTCCACGTCCCGCGCTGACCGCATCCGTACTGCGCTGACCGAGGCCTTTGCGCCATCCGTCCTGCAAATCCAGGATGACAGCCACCGCCATGCCGGCCATGCCGGCGCGCATCCGAACGGCCAGACCCACTACAGCGTGCTGCTCGTCAGTGCCGCCTTCGAGGGCGTCAACCGCGTCGCCCGGTCCCGCGCCGTGCACAGCGCGCTGCAAAGCGAGTTCGGTGAGAAGGATGAAGGGGGCCTCCACGCCTTGGCCCTGACATTGCGCACGCCGGCGGAGCACGGGGCCGCGGAACGCCGCTAAGCAACCTGCATTTTTGGCATTTTCTTCTCCGCCGGAACCGACTAAGCGTTCTGGCAGGAAAAATCCGTGCGTAATTGCCGGATTGGAAGAAGGTGCTGCTCCACATGTCCGCCGACAAGGGCCTCGACCGCCTCGACCGCGAAATCCTCCGGCTGCTGGCGGTGGATGCGTCGCTGTCGCTGGCTGACATTGCCGCCAAGGTCGGCCTCACGCCGACGCCATGCTGGAAGCGCATCCGCCGTATGGAGCAGGACGGCATCATCCAGCGGCGCGTCGCCATCCTGGATGCGGACAAGATCGGCCTGCCGGTCTCGGTATTCGTGGAGATCGAGACGGCGGATCATTCGGCCGAATGGCTGGCTCGATTTGCCGAGGTCATCCGCACCACGCCGGAAATCGTCGATGCCTGGCGCATGAGCGGCGACGTCGACTACCTGCTGCACGTCGTGGTGCCCGATATTGCGGCCTATGACGGCTTCTACCGGCGGTTGATCGGCGCCGTGCCGCTGCGCAATGTCAGCAGCCGGTTCAGCATGGAGCGCCTGAAGGCAGCGCCGCTTCCTGTTTAATCCCCACATAGTTGTATCCGGATCAGAGAAATTTTCTTTCGGTTGAAAACCTTCTGTTAACTTCGCCATGGTCTGTTGTGACCCGCCAACTGGAGGTGGGCATGTCACAAAGTCGTCTAGTCAACCGAAATGTCGTCGCTGAACGGGGCCGGACCAGCATGCGGTTGGAGCCGGAACTATGGGAGGCGCTGACGGAAATCTGCGAACGCGAAGGCCAGGACATGAGCGCCCTGGTCCGTCAGGTCGAATCAGCCGGCCATGCCGGCGGCCGGACCAGCGCTGTTCGTGTCTTCATCATCAACTACTATCGCGCCGCCGCCACGGAAATTGGCCACGCCGGCGCCAGTCATGGGCCGCTGGCTCGGGCACGTTTCGCGGAGATGGCACGACCGGCGGCGTAACCCGATGACGGTGTGTGTCAGTCTGGCGTGCCGGCAGCCAAGGACGGTTGCCGCAACCACATCACCGCAAGCGCCACCAGGACGATGGCCTTGCGCGACTTATCCGCCCGATCCGGCGCTGGCCTTGGCCAGCATGTCCAGCGCCGACTGAACGGTACGCGCATCCGGGCTGGAGGGCGGCAACACGCCCAGCAGATCGGTCCAGTAGCGTTTCGCTTCGTCCGGGTGCTTTGCCTGCAAGGCCGCGACGCCGAGGAACCAGAGGGCGATCGGCTCGCGCGGGTTGGTCAACTGCACCTTGCGAAGCAGGGCGATCAGGCGTGGCGACAGTTTCTGCTTCGGGTCCTGCCCGCGCGTGAGTTCCTGCACGGCCTGCAGGGGAACGGATGCATCGTCCGGCTTCAGCGCCATTGCCTTGTCGTACGCGTCGGCTGCCTTATCCGTCTCCTGCAGCACGGCGTACGCCCTGCCTAGCTGCATCCAGCCGGCAAAGTTGGCCGGGTCCGCCTCCTGCTTGGCCGCCAGGCGCGCCACCATCCCTTGGATCATGGCCTGGCGCTGCTCCGGCGGCATGGATTCGGCCTGGGCGACAGCTTCACTGTCCGGTCCCGCGGCCGGCGCGGTGCCCTTCGGCAGCGCCGGCATCTGGATCCCCGCGGTGCGTGCGGCGTCGGCGATGCGCGCGGCAATCTGATCGCGCATCGGTGAGTCGGAGGGCATGTCCCCGAGCAGGGCGACCCACATGTCGATCGCCTTTTTGGGCTCGCCTGCCTGGCCGGCAGCCAGACCGAGGTAATAGCGGGCAACGCCGCTGGTGGGATCACTGGTCAGGACCTTGCGGAACA
Source organism: Pseudomonadota bacterium (assembly GCA_018240405.1). Lineage (GTDB taxonomy): Bacteria > Pseudomonadota > Alphaproteobacteria > Acetobacterales > Acetobacteraceae > Rhodopila. The sequence goes on from JAFEFW010000640.1 coordinate 30,030, forward strand.
GCGCCTCGGCGGCTGGCGTGACATTGCCGCCGGCGGCCATCACCTGGACCTCGGCATAGGCGGCGGCGGTGTCCGGATCAGTCTCTCCCAACGTGACGGCCTGCCGGTAGGCACCGACCGCGTCATCGAAGCGGCCCATCAGCGCGTAGGTGCGGCCGAGCAACTGCCAGCCGCGGGCGTCGTTCGGGTTTTCCTTCAGCTTGGCCGCGAGTTGCTCCGCCGCCTTCTGGATGTCGATCTGTTCCTTGTCCTCCGTCAGCATCGCTTCCTGCGCGCTGCTGCCGAAAGGCATATCCGGCAGCCACGGTGTGCCGATCCAAAGGTAAGTGCCGATCGAACCGCCGGCGACGACAATGAAGACGAACGCCGCCATCGCCGGACTGCGCATCGGGCGGGACGCGGAGACGGTGGGCTCCGCGGCAACCCGGTCAGTGGCGAGCAGCCTCCGCTGGATCTCCAGCCGAGCGGTGGCGGCCTCGTCTGGTGTCAGCAGGCCCCGCTCGATATCGCGGTCAAGTTCGCGCAACTGGTCGCGATAGACCGCCTGGTCGAACTGCGCGCGGCTCGCGGCGGCACCACGGCCACGCAACAGCGGCGCCACGATCGCCACCAGCGTGACGAAGGCGAGCGTGGCAAGAAGGAAGGGAAACATCACCTGTCCTGGTCCTCAAGCAGACCCTGCAGCCGCCGCTGCTCTTCGGCGCTCAAAGGCGCGGGTTCGGCGGCGGTGGCGGTGGCTCGGCGGCGGCTTACCCAGACAAAGGTGCCGGCCAGGCCGATCAGCACCAGCACCGGCGGGCCGAACCAAAGCAAATAGGTGGCCGGCTCGACGGGCGGTTTCAGCAGAACAAAGGAGCCGTAGCGGCTGACCACGGCATCCACCACCTGCCGATTGTTGTCGCCCGCGGCGATGCGCTCACGCACAAAGACGCGGATATCGTGCGCCAGTTCGGCGCCGGAGTCGTCGATCGACTCGTTCTGGCAGACCAGGCAGCGCAGGCCGCTGCTGATATCGCGGGCACGCGCTTCCTGCGCCGGGTCGGGCAGCTTCTCACGCGGTTCCACCGCCGGGGCCGCGACCGTCATCGCCAGCAGAAGACACGCGGCGAGCAGCGCTCTCATGATGCGCCCAGCTTCTTCAGCAGTGGCAGCAATTCGCGGTCCACCGCCTCGGCCGACAGCGGGCCGACGAAACGCTTGCGGATGACGCCATTGCCGTCCAGCACGTAGGTCTCGGGCACGCCGTAGACGCCAAAGTTGAGGCCGGTGCGGCCATCCGGATCCAGCCCGACCTGTCGGTAGGGATCACCTAGCGTGGTCAGAAAATTGGTCGAGGCCTCCGATTTGTCCTTGTACGAGATGCCGTAGATCGCCACCTTGTCCTGCTTGGCCAGTCGCATCAGCACTGGATGCTCGATGCGGCACGGCGCGCACCAGGACGCAAAGAAATTGATCACCGACGGCCGGCCCTTCAGCCCGTCGAGTGTCAGGCGCTTGTCGCTGCCGAGGCCGGCCAGATCAAAAGCCGGCGCCGGCTTGTCCAGAAGTGCCGACGGCAGTTCCCGGGTGTCGTGGCTGGGACGCAGGGCCGTGAAGAAATAGCCCGCCACCACCGCGAACAGCAGCAACGGCAGCAGGAACAGGGCACGTGTCATGGCTGCGCTCTACTCTCCGGCGACAGGCACCGCGCCGGGTGCGACACGCGTCTTGCGCGCGACGCCTACGCGCCAGCGGCGGTCGCTCAGGCTGACCATCCCACCCGCGGCCATGATGACGCAGCCGATCCAGATCCACGGCACCAGCGGCTTCCAGTAGACCCGCAGCGTCCAGTTGCCGGCGGTGTCGGATTCGCCGAGGGCAACATAAAGGTCGGACAGAAGATTGGTGCGGATCGCGGTCTCGCTGGTGGTCTGCTTCTGCAGCGTGAAGAAGCGGCGGGACGGATGCATCAGCGCGACCGGAGCGCCGCCGCTGGTGACGCGGACGGTGGCCTGATCCGCAATGAAGTTTGATCCAGGGACGCGGTCGACGCTGTCCAGGCGAAGCTCGTAGCCGGCCAGCGCCACTGACCCGCCGATCGGTACGATCTCGATGGCTTCCCGGTCCCAGGCGGAGGCTGAAAAGCCGGCGACGGAGACGGCCAGGCCAAAATGGGCCAGCGACATGCCATAGGCCGCGCGCGGCAGGTTCACCGCACGCTTCACGCTGTCGTTGAACGGGATGCGGAACAGCTTCAGCCGGTCTGCCAGTTCGGTCAGCACCGCCACCGCCAGCCACGCCGCCAGACCAAGGCCCAGAACGGCGAGCACCGGGCCGCCGTTGGTGACGTAGAACGCCACCAGCAGCACGAGGCCGGTGATGATATAAGCGACCCACAGCCGCTGCAGCGCGCCGATCAGGTCGCCGCGCTTCCAGGCCAACAGCGGGCCGACGCCCAGGGCGATGATCATCGGCACCATCATCGGCACAAAGGTGCGGTTGAAGAACGGGAAGCCGACCGACAGCTTCGGGCCGCCCATTGCGTCCAGGAACAGCGGATACAGCGTGCCAAGGAACACGGTGGCGCAGCCGCAGGACAGCAGCACGTTGTTCAGCACCAGCGAGCCCTCGCGGGAGATCGGCGCGAACAGCCCGCCGCCCTTCAGCGCCGGCGCTCTGATCGCGTACAGCGTCAGTGAACCGCCGATGGCGGCAATCAGCAGCAGCAGGATGAAGGTGCCGCGCGCCGGATCGGAGGCAAACGAATGCACTGACGTCAGCACACCGGAGCGGACCAGGAACGTGCCGACCAGCGACAGCGAAAAGGTCATGATCGCCAGCAGGATGGTCCAGGACTTCAGCGTGTCCCGCTTCTCCACGACGATGGACGAGTGAATCAGCGCGGTGCCGGCGAGCCAGGGCATCAGCGAGGCGTTTTCCACCGGGTCCCAGAACCACCAGCCGCCCCAGCCCAGCGTGTAGTACGCCCACCAGGACCCCATCGCGATGCCAATGGTCAGCGCGCACCAGGACGCCAGCGTCCAGGGGCGCACCCAGCGGGCCCAGGCGGCGTCGACACGGCCGTCGATCAGCGCGGCGACGGCAAAGGCAAAGGCAACGGAAAAGCCGACATAGCCGAGGTAGAGGAAGGGCGGGTGGAACGCCAGGCCCGGATCCTGCAGCACCGGATTCAGCCCGTTGCCGTTCGGCGGCGGCGGGAACGTGCGCAGGAACGGGTTCGAGGTAAACAGGATGAACAGCAGGAAGCCGATGGCGATCATGCCCTGCACCGCCAGCACGCGCGCCCGCAGTGCCGGCGGCAGATTACTGGAAAACAGCGCCACCGCCGCCGAACACAGCGACAGCATGAACACCCACAGGAGCATCGAGCCCTCGTGGTTCCCCCAGACGCCGGTGATCTTGTAGAGCAGCGGCTTGTCGGTATGGCTGTTGGCAGCGACGTTGATGACGGAAAAGTCGGAGCCCATGTAGGCGTGCATCAGCGCCAGCATGGCGAGGCCGATCAGCACGAACTGCATCAGTGCGCAGGACCGTCCGACCTCCATCCAGCCAAGGTTCCGCCGCGCCGCGCCGACCAGCGGTACGCTCGCCTGCGCGAGCGCCACAAACAGCGCCAACACCAGCGAGAAATGCCCGATCTCGGTGATCATGCGGTGGCCTTTAGTTAGACCAGGGGCTCTGCCCCCGGACCCCGCAAAGGGGCACGCCCCTTTGGATCCCCGTCCATGGGGGGAGCCGGAGAGAGGGGGCGACCGTGCCGGTTGAGAGCGCTGCGTAGCTCCCTCTCTCCGGTTCCCCCCAATGATTGGGTTCTAAGGGCGTTACGCCCTTAGCGGGGGGCCAGGGGGCAGCGCCCCCTGGTTTACCAAAGCCACACGCTGTCACGCCGCGGCGCGGCGTTCCTGTGGGATGATTTGCAGCAGGGCGGTGATCAGATCGTCCATCATGGCGTCGGTGTGCAACGGCGTCGGCGTCAGGCGCAGGCGTTCCTCGCCGCGCGGCACCGTGGGGTAGTTGATCGGCGTCGCATACATGCTGAATTCCTGCAGCAGGCGCTGGCTGACTTCGGTGCAAAGCGCGGCCTCTCCGATATGCACGGGGACGATGTGGCTCTCGGACTCGATCCTGGGAAGCCCGGCGGCGTCGAGTTTGGCCTTCAGCGTCGCGGCGCGTTCAAACAGCTTCGCCCGGCGCGCATGATCCTGCCGGACATGGCGGATGCTGGCCAGCGCCGCGGCGGCCGTCATCGGCGGCAGGGACGTGGTGAAGATGAAGCCGGGCGCGTTGGAGCGGATGAAATCCACCACGTCGGCATCGCCGGTGATGTAGCCGCCATGGCAGCCGAACGCCTTGGCCAGCGTGCCCTCGATGATGTCGATGCGGTGGGCGACGCCATCGCGTTCCGAGACGCCGCCGCCAGTCGGGCCATACATGCCGACGGCGTGCACTTCGTCCAGGTAGGTCATCGCGCCGTACTTGTCCGCCAGGTCGCACAGCGCGGCCAGTGGCGCGATGTCGGCGTCCATCGAATAGACGGACTCGAACGCGATCAGCTTGGGTGCGTCGGCGGGGGCGGCGCGCAGCAGCGATTCCAGGTGCACCAGGTCATTGTGGCGGAAGATGTTGACCACCGCGCGTGAGCCCTTGATGCCGGCAATCATGGAGGCGTGGTTCTTGGAGTCCGAAAAACAGTGCCAGGGATTCTGCGGTCCCTTGGGAAAACTGTTCAGGATCGTGGACAGCGCCGCCTGGTTGGAGACGAAACCGGAGGTGAACAGCAGCCCGGCTTCCTTGCCATGCAGATCGGCGAGCTCGGCCTCCAGCGCGTCGTGCACCGGCGAGGTGCCGCTGATATTGCGCGTGCCACCGGCGCCTGTGCCCATGGTCAGCGCAGCCTCGCAAGCCGCATTGACGGGAACTGGATGACCGCCCATCGCCAGGTAGTCATTGGCCGACCAGACCAGCACCGTGCTGCCGTCAGTGCGACGGTAGAACGGAAAGCTGTCGGCCCGCTTCTGCAACGGCGTGAAGACCCGGTAGCGCCCCTGGTTGCGGATGGCATCCAGCGCGTCGCGGCAGTGTTCCTTGAACGATTTCATCAATGCGGAGCCCTTAAGCAGGCGGCCAGGCGTGTGTGCGTGTCTGTCAGGTTAACAGAATGCTGATCTGCCTCGTTGATTGTGATCAACTTGGACTCCTGAAATCGCTGCCGCGCTACCGAGAGGCGGGAACATGCGCGGTTTGCGGCTGGCGTCAACCATATTCGCGTTCATGGCCGAACAGCCCGTCGCAACGCCTGCGCCTGGCAAGGCTTTTCAGCGCGCAGCCACGATGGCATAGCAGTATGCTGCACTGCACTGTCCCATTGCCAGGAACCCGGCCGCATGCCCTTGCCTCCACCCGCTGAGCGCGATCATCTGCACCAGCGCTCCATCGAGATCAACGGCTACCGCAGGGCCGATGGCCGGTACGATATTGAGGCGCATCTGACCGATTGCAAAAGCTATAGCCAGGTGAACTTTGACCGCGGCACGATCGCCGCTGGCGAGCCAGTGCACGACATGTGGCTGCGGCTGACCGTGGATGAGCAGATGCATATCCACGCGGTGGAGGCTGTCAGCGACAGCACGCCGTATCACACCTGCCCGGCGGCGGCGCCGAATTTCCAGAGGCTGGTGGGGCTGCGGATCAAGGCCGGGTTCCTGCGGGAAGCGAACCACCTCGTGGGTGGCGTCGTCGGCTGCACGCATCTGCGTGAGCTGTTGCAGCAGATGGCGACGACGGCCTTTCAGACGATCAACCCGGCGAAGGTGAAGCGCGAGCTTGAAGCCGAGGGAGTACCTGACCAGCACCTTGATGGTGACGCGATGGATAAGCGGATTACCGAGAAATGGGGCAGCGGGCGGAAGATCGTGAACACGTGTCTCGCCTATGACGAGAAAGGTCCGCTGGTGAAGCGCCGCTGGCCGCATCTCTACACCGGAGCTGACGCGGCGGCCGAGTAAGGTCCCCACGGGCCGGCGAACACGTCAAGGAATGCTGCGCCGGGAGCGGGGGTCCCGGAACCCTCAGTTACGGGTCGGGCCGGCTCGCGGCGAGAACTCATGTACGGGTCGGGCCGGCTCGCGGCGAGAACTCATGCCGTTGCACTGTAGCAACATAAGGCGCGTGGGCGCTTGCCTATGCCTGCGGCACGCCGGCGGAGTGCGCCCGATCACCGGGCGCCTCCGCAGCGGCTCGCTACTGAAGTAGCACTCACGTCACGCGGCGGATCGGCGCAGTTGTCACCGCGCGTTGCGCCGCCAAAGCTCCTCGCTCAGCACCGTTGCAAAGGCCGTCCAGAGGACAAGGGGCGTGGCTGCAGCCGCTGCGCCCTTGTCACTGTAGGCGGAAGCCGCCGCCGTCGTCGCGGCGGAGGCAAGCAGCCCGGACGATACGGCCGTGCCGGCGCCCAACCGGCGGCCGCCGAAGAACACGGGCTGAAAGCCGGCCAGACCGGCGATATCGCCGATCCAGCCGGCCAGCGCGACCGACCGGGCAGGGGACGGTGCGGCGCGCATCAGGCGGTAGCCGGTGATGCAAAGCAGAATGTCGAGCACGCTCCAGACCGCGCCGATGACCTTGCCGGACGGCGTAAAGGACGGCTTGCGCAGCCGCGCATACCAAACGCCGGTGGCGGGGTTCTGCGGACCATACTGGGAACCGATCAGGGCCGCCGCGGCGACCGATCCAATGGCGACAACCGCGGCGGTGCCTGGCTTCATGCCTGCCTCAGACCGAGCCGTCGTTGTTGCTGCGAGGAGCTGCGTCGGCGGGAGTGCGGGGGCGATCGTCGGACCGGCCGGAGCCATCACCGGTGCGAAAGGACGTATGATCGTTCTGCGTCACGCCACCGGCCATCTGCGGCTGCAGGTGATCGCGGCGCCATAACCGTGAGCCAAGGTAGACGAAGAAGGCAAGGAACAGAAGGAGGACAATAGCCGACATGAGCGCATTCCTCGCTGGTTGCGATTAAACCCAAATGCGGCCAGCGAGATTTCGTTGCGTGCCTCGCCGGAACGTTACTGATCCGGTGGCCGGCCCGGCCTGTGGCACCGGCTTCCATGAGCTTCGCCGCCGCCCTGTCTCGTCTCCGCCGTCGCAGCGCCGGCGTTCGCGACCCTGCCGTCACGCTCGAAGTCACGGACAGCTTTGATCATGACCCCTGCACGCCGTGGCGGCGTGCGGTCGCCGAAGCCATCAGGCCCGCCGCTTGCTGCGGACCTGCAACAGCAAACGCTGCAAGCGCCCTAAATTTCTTCCACCTGCTCGACGCCGGGCAGCGACTTCAGGGCCTGCGCCAGCCGCGGCGTTACGTTGTAGGCGCCGGGCAGGGCGATCTCCACCTCGTGGTCGGCGTCCAGGCAAGGTACAAGTGTCACTCGGCCGCGGCCACCGCTCTCACGCGACAGCACGTCGCGGATATGCGGCACCGCTTCGGTCTGGCGCAGCCAGACACGCATTGATGCGCCTGCCTGTGAAGCCGCCTTATCGAGCGTCATGACATCGGCGGCAGTGACGCGCACGGCATCGCCTTCGGTTTTCAGGTCGGCGGTGACGAAGACGTTCGAGCCGGCGGTCAGGATGTCACGCGACCGGTTCAGCACTTCGCTGAAGAACGTGACCTCGATCGAGCCTGATGCGTCGGAGATGCGGATCCATGCCATGCGGCTGCCGGTGCGGGTGATGCGTTCCTTTGATGCAACGACAGTGCCGGCGATCTTCACGCGCCCAACGCCATTGGCCGCTCTGGATTCCACACGCGCCGCCTGGGTCGCGCCGAGGCGGCGCAGCGCCTGGGTATAGGTGTCGAGCGGGTGGGCGGTCAGGTGGAAGCCGATGGCCTCGGCTTCGTAGGAAAGTCGCTCCAGGACCGGCCAATCCGGCATGGTCGGCAGCCGCAGCGGCTCGGGCTTCGCTGCCGTGCCGCCGAACAGGCCGATCTGGCCGCTTTCTTTTTCCTCACTGACCGCTTGCGCCCGGCGCAGGATCGTTTCGGCGCCGGCAAACAGATGCGCGCGGTTATTGTCCAGGCGGTCGAAGGCGCCTGCACGCACCAGGTTCTCGATCTGCATCTTGTTCAGTTGCTTCGGGTCGACCCGCGTGGCGAAGTCGGCGAGGTCGCGGAACGGCGTCTCGCCGCGGGCGGCAACCAGTGCCTCCATGGCGCTGTAGCCGACCTTCTTCACCGCGGCCAGGGCGTAGCGGATTGCCAGGTTGCCGTCGACGAGCCGTTCCACCGTGAAGTCGGCACCGGACCGGTTGATGTCGGGCGGCAGGATCTTGATGCCGGCGCGCTCCGCTTCCTGCTTCAGCGAAGCCAGGCGGTCGGTGTTGCTGATCGCCAGGCTCATGCAGGCGGCAAGGAACACTTCCGGGTGGTTCGCCTTCAGCCAGGCTGTCTGGTAGGCCACCAGCGCATAGGCAGCGGCATGCGACTTGTTGAAGCCATAGTCCGCGAACTTCGCCATCAGGTCGAAGACCTCCTTGGCCTTCGCCGGGTCGATGCCGCGCTTGATCGCCCCTTCGGTGAAGATGTTGCGCTGCGCCTCCATTTCTGCGGCAATCTTCTTGCCCATGGCGCGCCGCAACAGGTCGGCACCGCCCAGGCTGTAGCCGGCCATCTTCTGCGCGATCTGCATAACTTGTTCCTGGTAGACCATGATGCCGTAGGTCTCGGCCAGGATGTCGTGGATTTCCGGGTGCGGCGCGTCCCATTTCTCGCCGTGCTTGCGCCGGCAGTAATCAGGGATGTTGGCCATCGGGCCGGGGCGATATAGCGCCACGGCGGCAATCAGGTCCTCGAACCGGTCGGGCTTCATCTGCCGCAAACAGTCGCGCATGCCCTGGCCTTCCAACTGGAACACCCCGCCGGCATCGCCCTTCTGCAGCATCTCATAGGTTTTGGTGTCGTCCAGCGGCAGCGCGTTCAGGTCGACTGGCGTGCCGAGGCCTTCCAGGAAGTTTTCCGCACGGCGCAGGATCGTCAGCGTGGTCAAGCCCAGGAAGTCGAATTTGACCAGGCCGGCCTGCTCGACATGCTTCATCGAATACTGTGTGACCAGGAAGTCCGATTTCGGGTCGCGGTAGAGCGGCACCAGCTCGACCAGCGGGCGGTCGCCGATGACGCCGCCGGCGGCGTGGGTGGAGGCGTGGCGGTACAATCCCTCGACCCGCAGGGCGATTTCCATCAGGCGGCCAATCGCCTCGTCATTGTCGCGCATCTCCTGCAGGCGCGCCTCGCCATCGATCGCCTGCTGCAGGGTCACCGGCTTGGCCGGGTTGTTGGGAATCAGTTCGGCGACCTTGTTGACCTGGCCGAACGGCAGGCCGAGCACGCGGCCGACGTCGCGGACGGCGGCACGGGCTTGCAGTTTTCCGAAGGTGATGATTTGCGCGACACGGTCGCCGCCATACTCCTGGCGGACGTAGTCAATGACGCGGTCGCGGCCCTCCTGGCAGAAATCGATATCGAAGTCCGGCATCGAGACGCGTTCCGGATTGAGGAAGCGTTCGAACAGCAGGTTGAAGCGCAGCGGGTCGAGATCGGTGATGGTCAGCGCCCAAGCCGCCACAGACCCGGCGCCGGACCCACGGCCGGGACCGACTGGGATGCCCTGCGCCTTCGACCATTGGATGAAGTCGGCGACGATCAGGAAGTAGCCGGAGAAGCCCATCTTGGCGATGACGTCGAGTTCATACGTCAGCCGCTGACGATAAATCTCGCGCGTGGCGGCATCCGCCCCGGCGGCGTCCATGCGGAGTTCCAGGCCTTCCACTGCCATGGCGCGGACCGTCTCTTCCTCGGTCTGGCCGGGCCGCACCTTCGGGCACACCGGCAGCAGCGGCTTGCGCGTCTCCGCCATCACCGCGCAGCGACGGGCCAGAGCGAGCGTATTGTCGCAGGCCTCCGGCAGGTCCGCGAACAGCGCGCGCATATCTGCCGACGGCTTGAACCAGTGTTCCGGCGTCACCCGGCGCCGCTCATGTTCCGCCAGCGTGCGGCCCTCGGCGATGCACAGCAGCGCGTCGTGCGCCTCGTGCATGTCGCGCGTGGCGAAGTAGCAGTCGTTGGTGGCGACCAGCGGCAGGCCGCGCGCGTCGGCCAGGCCGATCAGGCCGGGCTCGATGGCGGCTTCCACCGGCAGCGAGTGACGGTGCAGTTCCTGGATCGTGCGGCCGGGGAAGGCCTCGGCCATCGCGTCGAGCAGGCGTTCGGCTTCCGGCTTCTGACCCTCGGCCAGCAGGCGGGCGATCGGTCCGGTGGTGCCACCGGTGAGCAGGAGCAGGCCGGCGGCATTGTCGGCCAGCGTGGCCATACTGACCTGCGTCTTCAGGGACGGGTCGGTTTCGAGAAAGCCAACCGAGGACAGGCGCTGCAGGTTGGCAAGACCCGTCGCATCCTGCGCCAGCAGCACCACCGGGTCGGGCGGCAAGCGCGGATTATCAGCGCGGGTCAGGGCGATCTGGCAGCCGATGATGGGCTGAACGCCCTTGCCGGACGCGTATTGCGAGAATTCCAGCGCACCAAACAGGTTGCCGGTATCGGTGATGGCCGCGGCCGGCATGGCATCCGCCTTGGCCATGGCGGCGATCTTGTCGGGGCGGATCGCGCCCTCGGACAGCGAATAGGCCGAATGGGTGCGGAGGTGAACGAAAGAGGCGTGCGGCATGTCCGACACCATATAGGGCGCCGGCGAGTCGGAGGAGAAGCGTTGCCGCCGGTGTTTCACGGCAGCGCGAGCGGGATGGCGATTGACACGCCTTCGATCCGTCCCGCAGGTTAGCTTGCATGAGCAGCCAATGCTCCGTCGGGACCCTGACACTTGCCGATGAAATCGTCGTCCTGCTGCTGGATGACGAGGTCGGCGACGTTGCGCTTGTTCATCGCCCCATTGCGACAATCGCCGCGATTGGAGGCGTCCTGATGGAACTTGCCCTGCGCCTGCGGATCGACACCGATCCCCACCGGCTGTTTGTCATTGACCCGGCCGATACCGGCGACGCGCTGCTGGATGGCGTGCTGCGGGAAATCGCCGCCGCCGAGGGCACGCAGCCCACGGCGTGGTGGGTCGATGCGCTCGCCGGGCGCCACAGCCATATTCTGGATCAGGTCATGCATCGCCTTGTGGAGGCGGGCATCCTCCGTCAGGAGGAGCGGCGTTTCCTGTGGGTGTTCTCGCGGCGCGCCTACCCGCCGGTCTCGGGCCGCGAGCGGCTCGAGGCGAAGGCGCGGCTGATGACCATCCTGTTCAACGATGACGTCCCCGATCCGCGCGACACCCTGCTGCTCGGCCTTGCCAACGCATCCGGCGTGCTGTCGCGGATGCTCAGCGCGGCGGAGTTCGAGCGGGCTGCGGCGCGCATCGCCCAGATCGCGAACCTGGAGGAGATCGGTCGTTCGGTGGCGACGGTTTGCAGGCAGGTGCTGGACGCCCTGGGAGTGACGGCGCGGAATTATCCAGTGTAGCCTCGGGGCGTGATGTCTCCGGCCGGTGGTGTGGCAGACGCGACCGGATCCGGCCCGGACACCCGTCGCCGCCCGGCATTGCCGGCTCGAACCAGCCGGGTCGGGCGCCGGCCGGCGCTGATCAACCCAGCGCACGAGGCGTCCAGACGCCCTCTGCGTGCGATCAGCCTTGCCCGGCGATGCCATCCAGCAACGGCCGCAGCACCGCATCATCCGGCCGCCACTTGCCGACGGAGCTGCTGTAGAGCGGCTGGCGCACTTGCGCGACGCTGGCGGTGCGAACGGCTCGTTGCGTCCGGTGGAACGCCAGGCAGGCATCATCCCAGGGCAGGCCACAGAACTCCAGCAGCCGCCGGATCATGCCTTCCAGGTCGGCGACGACCTCCTCATACCGCACGTCCAGCATGACCCCGGGCGGCAGCGCGGCGCGCCAATGGGCCATCGTGTCAAGGTAGTCGTGGTAGTAACGACCCAACTCCCCCAGGTCGTAGGTGAAGTTCAGTTCATCGCCGAACAGTTTGGAGAAACAGGACAGGCAGGTGTCTACCGGGTCGCGGCAGGTGTGGATGATCTTCGCCCGCGGCAGCGCCAGATGGATCAGGCCGGCGAGCCGGAAGTTTCCCGGCATTTTGTCGGTGACACGGGTTCTCCCCGGGGTCAGCGGCGGCAGCAGATCGAGATACGACCGCCCGAGCCGCTGCATCGTCGTCGGGTCAAGCGACAGCACGGCGTCCGGTTCAGCATCGCCGGTGTTCGCCGGAACCGCCTGCAGGATTTGCTGCAGACTCTGCCCGAAGTCCTTCCGTTCGCCACCGGCAATGACCTGGTGGTGACTGGCAAGGATCTGCTCGATCAGCGTGGAGCCCGAACGGGGCATGCCAAGAATGAAAATCGGCACCTCGGACGGTTCACCCCAGCCGGCAAGGTGGCTGATCATTGCCGGCGAAAAGATTGCACGGACCTGCGCGCTGGAGGCGAAAGCGGCACGCTCATCGTAGGTGACGGTGCGTCGCTTGCGGGCATTGCCTTCCAGCAGGCAATCAAACGCGTTCGCTTTCTCGCCAATGTCGTCGTAGGCCTTGCCGAGGGCGAACAGCCGGGTCATGGCTTCCGTCTCTGTCATGCCTTCGGGATCGAGCGCTTCCAGCGTCGCCAGGCGCGGGTCGTTCCGCCGGAGTTTCGTGACATTGAACAGGCTCAGGTACAGCCCGGGCCGGTGCGGCGCCAGCTCCAGCGCTGTCTGGAAGGCGGCCTTCGCACCATTGATGTCGCCGAGCTGTTCGCGCGTGCGCCCGACGCCCTGCCAGGCACCGGGCATACTTGGCTCCAGCTCCGTCGCACGCTCCAGGTGCTTTAAGGCTTCGTCTTCCCGGTTCAGTGCCAGGAGCGCGTGGCCAAGGCCGACGAGAGCGCGTGGATGGTCCGGATCCACCGCCAGTGCCCGGTCGAACAGCGTCGCGGCTTCCCGCTCACGCCGTTGCACCGCCAGCACGGCCGCGAGTCCGAGAAGAGCGTCAATCCGTTCCGGCTCCACATCGGCAATGCGCCGGAAATCGTGTTCGGCCTCTTCGATCCGGTCCAGCAGCACCAGGACATCGGCGCGGCGGCATTGGACCTCTATCGAGTCGGGCGCCAAGGCCAGTGCCTTGTCGAGATGTTCCAACGCGGCCTCGGCGCGCAGCATCAGCAGCAGGCTGCTGCCGAGGCCAAGATGCGCTTCCATGTAATCGGGGTCGACGTCCAGCGCGGCCTGGAAGGCCACGTAGGCGTCGTCGTGCCGGCCGAGCCGCTGCAGCGTCGCGCCCAGGCCGTATTGCGCCTCGGCAAAGTCGGGGTCGAAGCCGATCGCGGCGCGGTAGAATGTGGCGGCCTCGTCGAAACGCTGCAGCGCTTGCAGTACCGTCGCAGCTGCGTAATGGCCCTCTGGTTGTTCCGGTTGCAGTGTGATCACGCGCTGAAAGCAAGAGAGCGCATCTTCAAGCCGCCCGGCCTCGCGATAGGCTTCGGCCAGACCATATTGGGCATCCGCCATCGCCGGATCGGCGGCGACGGCGGCCTCGTGCGCGATAATGGCGTCTGCCAGCCGACCCTGGGCTTGCAGGGCCGCACCGAGGTTGGCATGAGCGGCGGCGCAGGTGGGATCGCGCTCCAGCGCGTTGCGCAGGAGCCCGATTGCGTCCTCCAGGCGGTTTTGCTGCAGGCAGAGCACCCCGAAATGCAGCAGCGTATCCAGATGTACTGGGTCAGCCCTTAACAGAGCCTCATACTCATGTGCGGCTTCGGACAGGCGTCCTTGCTGGTGCAGGGCTTTGGCGGCGGCGAAGGGCGTCCAATCGGCAGTCGGTTGCGTGCGCATCGGTACAGCTTACAGCGGCCGTGACCGCCCCAGCGATGATGTGCCGCTGCGCAGCATTCGGTGGCGTCAGGCCGCCCGGCGTCGCCGACGGAATGCGGTGATGCCAGCGAGGCCGGCTCCGATCACGGCTATGCTAGCAGGCTCCGGCAACGGGACGTCCGCTGGGGTGTACGTGTAGACGACGTGCACCTGGCCGCTGAATGCAGCCGAGGCCTGGAAGCTACAGCTGCCACTGAGACGGCAGGACCCTGAAAAGTTAAAGTTCTTGATCTTGGCGAACAGGCTTACATCGCCGATACCGATGAAGGGAGCGAGATCGAGGGCATCGGTCAGCGTCAGCGCAGGGAAGGCACCCGCGGCAAGCGTCAGCGCTTGCGGCGGCGGGCCGAAGCCGAACGGCACGACCGCGGAACCACTGCCTGACGTCTTGGCGTTTGCTGTTGTCCCTTCAACCGAGAAGTCGGCGGTCAGCGACGCGCTCGCACCCTCGCTGCCGGCGTTCACAACCTCCGCCTGGCCCGACACCACGTAATTGACGACCGTGAGGTCTATTTGGGTCAGCGTGCCCAACGCGGCGTTAAACTGTGACAGCCCGGTAACGGCCGTTGAGCTCTCCGGCTGCGGGCCAAACAGTGTTGTTGAGATCGTCGACGGTGCAAAGGTGTCGGAGGTGAACGGCAGCGTCGCGGCGCTCGCGTCCACGGCGCCGCCGAACAGAAACCCGGCCGTCACGGCAGCGGCAAAATTGCGCGTTGCATCAACCATTTGGCATTTCCCTCACGAATGCCAAAATCTACACAGCGCAATGAATTTGTGCAAGACCGGCCCTCCAAACCTGGATTTCGGCTGCAACACATGGCACCAAAAGAACGTCCCTTGCGTCCGACGATTTCGCACCTGGCCTGGCCGTCGGCCATGAACGGCTTGGCCGCCGAGCTGATGGCGTTGCAGTACCAATTCGAACGCGCTGAATGGTGGCCGCAGGAGCGGCTGGCGGCGGCCCAGTTCCGGCAGCTCGGTGCGCTGGTGTCTCATGCCGCGGCGCAAGTGCCATTCTACCAGGACCGGCTTCGCCAGGCCGGCCTCGTACCGGATGGACCGGTTACGCCGGAGGCCTGGGCCCGGCTGCCGATCCTCACCCGGCGTGACCTGCAGGCAAACCAGACGGCGCTCACGGCGCGGGCCTACCCGACTGACCACGGCCAACTGACCTCGTCCGCCAGCGGCGGGTCCACCGGTGTACCGGTACGCGTGATCAAGACGGCGCTGGAGGCGCTGTTCTGGAACGCCAACCTGGTGCGGAAGGAACTCTGGCATCGCGACAAGCCGGAGGGTCACCTCGTGCTGATCCGCAGCGTTGCGGACGCTTTCTCGGCAGAGCAGCGCGCTGCTGCGCGCAGTCCCGCCGGCCTGCGTTTTCCCGACTGGGGCCCGCCTTGCGCGACCTTGTGGCAGACCGGTCCGGCCACGCTGATGGACGAAACCCTGCCGGTTGCGGAGCAAGCGGCAGGACTGGCGCGGCTCTGCCCCGATTACCTGCTGACGAAGCCGGCCAGTCTGCGTGTCCTCATCGCGCATTGCCGCCGCCACGGCCTGCGACTGCCGTCGCTGCGCCAGGTCTGGACACTGAGCGAGGTCGTTGACGACGACCTTCGTACAGCGTGCCAGCAGGTGCTGGGTGCGCCGATTGTCCATGACTACTCGGCCAACGAGGTCGGCTACATCGCGGTGCAATGTCCCGAGGCGGCGCATTTCCATGTCATGGCGGAGAGCGTGCTGGTCGAGGTGCTGGACGACACTGGCCGGCAATGCGCACCGGGCGAGACCGGGCGGGTGGTCCTGACGCCGCTGCAGAACTTCGCCATGCCGCTGCTGCGCTACGAGATCGGCGATGAGGCCGTGGTTGGCAGTCCCTGCGCCTGCGGCCGTGGGCTGCCGGTGCTGCAACAGATCATTGGCCGCACGCTGGACGTGCTGACGCTGCCCGATGGCAGCCAGCGCCGCGCGGAACTGCGGCACTACCGTCTGGCTCGTCTCACCGCAGTTACCGAATACCAGGTGGTGCAGCGCGCCCTTGATCGTATCGAGGTCCTGCTGGTGCTCAACCGGCCGCTGACCGGGGATGAGGAAGCCGAGGTGCGCGCCCTGGCAGTGGCGGCGTTCGGCCCGGAGTTCACCATCGATATCCGGATCGTCGAGACAATCGCCCGAACGCCAGCGGGAAAGCTTCGGCCGTTCCTCTCCATGATCGATCCACCGCCGGAGGGAGGGGCCTGATCATGTGCCTGCGGTTCCCTCGCGCGCCGTGATCGCCCACACTCCGCCACAGGCTGACCACGAGGGACCGCCATGCCGCGCCTGACGACCGCCGAGGCGGTGATCGAAACGCTGATCGCCCATGGCATCGACACGCTCTACGCACTGCCGGGCGTGCACAACGACCACCTGTTCGACGCTGCCTTCAAGGCGCAGGACCGGTTCCGCGTCCTCCATCCCCGCCACGAGCAAACTGCGGCCTACATGGCGCTCGGCGCCGCACTCGTAACGGGGAAGCCGCAGGCTTACGCGGTGGTGCCAGGGCCGGGCGTGCTGAATGCCTCTGCGGCGACCCTGCTGGCCAACGCGATGGGCGCGCCGGTGCTGGCGCTGGCGGGACAGATTCCGTCCTTCGCCATCGACCAGGGACACGGCCACCTGCACGAGATCCGCGACCAGGTCGGCCTGCTGCGCCACATCACCAAGTCCGCCGACCGTATCCGCTCACCGCAGGAGGCCTCGGCGAAGGTGGCGCAGGCGATCGATCTCGCGATGTCCGGCCGGCCCGGTGCGGTGGCGCTGGAATGCCCAATCGACATCTGGGGCCAGGCTGCCGAGACCACGCTGACCGCGCCAATCGGCACAACGCCGCCCTGTGCCGACCCCACCGCCATCGCTGCCGCCGCCGATCTGTTGCGGCAGGCGAAGCGGCCGCTGATCTGCGTCGGCGGCGGCGCACTGGGAGCCGGGCCGGAACTGCAGGCGATTGCCGAACTGCTGCACGCGCCGGTCTCGTCGTTCCGCCGGGGCAGGGGGGCAATCCCGACCACGCACAAGCTGGCGGTGTCGTTCACCGAGGGCCACGGCCTCTGGAAGACCGCCGACGCCGTGCTGGCCATCGGCACCCGCCTCTACTGGCAGCAGAGCAACTGGGGCGTGGACGACAACCTGAAGATCATCCGGCTCGACATCGACCCCGAGGAGATAACACGCTTCCGCCATCCCACCTGCGCCCTGCTGGGTGACGCCGCGGTGACACTGCGTGCGCTGCTGGCGGCGCTGCGAGCAAGCGGGCCGGCGCCATGGCAGCCAAATCCGGACCTGCCCGCGATCCGTGCCGCCTTCGCCGACCGTATGGCGCGGCAAGAACCGGTGATGGGCTTCCTGCGTGCGATCAGAGCGGCGCTGCCCGATGACGGGCTGTTCGTCGAGGAAGTCACCCAGACCGGCTTCGGCGCGCGGCTTGGCCTGGAGGTGCGGGGACCGCGCACCTTCTTCTCGCCGGGCTACCAGGACTCCCTCGGTTGGGGCTATGGCGCGGCGCTCGGCGTGCAGGCCGCCGCGCCAGGGCGGAAGGTGGTGCTGGCCACCGGCGACGGCGGCTTCATGTTCCAGGCAGGTGAACTGGCGACGGCGGTCCGCCACAGGCTGCCGGTAGTCGCCGTGGTGTTCGACGACGGTGCCTTTGGCAATGTCCGCCGCATCCAGGCGCAGCAATACGGCAACCGCCTGATTGCCAGCGACCTCGCCAATCCGGATTTCGTAAAATTTGCAGAAAGCTTTGGTGTCGCGGCGTTCAAGGCCAGTTCGCCGGAGGCGCTGGAAGACGTGCTGCGCCGAGCGTTCGCGTTGAACGCGCCGGCGCTGGTGCATGTGCCGGTGGGCGAAATGCCCAGCCCGTGGGATATGATCCTGCTGCCACGGGTGCGCGGTCCGGCCGGGCGGCCGCCGCTGCCTTGAGACTGGGAGGTCGATCGATGCGCCGTTTCTGTGCCGCTCTCGCCGTGCTGGCCGCGTTGGCGGGGTCGCCCGCCCACGCCCAGCAATGGATGACCCTGCCGCCGACGCCAACACTGCCGGCGACCGCGCAGAGCGGGGTTGCGCCGGTGAACGGCATCAAGATCTGGTATGCCGTGTTCGGCCAAGGGGATTCGGCGCGCGAACCGGTGATCCTGCTGCATGGCGGCCTCGCCAACAGCAACTACTGGGGCAATCAGGTCAAGGCGTTGCAGGACAAGTACCAGGTCATCGTCATGGACAGCCGGGGTCATGGCCGCAGCACCCGCGACGCCAAGCCCTACGGCTATGACCTGATGGCGTCGGACGTCATCGGCCTGATGGACTTCCTAAAGGTTCCCAAGGCAACCATCGTCGGCTGGAGCGACGGCGCGATCATCGGCCTCGATCTGGCGATGAAACATCCGAACCGGGTGAGCAAGCTGTTTGCCTTCGCCGCCAATTCCGACCCCAGCGGGGTGGCAGATATCTCCAAGAGCAAGGTGTTCAACGACTTCATTGCGCGGGCGGAGAAGGAGTACCGCGAGTTATCGCCGACGCCGGACGGCTACAAGGCGTTCCTGGGGCAGATCGAAAAGATGTGGGCCTCGCAGCCGCACTGGACGGCGAAGGATCTGGGGAAGATCCGCGTGCCGACCTGGATCGTTGACGGTGACCACGACGAGGCGATCAAGCGGCCGAATACCGAGTTCATGGCGGCGAAGATCCCGAATGCCGGCCTGCTGCTGCAGCCCGAGGTCAGCCATTTCTCCTTCATCCAGGATCCGGAACAGTTCAACGACGACGTGCTGCATTTCCTGCGGCATGTGAAAGGAAACTAGCCATGGTCGCCGTGCAGCACCGCTTCGTCGAAACCAACGGTATCCGCATGCACTATGTGGAGAAGGGCGCCGGGCCGCTGATCATACTGTGCCACGGCTTCCCGGAATCCTGGTACTCCTGGCGCCATCAGATCGAGGCACTTGCCGCCGCCGGCTATCGCGTCGTCGCGCCGGACATGCGCGGCTACGGCCAGACCGAGGCGCCGGAGGCGATCGACCAGTATTCGATTTTTCATCTCGTCGGCGACATGGTCGGCCTGCTCGATGCCCTCGGTGCCGAAACCGCGGTGATCGCCGGCCATGACTGGGGCGCGCCGGTCGCCTGGCACGCCGCCCTGCTGCGGCCGGACCGGTTCAGGGCGGTCATCGGATTGAGCGTGCCGTATCGCCCGCGCGGTCCCAACCGCCCGGTGATGCCACGCACCGACAGCGCCGTGTTCTACCAACTCTATTTCCAGGAACCCGGCGTCGCCGAGGCGGAGCTGCAGGCGGATGTGCGTGCCTCGATCCGCGACATCCTGCTGCGTATTTCCGGCGATGTGCCGCCGGCCGAGGGTCCGGAAGGCTTCGCCATGGTGCCGCTGGCGACCGGCCTGCGCGGCCGGATGGCGCAGTTCGCGTCGACACCGCTGCCGGCATGGCTGAGCGACACGGATCTTGGCTTCTATGTCGGCGAATTTGAGCGGGCCGGCTTCCGCGGCGGATTGAACTGGTACCGCAATATCATGCGCAACTGGGAGCTGATGGCGCCATTTGTTGGCGCCAAGGTGAGCGTGCCGGCACTCTATGTTGCCGGCGATCGTGACCTGGTGCTGCGCTTTCCGGGCGCGCAGGAACTTGTGGGACGGCTTGAGCAGTTTGTGCCGTCGCTGCGCGGCAAGGTGGTCCTGCCCGGCTGCGGCCATTGGACGCAGCAGGAACGCCCCGCCGAGGTCAATCAGGCAATGCTGGACTTCCTGCGGGGGCTGTGATCAGCCGCCGCTGATCGCGGTCATGATGAACACCTCGGCGCCCTGGTGCAGCCGGGTGCGTAATGTTGCACGCTCGCCGTCGACGAAGATGCTGATGTGCCGGCGTATAGCGGGCGAGGAGTCGCAAAGCCGGTCGCGCATACCCGGCCAGTTGGCGTCGAGTACCGCCA
>JAFEFW010000641.1 GCA_018240405.1 Pseudomonadota bacterium
ATTGCGCGCAATCTTCCTTTATCCGCCAACCCCTTCCAGGCTACTCTTCATCCTGGCCGCCAAGCCCCGATTCACCCCCATGAGGACCCATGGCCGTTCGCGCCCCTGTCGCCGAGTCCCGCCGTATCGCATCGCCCGCGCTACGCAGCCTGATGACCCGCCGCACCGCCGAGTTCGGCGGCCTGCTCCTCGGCCTGCTGGGCCTCGCGATCCTGGTGGCGCTGGTCTTTTACGACCCGCGCGATCCATCGCTGAACACGGCGACGTCCCGCCGGGTCAGTAACATCGCCGGACCGGGGGGCGCGATTCTGTCCGACATGCTGCTGCAGGGTTTTGGACTGGCGGGTGCGCTGCCGGGCCTGACGCTCCTGGCGTGGTCGTGGCGCATCGTTTCCGATGGCCGGCTGGGCGCTTTCACACTGCGCCTCGCCGCGCTGCTGGGCGCCATGCCAATGCTGGCAGCCGTATTGGCGCCGTTGCCACCACCCGTCGGGCACTGGCCGGTCATGGCGGGATTTGGCGGGTCGATCGGGCAACTGATCGCGTCGCACGGCCTGGCACTCGGCGCCGGGCTGTTCGGTGTGTTTGGCAGCGCCATGGTCTGGTGCATCGGCGCCGCGCTGGCCCTGGTGCTGACGCTGCTGGCCCTCGGCCTGACGTCGACCGAATGGCGGACGGCCGGACGCGCCGCTGCCACGGTCGGGCGTTACTCGGTCTATGGCGGCCGCAGCGCCGCCGGCGCAGTCGGTCGCAGCGCCGGGAGAGTGGGCGCCGCGTCAGGCTGGCTGGTCAATCTGGTGCACCGCAGCCCCGGCCTGGGGCCCGATGAGGAGGACGACGTTGCGCCGTCGACGAAAGCGGCGCCCCGCGTGACACGGGAGCCGGTGCCGGTCATCAAGGATGCCGCTCCAGCGCAAGACCCGGACCGGCTGGAACGCGCCACTGAGGCTGCTACGTCGACCCCAGCGCCCGCGTCGAAGCGCGTGGCAGTCGCCGAGATGCCGCCGCCACCGGTCGTTGTCGCACCCACGGTGAAGCCGCAGCCGACCCTGCCGCGGAAGCCCGTTCAGCAGGCGCTGCCGCTGTCCGAGGCAAACTGGAAGTTCCCGCCGATGTCGCTGCTGAAGGAGCCGCCGGCGCGCGCCGCCTCCGGACCGAGCGAGGAGTCGCTGCAGGCGAATGCGCGGCTGCTGGAGACGGTGCTGTCGGACTACGGCGTACAGGGCGAGATCGTAGAAATCCGGCCGGGTCCGGTGGTGACGCTGTATGAGCTGGTCCCGGCGCCGGGCATCCGGTCGGCCCGGGTCATCGGCCTCGCCGACGACGTCGCGCGGTCCCTGTCGGTGACGGCGGTGCGTATCGCCACTGTGCCGGGCCGCAACGTCATCGGCATCGAGGTGCCGAACGCCAAGCGCGAAACCGTCTTCCTGTCCGAAATCCTGGCAAGCGATGAGGTGCAGCACGCGGCCGGCCGCCTGTCGCTGGCGCTGGGCAAGGATATCGGCGGCAAGTCCATTGTCGCCGATCTGGCGCGCATGCCGCACCTGATGATCGCCGGCACCACCGGGTCCGGTAAGTCGGTCGGCGTCAACGCGATGATCCTGTCGCTGCTGTACCGGCTCTCGCCCGATCAGTGCCGGCTGATTCTGATCGATCCGAAGATGCTGGAACTATCGACCTACGAAGGCATTCCGCACCTGATGTCGCCCGTGGTTACGGAGCCGGCCAAGGCGGTGACAGCGCTGAAATGGACTGTCCGCGAGATGGAGCGGCGCTACCGCGCCATGTCGCAGCTCGGCGTGCGCAACATCGGCGGCTACAACGACCGCGTCGAGGAGGCTCGCCGTAAGGGCGAGGTCGTCACCCGCCGCGTGCAGACCGGCTTCGACCCCGATACCGGCCGCCCGACCTTTGAGGAACAGCCGCTGGCGCTGGAACCGCTGCCGTTCATCGTGGTGGTGGTGGACGAGATGGCGGACCTGATGATGGTCGCCGGCAAGGAGATCGAGGCGGCGGTGCAGCGCCTGGCGCAGATGGCCCGCGCCGCCGGCATCCACGTCATCATGGCGACGCAGCGGCCGTCTGTGGATGTCATCACCGGCACGATCAAGGCCAACTTCCCCACGCGCATCAGCTTCCAGGTGATCTCCAAGTTCGACAGCCGCACCATCCTGGGCGAGCAGGGGGCGGAGCAGTTGCTGGGCATGGGCGACATGCTGTTCATGCAGGGCGGCGGGCGCATCACCCGCGTGCACGGCCCCTTCGTCTCGGATGACGAGGTCGAGAAGGTCGTCGCCTTCCTGCGCGAACAGGGCGAGCCGCAATATGTCGAGGACGTGACGGAGCCGCTGGACAAGGACGGCGACTCCGAGTCCCTGCTGTCCGGCATGGGCAGCCTGGGCGGCGGCGACGACAAGTCGTTGTTCGATCAGGCTGTGGCGGTGATCGCGCGTGAGGGCAAGGCATCCACGAGCTTCATCCAGCGTCACCTGAATATCGGTTACAACAAGGCCGCCAAGCTGATCGAGCAGATGGAGAAGGAGGGCATCGTCGGCCCCGCCAACCATGTCGGCAAGCGTGAAATCCTGGTACGGCGTACTCCAGTGGACGATATGGATTGCTGAGGACGAGAGCCCGCAGATTGTTGGTATGCTTTGCAACGGTTTTCGTGACGAAATCGGCATGACAGCAGCGGAACAGGTAAACAGCTAGGTTATTGAACGGACCGGCACCGTTGCTGCAGACAATTGTAACGCTGAGCGTCGGCACGGGTACGACTATTGGCCATGCGTGCTGTGCGCCGCCGTCAGCATGCGGATAAGCGATCCTCGCTACGGATTCTGGTTCGCTCTGGTGTCAATCCCGTGTAAGAAACCACAGCGTCTGGCAATTGGGATCGCCATCGTATGCGTGTTTCCGTCTTCGGCATCGGTTACGTCGGTGTCGTCTCGTGCGGGTGCCTCGCTGAACTCGGCCATGAGGTCATCGGCATCGATATTTCGTCTGAAAAGATCGCCATGCTGGCCGACGGACGCTCGCCGATCGTCGAGGAGGAGATCGACGATCTGATCGCCGCGGCCGTCAGGCAGAAGCGGTTGACCGCGACAGCCGACGTCGCGGCCGCGATCGCCGGCAGCGACGTATCCTTCGTCTCGGTGGGCACGCCAAGCGCCCCTGACGGCAGTGTGGCCCTCGGTGCGGTGGATGGCGTGATCCGGTCGATTGGTGAAGCGCTGCGGACGAAGCGGGGCCCGCATACCGTCGTTATGCGCTCGACCGTGCCGCCAGGCACGGCAGAAGATCGGGTTATCCCGTTGCTGGAGCAGGCCAGCGGGCGCCGCCTCGGCGACGGTCTGGCCTACTACAGCAATCCGGAGTTCCTTCGCGAAGGCTGCTCCGTCCGCGACTTCCGCGCGCCGCCCTTCACCCTGATCGGGGCGCCGCCGGGTGACGACGCCACGATCCTGCGCCAGATTTATGCACCGCTATCGGCGCCGGTGCATGTCGCGCCATATCGGGTGGCGGAGAGCGTCAAGCACATCTCCAACGTGTTTCACGCCGTGAAGCTGGCGTTTGCCAATGAAGCCGGAGCCATTCTCTCCGCCTACGGCGTGGACGCACGCGACGCCTTTCGCCTGCTGTGCGAGGACCGGGTGCTGAACGTTTCGCCCGCCTATCTGCGGCCCGGCTTTGCCTTCGGCGGATCATGCCTGCCCAAGGACGTGCGCAGCTTCCTCGCCCTGGCCGATCAGCGCGGCATGGCAGCGCCGCTGCTGAAACAGCTTCTGCCGGCGAACCAGGCCATCATCGACCGTACCTACGACGCAATTGCCCGGCACGGGCGGCAACCGGTGGCGCTGTTCGGCCTGGCGTTCAAGCCGGGCACTGACGATCTCCGCGAGTCACCGTTCGTGATGCTGGCCGAGAAGCTTCTGGGCAAGGGCTTCGACTTGCACATCTACGACCGCTTTGTGCAGGTCGCGCGGCTGATGGGCGCCAACCGCGCCTATATCGACCGGGAGATTCCGCATCTCGAGCGGCTTCTGGTGGCCGACCCGCGCGATGCGCTGACGAAGGCCCGGGTCGTGGTGCTCGGCCACATCGCCCCGGAGGATCGCGCCGTCCTGCTGGCGGGGCTGGAGGGGCACATCGTACTCGACCTGGCCGGCATGATGGATGTGGCGGCCAAGGCGGGGATCACCTACCAGGGGCTGTGCTGGTAGCCGGTCCCGCCGCCGGTTCGTGACCGGCTTCGGTGCAGCGACTGCTAAACCGTCTTCGTCGGGTTCACCGGTGCCGGCGCGTTCGGCGGAGGATCGCGGTTCTCATCCCCCTGCGGCCCGAGATAGGGCGACGGGAGCGTCCCCGGCGGCAGTTCAGCGGCCCCACCGGGCTTGCGGCGGGCCGGTGGCACGGGATGGTTGGGATCGAAGTGCGGGTCATCGCTCATGCGCCGGGAACGAGCCTGGCTGTGGCGCGGTTCCCTCCGCTGGTCGCTGGATGATGACCTTGTCCCGCGCGATAATGCTGCGGAAGCCGGGGCTGGTTGTCGCCCAGTCCACGACGTCGACCCGCCAGGGCAGGTCGCTTTCCGAAAACGCCTCGGCCAGCGCAGCACCGACGTCCAGTGACAGCGGCGCTTCCGTGATCACGGCCAGATCGAGGTCAGAGTAGCGCTTTGCGGCATTCCGCGCACGCGACCCGAAGGCCCAGACTTCATGCCGCGGCACGTGCTGGCGCAGGATGTCCCGCACGATCGCCCAGTGTTCCGGCCGGACATCGATGGGTGGCGTGTCACCCATTGCGTGCCTCGAGGCGCGCCAGGACTGCCTTAGCATCCTTCAGGAATGGAGGCAGGTCGTGAAACACTTGCCAGGCCTTGGCCTGGTCGTAGGTATGAGCACTGAGGTTGCGCATCTGGCGATAGTGGAACCAGGCCTCGACGTCTTCAATCAGCCCGCGCTCCGCGCCCATGCGCAAAACGTCACGGAAATTCGCTGCGTCGATCGACGCCGGACTGTCGGAGCCGCGTTCCAGTTCACGCCGCAGCATTTTCACGCTCAGCTCATAGACGAACTCAAAATTCTGGATGACCCCGGCGATCACTGTGTTCTGGATCGCCGGCGACTGCGCGCTGAACCAGGCCTCGTTGCCAACGGCGACGAGAGCGGCGTCGAGAGACGCTATGGCGCTGCGCAGAGGGCTCAGGTCCAGGACCGGCTGGGTCATCGGTGCATATCCCCGCTTCAACCGGACAACCCTTAGCACACCAGCCGCATCGACGCCGCCGCTACCCTATCCCGGCGTCGGAAGGCTTGGCGCGCCGTGCTCCGGCCGGTGCAAGACAACCAGGCAAGCCACCTCCCGCGTGAAAGGACGCGTGCTGCCCGCAAGGCGCGCTATCTGCAGGGGCGCGAGACCAGCACCCGTTGCCAAGGGTCATGGATCGGGACAGAAACACGCCGTCAGGAACCGGGTTGCCAACGCGATGAAATCACAGCGGCTCGCTTTCGCCTTGCTGATGACGGCCGTGCTGCTGACCGGCTGCAAGCCGGCCCCGGATGGACCTGTGTCCGCAGCGTTCGACGGCATCTACAAAGGGTCTGGTACGGCCGTCACCTCGGGCGGCGACTGTCCGGCGACGATGCCGGACGATACGCTGACGGTCGCCGCAGGCTATGCCACCTTCGCGGACCTGCGGGGCTGGGTGGCGCCGGGCGGCACAGCGCGGCTATCCTCACGCATCGCCACGCTGCAGGGCCAGTTCCAGGGCCGGCATTTCTCCGGAACTCTACAGTTCCACGAATACGGCACCGTCCGCCCAACCTGCGGCTATACGCTGTCGCTGGACCTGTCCGGCTGATCACGCGCGGCGCCCGCCGCCGCCGATGTTGCCAAGCTGTGACTCGCGGCTATAGCTAGCGCCCCTCCGCTGCAAAGGTCCGCATCCATGGGCGCCCTCGATCCGATCCCGTACTCTGACGCCAAGCTGCGCGCGATCCTGTCCAGCGTGCGGACGATCGCGCTGGTCGGTGCCTCATCCAACTGGAACCGGCCCAGCTATTTCGTCATGAAGTATCTGCAGAACAAAGGCTATCGGGTGATCCCGGTAAATCCGGGCCTCGCGGGCCAGGACCTGCTGGGCGAACGCGTCTATGGCTCGCTGCGTGACATCCCCGACAAGGTTGACATGGTGGAGGTGTTCCGGGCGTCCAACCAGGTCGGACCGATCGCCGACGACGCCATTGCCATCGGCGCCCCGGTGTTGTGGATGCAGCTTGGCGTGCGCAATGACGAAGCCGCGGCAAAGGCCGAGGCGGCGGGGCTGGACGTCGTCATGGACCGTTGCCCGAAGATCGAGTTCGGCCGCCTTGGCGGCGAACTGTCCTGGAGCGGGGTAAACTCCGGCATCATCCGCAACCGTCCCGCAGAGCCGCCCCGGCCGCAGCGGACCGCGCCGCGGCCCTTGCCGCCGACCAACACGACCTACGGGTTCGAGACGCGGGCGGTCCATTCCGGCGCGCAGCCAGATCCGACGACCGGCGCCCGCTCGACGCCGATCTACCAGACCACGGCCTATGTCTTCGAAGACGCGGACCATGCGGCGTCTTTGTTCAACCTGCACAATTTCGGCTACATCTACACGCGGCTGACCAATCCGACGGTCGCGGTGCTGGAGGAACGCATTGCCGCGCTGGAGGGCGGCCGCGCCTCGGTCGCCGCGGCGTCAGGGCACGCCGCGCAATTCCTCACCTTCGCGACGCTCCTGGAGCCAGGGGACGAGTTTCTGGCCTCCCGCGCGCTGTATGGCGGCTCGCTGACGCAGTTTGGTCTTTCGTTCAAGAAACTCGGCTGGACTTGTCATTTTGTCGATCCGAACGATCCGGAGAACTTCCGTCGCGCGCTGACGCCGAAATGCAAGGCGATCTTCATCGAAAGCCTGGCCAATCCCGGCGGTATCGTGGTCGATATCGAGGCGATTGCCCGCGTGGCGCATGACGCGGGCATTCCGCTGATCGTCGACAACACGCTGGCGACGCCGTTCCTGTGCCGGCCGATCGAATGGGGCGCCGACATCGTCACGCATTCGACGACCAAGTTCCTCGGCGGCCATGGCAACTCGATGGGCGGCATGGTGGTCGAGTCCGGCAAGTTCGACTGGACGCAGGGCGGCAAGTTCCCGTCCATGACGGAACCGGAACCGGCCTATCACGGCCTGAAATTCTACGAGAATTTCGGCGACTTCGCGTTCACCACCAAGGCGCGGGCGGTGGCGCTGCGTGACTATGGCCCGACCATGGCGCCGATGAACGCCTTCCTGACCATAACCGGCGTCGAGACCTTGCACGTGCGGATGGAGCGGCACTGCGCCAATGCCCAGGCGGTGGCGGAGTTCCTGGCCGGCGACCAACGCGTTGCATGGGTTTCCTACGCTGGACTATCCGACAACAAGTACAACCTTCTGGCTCGGAAATACCTGCCGAAGGGCGCGGGAGCTGTTTTCACCTTCGGTATCAAGGGCGGCTACGAGGCCGGGCTGAAGCTGGTGGAGAACGTGCGCCTGTTCAGCCATCTGGCAAATATCGGTGACACGCGCAGTCTGATCCTGCATCCGGCCTCGACAACGCACCGCCAACTGACCGACGAGCAGCGGCTTGCCGCGGGGGCGGGCCCGGATGTCATCCGTCTTTCCATCGGGTTGGAGACCGCGTCCGACCTCATCGCCGACCTGGATCAGGCTCTTGCCGGATAAGTCAGCGTCAAGCGCACACAGCGTGCGGTCAGCCCTGTGGCCGGAACTGAAGTATTGCATGGTTTCGACAGTCGTTTTTCGACGAATGACCGTGCCATTCCCAGCATAATCATCTACAACTGAGACGTGTATATTGTCACGCGCAACTATCTATTTGCCGATACACACGTTTGTGATGCGCGTCGCTTCTCTCCTGCGGTAACGTAGCAGTGCGGAGAAAGAAGTGGCTACAACGTCGGCTGTGGGGAACGACGCCAGCATACCGGGGGACCGCGAATGGGCTCATATGCCGCAACTGCCGGGATAGGGTTCCTGGGCGCACCATCAGTACTCGTCGTTGAGGATGAATGGCTGCTGCGGAATACTGTCGCTGATTACCTGCGGGAGCTCGATTTTGTTGTGGCGGAGGCTGACAGCGCTGATGATGCGCTTACACGGCTGCAGAACGGGCTGTCCGTCGATCTGATTATATCCGATGTGAAGATGCCAGGCCGCATGGACGGGATCGGCCTTGCTGGCTGGCTCGAGGCGAACCGGCCAAGCCTCCCCGTGATTCTCGCCTCGGGGACCATTTCCCTGACCGACGCACACCGGCCATCGAACGTGTGGCGCTACCTGGAAAAGCCCTACAATTTCCAACTCTTGGAAGAAGCTGTTCTCGAGCTATTCGCGCTCCGGAGGGCTTCCAACGCGCCCACCCAGCCTGAGCATGCTGGCGCATGCAGCGAATGGCAGTGCTACGCCAAGGCCCGCGCCTGAGGACGGTTACAGCCCGCCGCCCCACCGCGAGGCGTCAACGGCTGCACCCTCACGTCAATCCGGAGCTTGTTTTGCCGCCATCGCGCGCCATCCCCTGCAACACGCTACGCCGCAGGACTTCGGCGTGCTGTCCGCATTCCTCCGCCCGCGTCAGTAAGGTGCGCGCCATCTGATGCTGGCCGTGCTCAGTGGCATCCCGAGCCATCTTCGTCAGCAGGATCCGTCGTTCCTCCAGGATCCGCAGCGCGATCCGCATCGCCTCGTCAACCGAATCCTCCTGCTGTGTCGACAACGAATCAGCCGTGTAGGCATGGCCGACCTGACAGCGGAAGCGCAGGACCTTGTTGTCCCGAACTTGGGACATGACGCCGCCGCACGCGGGGCAGGACAGTGCGACGGGATCGCCGATCGTGGCGATTTCGTCCGTCGTCACCTGCCGGCCGCGCGCGATATCCACTTCCAGCCGGATGTCGTCCGGCACCGGCGGCGAAGGTCCCGCCTCCTCGGTCATCAGCGTCGTCAGCAGGGCGCCGAGTTCGGACAACGGTGCCCGGTAATCGACGCTGCTGGTGCGCAGGGCGCCCAGCGGCATATCGGCCGCCACGGCGTCGCGTGGACCCTGCACAATTGTGACGCCGCCGCAGCGTTTGAGATCGGCCAGGCCGGCGGCGCCGTCGTTCAGCAGCCCGGTCAGCACCACGCCGATCGCGCGGCCGCCGTAGCTGATGCCGACCGACCGGAACAGCGGGTCGATCGCCGGCCGCACCATGTTCTCGCGCGGTCCGTTACCCAGCCGGATGGTGCCGTCGATCACCAGCATGTGATGATCGGCGGGCGCGATGTAGATGCGCCCTTTTTCCAGCCGATCGCCATCGGTCGCGGTCGACACCGGCAGCCCGGTATCTTCCTGAAGCAGCGCTGCCAGCAGGTTGTCGCCATGGGACGCGACGTGGATAACGATGAAGACGCTGGCTATCAGATCGGGCGCCAGGCCACTGCATAGCTCCCGCACCACGCTGACGGCGCCGAGCGAACCACCGATCGCAATGATGTCCCGCCTGGGCATCCGAGCCCTCCTTACCGGTGCAGAAACCGCGGGGCGATACGGCGGTTTGGTGGCTGCATGATCACGAAAACCCGTCGGCGATCCTCACGGGCCTTGGAGACCGAGGGTGAACGTGGCAACCAAGTGCCGGAGTCGGAAAGAACAGCCGACGAGATGTTTTCAATGAGGTACGGGATATTGGGTCGTTAATGAGGGTGACAAAAGGACACGGGCATGGATGACGACGGCGATCCCAGGATCGTTGGCATTGGCGCGTCGGCCGGCGGCGTACAGGCGCTGCAGGCGTTCTTCCAGGGTCTACCCGACGACACCGGCGCGGCCTTCGTGGTTGTGGTGCATCTCGACCCGGACGCGCGCAGCGAGTTGGTGCCGATCCTGGCCTCCAGGACCGGCATGCCGGTGCATCAGGTGCACGAGTCCGAAAAGTTGCTGCCGAACCAGGTCTACGTCATCCCGCCGGATCGGCGGCTGCATATCGCCGATCGCACAATTTCCGCGCTGCCGTTCGACGAACCGCGCGGCCAGCGCGCACCGATCGACCTGTTCTTCCGCTCCCTGGCGGAGCAGCACGCCAACGGCTTCGCCATCGTCCTCACCGGCGCCGGCAGCGATGGCGCAAGCGGTGTCAGGGCGGTGAAGGAAGCTGGCGGTATCATCCTGGTGCAGGACCCGAACGAGGCCGAGCACCCGTCGATGCCGCGCAGCGCCATCGCAACTGAGGCCGCTGATTTCGTGTTGCCGGTGCGCGAGATGGGGCGGCAACTGGCTGAGCTGTTGTGGAAGAGTGGCGCCGGCGGGACCATTGAGCCGCGCGACGGTGATGAAGAGGTGCTGCGGCGCATCCTCGCTCATGTGCGGGTGCGGACCGGCCATGATTTCAGCCAGTACAAACGCGCAACAGTGTTCCGTCGCGTCGCCCGCCGAGCCCAGGTGACCCGACACGATTCGTTTGAGGACTACTACAGATACCTGCGCGACAACGTCGAAGAAGCGCAGGCACTGTTCAACGACTTCCTGATCTCGGTCACGACGTTCTTTCGGGACCCGCGCGTCTTCGAGGCCGTCGCCTCGGCCGCCATTCCCCATTTGTTCGACAACAAGGAAGCCGGCGACGTCATCCGCATCTGGGTTCCCGGCTGCGCCACCGGCGAGGAGGCCTACACAATCGGCATCCTGCTGCTGGAGGAGGCGGCGAAGCGCGACGTCCGGCCCGAGATCCAGGTCTTCGGCTCGGACCTGGACGCCGGCGCCCTGGCCGTGGCGCGGGAGGGGCGCTACCCCTCGACGATCGAGGCCGATCTGACCGAGGACCGGCTGCGCCGGTTCTTCCAGAAGGAAGGCGACCATTACCGGGTACGCCGGGAACTGCGCGATATCGTGCTGTTCGCCAGCCACAGCCTGCTGCGCGACCCACCCTTCTCGCGGCTCGATATGATCTCCTGCCGCAATCTGCTGATCTACCTGGATCGCGAACTGCAGCACCAGGTCATCCACACGTTCCATTACGCCCTGGTTCCGGATGGCTTCCTCCTGCTCGGCTCCTCGGAAAGCGCCGACCAGCCACCGAACCTGTTTCGCACCGTCGATCGGGACACGCGCATCTACCGATCCGTGGTCATGCCCGACCGGCGGCCGAACCTGCCGGTCCTGCTGGGGCCCAATCATTTCGGCATCCGTGCGCCGGAGCCATCCCGCCGGTTCACCGGCAATATACCAAGCGACGCCGGATCGCACCGTCAGTTGCTGGAGCGTGTGGCACCGCCCAGCATGCTGGTCGACAGCAATCACCACGCCTTGCACCTGTCGGAAAGCGCCGGCCTGTTCCTGCAGCCGGCCGGCGGACCGCTCAGCGTCGATGCCACGGACCTGGTGCGGCCGGAACTGCGCTTCGACCTCCGCTCCGCGCTGCATCGCGCGTTTGAGCGCAATGAAGCAACGCTGACCATGCCGATCCCGGTGCGGTTCAACGGCTCACCGCACCGCGTCCTGCTGCTGGTGAAGCCGGTGCCGCAGGACGATGACCATCCGCCGCACGCCCTGGTCATGTTCATCGAGGGAGAAGCGATCGAAACCGCCGCCGGCGAGGAAACACGTCCTGAGTTCGGCCCGGCCGAGGAGACCATCAGGCGGCTGCGTGAAGAACTGCAGGTCGCGCAGAACCGGCTGCGCGCCACCAAGGAAGAGTCCGAGGCGGCGACAGAAGAATTGCGTGCGGCTAACGAAGAGCTGCAGTCGATCAACGAGGAATATCGCTCGACATCCGAGGAACTGGAGACCAGCAAGGAGGAACTGCAGTCGATCAACGAGGAACTGCAGACCGTCAACAATGAGCTGAAGCTGAAGCTGGAAAGCGTCTCCCGCGCCAACAGTGACCTGCAGAACCTGATGGCGGCGACCGATGTCGGCACGCTGTTCCTCGACCCGATGCTGCGGATCAAACGCTTTACCCCGCGGCTGACCGACCTGTTCAACATCACCTCGAATGACGAAGGGCGGCCGATCACCGACTTTACGCACCAGCTCGACTATGATGGCCTCGCCGACCACGCCCGTGCCGTGCTGAAGGACCTGATGCCTGTCGAGCACGAGGTCGCCAGCCGGAACGGTAGCTGGTACCTGGCGCGCATTCGCCCCTACCGTACGGTCGACGACAAGATCGATGGCGTCGTCGCCACCTTTGTCGATATCACCGAGCGGAAGCGGTCAGAGGAAGCCGTGCGCAGCGGCGAGGAGCGCCTGCGGCAGGAGATGCGGCTGGTGGACCTGTCGCGGGCGCCGATCTTTGTCTGGGATTTTGATGGCGGTATCACCCAGTGGAACCGCGGCAGCGAGGAGCTTTACGGCTATCGCCGTGATGAGGCCCTGGGCCGGAATGCGAATGCGCTGTTGCGGACGGCCGTGCCGGGATCCAGCTTTGACGCGGTGCGGGAAAGTCTGCTGCGTGACGGTACCTGGAGCGGCGAGTTGCTGCATCAGGCCAAGTCCGGTGCGATCCTGACCGTGGAGAGCCAGATCGAACTGACCGTCTCCAACGGGCGCCGGCTGTGCCTGGAAAGCACCCGTGACGTGACGGAACAGAAACAATGGGCACGACGGCAGCAATTGCTGCTGGGCGAACTCAATCACCGGGTGAAGAACACGCTGGCCGTGGTGCAGGCCGTGGCGCGGCAGACGCTGCGGACGACCGACTCCTCCGAGGATTTCATCAAGCGGTTCGAGGGGCGGCTGATGGCGTTGGCGGAGGCGAACGGGCTGCTGGTCGACAACAACTGGCAGGGCGCTGACCTGGCCGACCTGGCGCGGCGGCAGCTTGCCGCATACATGGGCAAGGATGCCAACCAGGTCAGGATCGATGGCGAGCCGATCATACTGCCAGCGGATCAGGCGACGCCGCTTGGCCTGGTGCTGCATGAGCTGGCAACGAATGCCGCAAAATACGGCGCGCTCTCCACGGCCAGCGGTTCCGTAAGGCTGCACTGGACGATCGTGGATGGGCCACAGCGGCAACTGAGACTGGTCTGGCAGGAGCAGGGCGGGCCAGCGGTTACACCGCCGACGCGGCGCGGCTTCGGCGGCACGCTGATTGAACGAAGCCTGGCAGGCGCTGCGGTGCGCCGCGAGTTTCTGCCGGATGGGCTGGTGTGCACGATCGAACTGCCGCTGCCGGCGCAGCATCAGCAGGACGAACGGCTCCCGTCGTAGCAACCAGGTAGCGCCGATTGTGTGGCGCTATTCAGTGCCAAAGTACACAAGCTCACGTTGGCAATGAAGCAGGGTCGTGCGCTAACGTTGGCCTACTCGCTCTTGCCGTGCCCAAGCTGAGCCTGGCGGCCCTCCAGCAGCTCCGTCGTCGCCTCCAGCAAGGCGCGGCTCCGCCGGATACAAGCAAAGCTGGCAAGTAACTGCTCCTCCAGCGTCAGCATCCGGATTTGCCGTTCCTCCGCGAGATCAATGAGCGAGCGATCGTCCGCCGGCGGCCGGTTCGTCGCGGTGCTCACGCGTCTCGGTCCACACCATACTTCATAGTCGTGGAACACGTCATGGGTCGACCGCAACAGTACCGTAGCCGTTTCCAGAGCCTCCGCGTCATCCTGAGCAATGAACGCTTCGGCTGCGGCGATCTTTTTGTACTCGTCTAACAAATAGACTCGGTAGCGCATGCAGCGACTCCTGAATGAGGAGCATAGCTGGCGATCAGTGGATCAGCCCGGCTATGATCTGTAACGAAAAGATCCAGGGTACCATTCGCACCGTCGTGCCCTCGGCAAACGCCAATGGCGGGATAACGTTGCATCCTGTGGCAAACGACAACACAACCCGGCACCGCCAGGGTCAACCCGCTTCGGCTGTTCACGAACCGTTTGCACGCATCCGTGACCGGGGGGTGGCGTCGGTGGCCCTGGACGGAAGGCGTCTAGACGGCCGGCGCCGTCATGCGCCGGATGGTGCCGGTCGTGCTGTGGCCTTCCTGCAGCGTGACCAGGACCACACGGCCGCCCCGAGCCTGCACCTCCTGGCTGCCGACCACCTGCTCGACGGTGTAGTCCGAACCCTTCACCAGCACATCGGGCTGCAGCAGTTGGATCAGTTCCAGCGGCGTGTCCTCATCGAACAGCGTCACCAGGTCCACCGGCGCCATCGACGCCATCACCGTGGCACGGGCCATTTCATTCTGTAGTGGCCGGCTTGGACCTTTCAGGCGTTTGACCGAGGCATCGGTGTTCAGCGCCACCACCAGACGGTCGCAGGCGGCCCGTGCGTCGGAGAGCAGCCGGACATGGCCGGGGTGGATCAGGTCGAAGCAGCCATTGGCGAAGCCGACCTTCAGGCCGCGGCGCTTCCAGTCCGCCACCTGCGCCGCCGCCTGCTCTCGCCCGACGACCTTGCGGTCGGTCTGCACGAGGTCGTCGAGGTGCAGCACGTCGAGCAATTCCTGGGCGGTGACCGTAGCGGTTCCTGGCTTGCCGACCGAGATGCCGGCGGTGGCATTGGCCAATACGGCGGCGTCCGGCAGTGAGGCGCCGGCGCCGAGCGCGACGGCGAGGCCAGCGACCAAGGTGTCGCCGGCGCCGGAGACATCCGCGACCTCTCGCGCGCGGGTCGGCAGGTGCAGGGCCGCCATCTCCCGTCGCACCAGGGTCAGGCCCTTGGCGGAGCGGGTGACCAGTACGGCGTGGCCCTGCGTCTGTTCCAGCGCGACGCGGCCGGCGCGGTCTGCCTCGGAATCATGGTCGGCATCGATGCGGGTGGCCGTCCGCACTTCCAGCTCATTCGGCGTCAGGATGTCGGCGCCGCGATAGGCGGAGAAGTCTGGCCGCTTCGGGTCAGCGATCAGCAGCTTGCCGGTGCGCTCCAGCGCCAGCACGGCGTCCAGCACGCCATCGCATAGTACCCCCTTGGCGTAGTCGGACAGCACGACCACGTCGACCGTGGGCAGATGGCGCTTCACCGAATCCAGCACCGCCGCCGCGGCGGTGTCGTCAAGCGGGGCGGTGGTTTCCTCGTCCAGGCGCAGCAATTGATGCGAACCGGTCATGAACCGGGTCTTGGCCGTGGTCGGGCGGCCGGGCACGCGTACCAGGGCGGAGCTGATGCCGAGGGTTGTGCTGACCAGCGTCTCAACCTGCTGGCCGGCCAGGTCCTCGCCAATGACGCCGACCAGCACCGCCTCCCCGCCCAGCGTGGCGATATTCAGGGCGACGTTGGCTGCGCCGCCCAGGGTGCAGCGGTCCCCCGAGGGACGCAGGACGGGGATCGGCGCCTCCGGCGACAGCCGGCTGACGGCGCCGGAAACATAGCGGTCGAGGATAATGTCGCCGATGACCAGGACCCGGGCGCTGGAGAAGTGGCGGACGATGTCGGCGAGCTCGATATCGGTCGGCATCGCCGGTCGATCCTGCACGGGAGGCGTTTGCGTCATACAGAAGGTCCTGTGCGGCGGTAACGGACGGTCACGGGCCATTTAGCAGGACGGATCACAGCCCGCACCTGCAAAAAAGCCTTACGTCGCTGTTCCCATTGCTGGTTGAACTTGGTATCGATGGCGTGCCTTTGCGGCACAGGGACCATCGATCTGGCGATCTCCAGGAGACCTCGTGAAATACCTTCCGCCTTTCGAATTGATCCGCCGTTCCATTGAAATCTCTACTGTTCGCGGCGAGCTCCGCGTCAACATGGCCTATGAGGACTTTGTCAAAATCCTGCGGACCATGATTGCCGGCATCGAGGTCGACGAAGCCTGGTATCTGCAGACGTATGAGGACATTGCCGCGGCGATCAAGGCTGGCGCCGTGCGTTCCGCCAAGCAGCACTTCGTCGATGACGGCTATTTTGAAGGCCGCCGCCCGTTCCCGATGCAGGTGGATGAGCGCTGGTACCTGATGGAGAACCCTGACGTCGCCGATCACATCCGGCGCGGGGAGATCACCTCGGCACAGGAGCATTTTGAGCAGGATGGCTACCGGGAAGGGCGCCTCCCGTTTGCCATGTAATGTCGTCCTGGGTCGTAACGGCCCGCACCTGGTAAGGCATCCGCGGTCGACGCGGCTGAAAGTCATGCGTGATGGCGCGAGATAGGGCGGCGATGAAGCGGAAGGGATCCGCGTCCCGGGCCGGACGCAACCGGCAGGCCGACGCCCGAACGGCGGAGCCGGACCTGTTGGCCGCACCATCGCCTGACGCGACGCCGCCGGCCGCGGTCGCCCTGGCGCCGGTCATTGAGGTGTTCCCGAATGTCTTCGGCGGCCCGGCGCGCGACCGGTTCGACGTCACCATCATGGGCCGGGTGATCGCCCAGGTGCCGATCGAGAGCATCCGCCTGGAGTACGACGGCAACATCATCTCGACAACGACCTATGGTGAGGCTGAGACGGTTGCCGAGGTGATCGCGGCCGACGGCACGCCTGCGCAGCAGCAAAGCTTCCAGTTCAATATCGGGCGGAAGCTGGCGGGCCTGCCGGCTGACTGTACATTTGAAATCATCGCCCGGGGACCGGATGGCGTGGAAACCGCCGTGCCGCTGGTCATCGGCCTGACGCCGGGGACGCCGCGGCCGATCAATGTGATTTCCGCGCCGGTGCCCACCGAACCGAACCCGGACCGCCGGGCGTCGCATGGCATCCTGCAAC
Source organism: Pseudomonadota bacterium (assembly GCA_018240405.1). GTDB lineage: Bacteria > Pseudomonadota > Alphaproteobacteria > Acetobacterales > Acetobacteraceae > Rhodopila. The sequence continues at coordinate 16,706 of JAFEFW010000641.1, forward strand.
TGGAGTGCGCCTGCATCGACAGCCAGGGCGTGCTGGTCGCCGGCGGCTGGGCGGTCGGGTTCGAGCCGATCGAAGCCGTGCAGATCAGCGTTGGATCGGCTGGGTCGGCCACGGACGTCGGCGCGGCCGAAACCGGGCAGGAACGGGCGGACGTCGCCGGCGCCTTCCCGAACTACCCGCACGCCATGGAGTCCGGCTTCGCGCTGATCACAGAGCTGGATCCGGCGCTGCACGACGCAACGGCCCTGCATGCAAAGCTGCTGTGCCGCAACGGCTTTGTCATCGAGGCGGTTATCCCGGTCGAGCGCATCAATGCCTGGACCGACACGCCGCTGGGCGCCATGGCCTCGGTGCAGGGGCGCCAACGTGACAGCGGCGCGGACCGCCCGGAACCCGTGTTCCGGATGTTCTGCGACGCTGCCGACCTGACCCATGACGGGCGCCTGTATGTCAACGGCTGGGCGGTCTGCGACTCCGGCATCCTGCAGATGCGGGTGATGCTGAACGACGACTTCATCGGTCTTGCCGCACTGGGACATGAGCGCTCGGACGTCGGTGCCGCCTACAAGGATATTCCGTCCGCGTATCTCTCTGGCTTCCAGTTCGAAACCCAGCTGCCCGGCAGCTTCGAGGGCGAGCACCGCATCCGCGTCATCGCCCGCAACAGCCGAGGCGAGGAGCAGGAGCAGGAGATCCCGGTCGCCGTCGTTCCGCCCGATGAGCCGGAACCGGAGCCGGAAGAGGAGATATCGCCGGAGTTGAAAGCGGAATTCCGCTTTGAGCTCGACGGGCCGGTGCTGGTCAACAACGAGGTGATGCAGCCGATCACCGGCCGGTTGACGATCGAGGGCTGGCTGCTGTCGCGCACCGGCATCGCCAGCTTCGTCGTCTTCCTGGACGACCAGCGGCTCGGCGACGTGCATTATGGCCTGGCGCGGCACGATGTCGGCAACGCGTTTCCGGAATGGCCGGACTCGGTGCGCAGCGGCTATGCGTTCCACTGTCCGCCGCGCAGCCTGCGCGACGGCCAGCATACCGTCCGGCTGGAGATCACCGCACATAGCGGCCTGAAGCTGGAGCGGAGTTTCCGCATTTCGGTCAGCCGGTCGGAAGAGCTGGTCGATAACCTCGCCATCCGCCGCAAGGTGCCGCTGCCCGAGATCGACATCATGCGAGCGGTGCTGTCCGACCTGGACCATCACCCGGCGTTCCGGCTGATCCTGCGGCAGCCGGCCGCCTACGATCGCGAGCGGCTGGCGCAGACCTTGAATTCATTGCGGACACAGGTCTACGCCAACTGGTCCTGCCGCATTCTTGCCGAGACCAAGGAAGTTGCCGCCGAGGTTGAGGCGCTGCTGCGCGATACCGAGTCCGACATCAAGGACCGTATCACGGTGGTCAGTCCGGCGGCCAAGGCGGCCTGGCGTGCGCCGTTGGCGGCTGCCGGGTCCGGCGGCCCGGAATTCTACGGTCTGCTGTCGGCCGGCGACGAGCTGGGTGTCGATGCGCTGCTGGAAGTTGCCGCCGCGGCGGCCATGGATCGCAGCGCGACGTTGCTTTATAGCGACGAAGTGCGGACCAGCCCGGCTTCGCAGGAACTGGAGCCGTTCTTCAAGCCCGACTACACGCCGGACCTGCTGCTGTCGATGAACTATATTGGCCGGCCCTGGTTTGCGGGGGGGACGCTGCTGGCGGCGACCGGTGCGACGCCCACCATGCTGGCGAAGTCCGGGGAGTATGATCTTGTGCTGCGGTGCGCCGAACAGGCGCAATCGGTGCATCACCTGCCGAAGCTGTTGTGTCAGCGCAACACGGCGGAGCTTGACACGCCGGCGCAGGAGGCGGCGGCACTGAGCGCGGCGATGGCCCGGCGCGCCATCGCAGCCACGGTCAGCGCCGGTTCGGTGGCCGGCACCTGGCGGGTGCGGCGGACCACCCCGGCGAAGGGCAAGGTATCGGTCATCATCCCGACCTGCGCCGCGCACGGCTATATCGAGACCTGCATCAAGACGTTCCGTGAGAAGACCCGATACACCAACTACGAACTGATCGTCGTCGACAACATCCCCGAGAAGCAGCTCGCCTGGAAGGTCTGGGTGATGCAGAACGCGGACAAGGTCGTCGACATGCCGGACGCGTTCAACTGGTCGATTTTCAACAACCGCGCCGCGGCGGTTGCCGACGGTGAATACCTGCTGTTCCTGAACGACGATATCGAGATCACGCAGGAAGACTGGCTGGACGTCATGCTGGAGCATGCGCAGCGGCCGGAGGTCGGGCTGACCGGGCCGCGCCTGCTGTATCCGGACGGCAAAGTGCAACACGCCGGAATGTTCCTGGCAGCTAATGGTATCGGCCGCCATGCCTTCCGCTTCGCCGCACCGGATGAGCCTGGCTATTTCGGGCTGGCGCAGACCCAGCGCAACGTGATGGCGGTGACCGGCGCCTGCATGCTGGTGCGCCGCGACTTGTTTGAGCGCCTGGGCGGCTTCGACGAGCAGCACCAGATCGTCAACAACGACCTGGATTTCTGCCTCCGCGTGCACAAGGCGGGCCTGCTGACTGTCTATACGCCCTACGCGACGCTCACCCATCATGAGCTTGCCAGCCGCGCCGGCCTGAAGGACGTGTTCAACAGTGCCCATTTCGACACGTCCTGGAAGACCACGTTCGCGCTCGGTGATCCGTATTTCAGCCCGCGCCTGTCACGGCATTCCGACGATGTGCGGCCGGACGATGAAGCCGTACAATGGGTGACGCCTGGCGCGCCGCTGTTCCGGGCGGAAGACATCAAGCGCATCCTGGTGGTGAAGCTGGACCATATCGGTGATTTCGTTACCGCACTGCCGGCAATAAGGCGGCTGAAGCAGAGTTTCCCGCAGGCTCGTATCACCGTGCTGGCCGGACCGGCCTCGCGCGCGTTCGTGCCGCTGGAATCCTGCATCGATGAGTTCATTCCGTTCGCGTTTTTCTATGCCCGGTCGCAGCTTGGCGAGCGCAAGCTGGAGCGGGAGGATTTCCTGGCGCTGCAGGAACAGTTGAAGCCGCATCGCTTCGACCTGGCGGTGGACCTGCGCAAGCACCCGTCGACGCGCGATGTGCTGAAATTCACCGGCGCGCGGTATCTGGCCGGCTATGATTATCAGGGGCAGTTCCCCTACCTGGATATCGCGCTGGACTGGGATGGCGACCGGCGCCTGCAGCGCAAGCGCAGCCACGTCATTGACGACCTGATCGCGCTGGTGGATGCGATCCATCACGCCACCGAACCGGACCGCGTGCTGATGCAGCCGCGCCCCGCGCCGATGCCGCGCGACAACCTGCCCGAAGAGGTGCAGGCCTTGTTTGTGCGGCCGGTCGTCGCCATTCATCCCGGTGCGGGCAACATCACCAAGCAGTGGCCGACGGAGCATTTTTCCGCGCTGATCGACCTGCTGGTGGAACGCGACGGAGTCAATGTGCTGCTGATCGGCGGGCCGGATGAGGTCGAGGTGGTGAACGACCTGCTGAAGCGCACGCAGCATCCGCAGGCGCTTGCGTCGATGGCCGGTAAGGCGCCGCTGGCAGACCTGCCAAGCCTGCTGCTGAACTGCGTACTATACATCGGCAATGACAGCGGACCGAAGCATATTGCCGCGGCGGTCGGGTTGCCGACGATCGGCATTCACTCCGGTGTGGTCGATCCGGTGGAATGGGGACCGCTTGGCCCGAACGCGCTGGCGCTGCGGCGGAACATGACGTGCAGCCCCTGCTACCTGGCGAATGCGGCCGATTGCACGCGCGGCCTGGCGTGCCTGAGGCATCTCGATGTCAGCGAGGTCTATGACGCGGCGGTGACGCTGCTGCGGCCGCGCCTGGCCGCGCTGGGCCTGCTTCCGGCGGCGCCTGAACCGGCCGCGGTGAAGGTAGAGGCGGTACCGGAAGCCGAATCGGCGCCGGCCGCGAAACCAGCGCCGGCTGCGACGCCGCGGCGTAAGCGGCGGGCCCAGGCGGCATGACGGACGAACAGCTTTTGGCTCTGGCGGTTGACCTGGCGCGCCAGGCGGGCGTGGCGATCTGCGCCATCCGCGACCGCGGCTTCGCCGTGCAGCGCAAGGAGGACCACTCGGTCGTCACCGAAGCCGATCATGCCGCGGAGGCATTGATCCTCGCTGGGCTACGTGCCTCCCTGCCGGGGTGCCTGGTGGTCGCCGAGGAGGAGGTCGCCGGCGGTGCGTTGCATGCGGCAACGGCCGAATTCTGGCTGGTCGACCCGCTGGACGGGACGCGGGAGTTCAGCAGCGGCGGCAAAGACTTTGCCGTCAATATTGGTCTCGTCCGCAACGGCCGTCCGGTGCTCGGTGCGGTCGGCGTCCCGGCGACGGGCGAGGTGTTCAGCGGCATCGTCGGCACCGGTGCGTGGCTGCACAAGGACGGCGCACGCACGCCGATCGAAGCGCGGATGGCCCCGGCGAAAGGGCTGACGGTGGTGGCTAGCCGCCATCACGGCGATCAGGCGCGGCTGGACGCGTATCTGAACGGGCGGACGGTCGCGGAGGTGGTTAATTTCGGCTCCAGCCTGAAATTCTGCCGCGTCGCGCAGGGTGAGGCGGATCTGTATCCACGCTTCGGCCGGACGATGGAATGGGACACCTGTGCGCCGCAGGCCGTGCTGGAAGCCGCCGGCGGATCGGTCGAGACGCTGGATGGCGCACCACTGCGCTACGGCAAGCCGGGTTGGGATAATCCGCATTTCGTCTGCTGGGGGCGGCGCGGGTCGGACGGCTGACCGGGGCAGCTTCGTCAGTATCATATGAAACAGTACGGGTCTGACGCCGCCGCGGCGGGCGCAGAACCACCATGTATGCAGTGTATGGCCGATGGACGGTGGCCATTGCTCTCTCACCATGGTGGACCTTCGCCCGCCATGACGATGTTGCAATGGCCACCGTCCTGTTCAGGCGGCCTTCTTGACTCCCCAGAAGATCGGGCACCCCTTGACGATTCCGCTGAGCGACTTGTTGTAGGCAGTTGGCTGGAAATACTCGCCGACCGGAATATACGGCACCGTGTCAAACGCCCGCGCCTGAATCTCCCGGCCGATCGCCTTCTGCGCTGCCGTGTCTGGCGCGGCGAACCAAGCGGCGCGCAGTTCCTCCAGCTTCGGGTCATTGCACCAGCCGAACCAGCCATTGGCGCCATTGCCGCGGAGCCCCAGATGGCCGGCCGGCGTGTATTGGTCGATGCCGTTGAAGCTGGTGAAGAATACGTTCCACCCGCCCTCGGAAGGTGGCTTCTTGCTGGCGCGCCGCTGCACGATGGAGCCCCAGTCGGTGACCTGCAGGTCAACGGCGATGCCCGCCTTTTGCAGCATGTCGGCGCCGACCATGCCCATTGCGTTCAGCACCGGGAAGTCCGAGGCCACCATGACGACCGCCTTCTCGCCCTTGTAGCCAGCGGCGGCGAGGTCCTTCTTGACCTTTTCATAGTCGCGTGGGCCTTCGAACACCTTCATGCCGACATCACTCGCCAACGGCGAACCTGGCGGGAAATAGCCGACACCGTCGCGCCAGCCGCCTGGATCGGTGCCGGCGACGGCCGTCATGAAGTCGGACTGGTCGACCGCACCCAGGATGGCACGCCGGATCGCCGGGTTGTCGAACGGCGGAAACAGATGGTTGAAACGCAACATGGACGGCGAGCCGGACGGGTCCAGCACCTCCAGCTTCATGTTGGGGTCCTTCTTCAGCACGGGGAGCAGGTCAAAAGTCGGTTGCTCCCACCAGTCCTGCTGGCCGGTTTGCAATGCCGCTACGGCAGTGGTGGCGTCGGGAATCACCGTCCATTCAACGCGGTCGAAATTGGCGATCTTCGGCCCGGTCAGCCAGTCGGGCGAGCCGGCCGGACGCGGCACGTAGCCATCAAAGCGCTCATAGACCAGCCGAGCGCCTGGGACGCGTTCGCTGGCAAGGAAGCGGTAGGGGCCGGAGCCGACCATCTCAGTCACCTGGGTGAAGGCGTCGGTCTTCGCCAGGCGCTCCGGCATGATCGGGCAGAAATTCGTGCTGATCTTGCCCAGGGCGGAGGGCAGCAGCGGGAAGGGCTGCTTCAGTTTGAACACCAGTGTCTTGTCGTCAGGCGCGGAGAGCTCGTCCGTCACCGCCATCAGCGCCTGCCCAAATGAGTCGCGCTTGCCCCATCGCTGTACCGACGCGACACAGTCGCGTGCCAGAACCGGCGTGCCGTCGTGGAACTTCAGCCCGTCGCGGAGCGTCAACGTCCAGGTCTTGCCATCGGCGCTGGTGTCGACGCCGCTGACCATCTGCGGCTGCGGATTGAACGAAGCGTCCACGCCGAACAGCGTGTCGAACACCATCAGGCCGTGGTTGCGGGTCACGTAGGCCGTGGTCCAGACCGGATCGAGCACCGCCAGATCCGCCTGCGGGATGTATCGCAGAATGCGGGTGCCTGCGGCTTGGCTGATATGGGGGCGCGCAAGCGCCGCGGCGGCGAGCGTCGTGGCGCCGGCCTGCAGGAAAATACGTCGTTTCACGTCATGCTCCGTGTCTGTGCGTCTGCCAGCACAGCAAGAAGCATACCGTATCGCGCGTCCTTGAGCAGCCGGCGTTAAGCGCGTGTCATACCGATCGTCGGCAAGGCGTTCCCGCGATGGCCTGGACGCGCCGGCCATGACGTCTGAACACCGGCCGGTAGCCAAGCATCGCGGCGTCGATAATCAGCAATCCGGAGCTCGAACGGTAACGCCGACGGGCGCGCCCAGACAGGCGTGTAGCTTGGCGGCCAGTTCTACGCGCCGGAACGGCTTACGCAGCATGTCAAAGGCGCCGGCAAAATCGTCGCGCGCCGCGTCCTCGGGATCGGCGAAGCCGGACACGAACAGGATGCGGAGGTCAGGATGCTGGCGCTTCGCTTCTCGCGCCAGGTCGAAGCCGCTTGATCCACCGCCCAGGATAACGTCCGAGAACAACAGCTTCACCTCAGGGTTGGCGGCAAGCGCCTGCATCGCAGTTCGGGCGTCGCCAACAGCAATGACGCGATAGCCGAGAGCCTTGACCGCGGCGGCGGTGATTTTGCGCAGCCGCGGATCATCCTCGACCAGCAGAATAAGCTCGCTATTACCCGCCACGGCCCCGCTGCGCCGCTCACGGAGGGCGCCGGCTTCGTCGTCGGCACGTGGCAGGTAGAGGGCAACGCTCGTGCCATTACCTGGGAAACTGGTCAGGCTGACACGGCCGCCGGACTGGTTGGCGAAGCCCAGCACCATGCTCAGCCCCAGCCCGCTTCCCTTGCCGACCTCCTTCGTGGTGAAGAATGGCTCAAACACGCGCGGCTGGACGTCTGGCGGGATGCCAGAGCCATTGTCGCTGACAGTAATGCAGACATAGTCGCCGGCCTGGATGTCGCGCAGCTGGCTTGCCTCAATCTCATTGATATGCGCGTTGCAGGTGTCGATCGTCAGCGTGCCACCGGACGGCATGGCATCACGCGCATTTAATGCCAGGTTCAGGATGGCGCTTTCAAGCTGGGCACGGTCCACCAGCGCCGGCCAAAGGTCGTCATCCCTGGTGCGCCGGATGGCGACCGCGTCCCCCACTGCGCGCTGCAGCAGTGGTGTCATTTCATGCACGAGTGTATCGATATTTGTTGGCGTGGGCCGCAGCGCCTGGCGGCGGGCGAACGCCAGCAGGCGGGACGTAAGATCGGCGCCCTTCTCGGCTGCCTCAATTGCCTGGTCCACCAGCGACCGGTGGGCCTCGTCCGGCGTAAGGGACGCCAGCAGCAAATCGAGCGATCCAATGATGACGGCAAGCAGATTGTTGAAATCATGCGCGATGCCGCCGGTCAGTTGCCCAACCGCCTCCATCTTCTGCGCCTGCTGCAACTGCCGGGCCGTTGCGCGCTGTTGAGTAACATCAAGACAGATGATGACCGCGCCTTCGACAACGCCGTCAGGATTGCGCAACGGCGCGCCCGACATCAGCAACTCGATCTCACCGCCCTCTTTGCGACGGCGCCTGATCTCCATATTGGCGAAGGATTCGCCACGCGTAATGCGGGACAGAACCTCGGTCAGATCGGCAAGCTGCCGTGGGCTCCGCGCCGGTGCCCGGCCAGTCAGCGCTTCTTCTGCTGTCAGACCCAGCAGGCGCTCGGCGGCCGGATTCCAGCTGGTGAAGCGCCCGTCCAGGGCCATGGTGATGATCGGAACCGGCGCGCAATCCAGTACCGTTGAAACCAGTTCATTCACCTTCGCCAGTTCACGGGCGCGCTCCGCGGCCCGTCGCTCCAGGTCCGAATTGACCTCGCGGAGCTCATCGGTGATCCGCAGCATGTCGGTAACGTCCACGCCGACAGCCAGAATGCCCTCGATGCGGCCTTCAGCGTCACGCACGGCGACGCGGCGTACACTGTAGTCGCGCAGTTGGCCGTCCTGCGCGGGCAAGCGCTGCGCCATTGCAGGCACTTCGACGCCCGTCTCCAGCAGGGCTTCGTCCGACTTCCGCACCTCTTCGGCAAGGGCGTGGTCGGGAAGGAACTCCTCAACCCGGGCACCAACGATTTTCGCAGCAACGATCTTGCCCAGGATACGCTCAAACTCGCGGTTTACCCACTGGTAGCGGCGATCCCGGTCCTTCAGGGCAATCGTCAGCGGTACCGCATCCAGCACCTGCTGCAAGCGACGCCGAGCCTCATCCGCTTCGGTGCGTAGTCGGTAAAGTTCCGAAACATCAGCGCCGATCGTAATGACGTGCGTCGGTACGCCGTCAGCATCAACCATCGGCGCCTTCACCACCATGACCTGTCGGTAAACGCCGTCATGCACCCAACGCTCCTGGAACTGGAGTGTTGCGCAGGTTGTCAGAACCGTGCGGTCCTGTTCGTCCGTATACGTCATGGCCCAGGTCGGAACGTTCAGGTCATGGACCGTCTTGCCGATCATGTTGGCGATGTCGTCATTGAACGTCTGCGCGAAGGCGCGATTGGCCCAGCGATACCGCAGGTCGCGGTCCTTGATCTGGATGCTGAGGGGTACGTGCCGAAGGATGCCCTCAACGAGTCTGTTGGCGGTGTCAGCTTCGGCACGCAGACGATGCTGTTCCGTTACGTCGTCGGCGATCGTCAGGACGTGCGACGCCCGGCCGTCAGCATCAAGGATCGGCGCCTTGATGACGCTCATGACATGTTCGACGCCGTCGTTCAGCCAGTGATCGTCGAAGCGGATAGTTTCGCCTGTGGAAAGAACAGAGCGGTCCATGTCCTCCAGGCGCCGCTTGGCCTCTGGCGTAAAATTCATGGCTTCGACCGTCTTGCCAGGAATGTCAGCGGAGGCGATCCCCATGGCTTGTGCGAACCATCGGTTGGCCCATCGGTACTGCAGATTGGCGTCCTTCAGCTGGATGGACAGCGGCACGTTGTCCAGAATTGATTCCAGCAGGCGGTTGGCCTGTTCGGCCTTGGCCTCCGCGCGTCTGAGCGCTGTCACGTCGGTGCCGATCGTCAGGATCTGCTCGACCGCTCCGGTAGGGCCCGGGACGGGCACTTTGAGCACCAGGAAATGACGCTCCGGCGTGCCGTCCCGGGCGGGGTAATACTGCTCCGTCTGCACGACATCGCGTCGACCGGAGAGCAGGTCCTCATTGAAGGCGATCGACTGCGGCGACACCGGGTATGTGGCAGCGAGCTGGGCAATCGTCTTTTCGGTTGGCGTGTCATCGCGAATGCCAAACGTATCGAGGAAGGCTCGGTTGGCCCAGCGCAGGCGCATGTCACGATCAACGACCTGGATGGTCACCGGTGCGGCATCCATCACCGTCTGCAGCAGGCGCTGCGCCTCCTCCAGGTGCAGGCGCCTCTCGCGCCAGGCGGGCATCTCCACCGCGAAGGTGAGCACGTGGGTCACCTTTCCGTCCTGAATCAGAGGCGCCTTGGTCACCAGGATCTTGTTTCGCAGGACTCCGTCCGGACCTGGAACCCATTGCTCCACCGGGCCATGCGGGCGGCCCGATTCCAGTACTTGCCGGTCATCGGCCATCACCTGACGCACCAGCGTGTCGTCCAGCCCGAGTTCCTCCACCGTGCGGCCGAGCAGGTGATTGGCCGAATGTTGTATGGCTGATTGGTGGATGTCGTTCACCCAGACATAACGGAGTGCCGCGTCCTTGATCTGCAGTCCGGCCGGAAATGCATTGAGCGCTGCCGCCAGCACATCCCGCATCTGCTCCGCGCGTGCGGTCGCCTGGCGTGCCTTGCGGACGCTACGGTCCAGCAGCAGCATGCCAGACAAACAGGCGGTCAGGATGGTCGTGAACAGCAGCACGACGACAACGCTGCTCCCCGGATCGCCGGCCGCGAGGCGAACGGGGCCAAGGGTAACGCTCAGCAGCCAGAGCGTGCCGATCCAGGCGAGGACGATACCACCGGAAAGTACGAAACCGAGGGGGCTCAGCTGTGTGCGCCGCGGCGCCTCGGGTTGCCAGCCCGCAGGGGCACCCTGTAGCAAGCGGTCTGCCAGCGGCGGACCGGCAGCTTGTCCATCTGGCTTCGTCATCGATCGATATAACAATGTGATACAGCGTCTTGCGTACCGACGTGCCGGCGGATGCGAGAACGCTGATCAATGGGAGAAATCGTGCACTTTACTGATGCAACCGCGGAGTCTGTCTGTGGCCTTATGTCCGGGTCCTTGATGCTGGGCGGAACGAATGCCTTTCGCGCACTCAATACACCTTTCGTTCCCCTTTTTCAAATATTTCGGGTATTTTGCGATCTGGATTAGGAGACGTTACATGCGTGTGTACTCTCATACCTCGCCGCCGGGCGGCGGCACGGCTGGTTGCGGCGTGGAGTGAATACCGCAGTAATCATGGCAACCCGGGCGCGGTGATCCGGCATGCCATCCGCCTTCTCCGCCTTACTGGTTGTGGTGGTCATCCTTTCGCTGCCCGCCTATCTCGTACTCCAGCCAGTTGCGACGATCCGGCTGGAAGGGCGTTGGCGCGTGGCGTCGCTGGCGCCGTTGCTGCTGATGCTGCCGGCCGCGGGATTCAGCCTGTACGCCCTGGCGCAGAGTTCCAACCTGTGGCCGATGACCCTGATCCTGTCGGCGCCCTTCGGAGCCGTGTATCTGATCGTGCTGCTGGCCGTGCACCACGCCCGCACCGGCAGCCGTGACTGAGGCTGCCGGCCGGATTCCCAGATAGCCTCAGTGCTGACCGGTTTCGAAGGCGTAGAACTCGCTCATGAATGGCGCCGCGACATCGGCATTGAGCTTGACGTCCAGCAGCACCGGCCCTTCCGGATTGCGCAGCAGCGGCGCGGCATCCTGCAGGTCCTGCAAGGTGCGGATGGTGCGCGCCTCGAAGCCGAACGCCGCCGCGACCGGGGCGAAATCGACGTCGGGGAACACCGATTTCTGCTCCGGCAGGCTGCGCATGCGCAGGAAGTGCAATTCGGCGCCGTAGGCGCAGTCGTTCATGACAATGATGACCAGCGGGATGTCCTCCCGCACCACCGTCTCCAGCTCGCCCAGCGTCATCAGGAAGCCGCCGTCGCCGATAATCAGGAACGTCGGAATATCGGGGCGTCCCTTGGCAACACCCATGGCCGCGCCGATGCCAAGGCCGATGGAGGCGAACTCGCTGGTCATCTTGAAGTGGCCGGGGCCGGGAACGGAGATATACGGCAGCACACCCAGGAAGTTGCCGGCGTCGTAGACGACATTCTTCTGCTCCGGCATCAGCGTGTTCAGCGTGGCGCCGACGCTGCGCATGTCCACGGTGCGTGGCGTGTTCGCCGGCTGGAAATCCTTGCCGATGTCGTAGGCCGCCAGCGCCTGCTTGGTTGCCTCGGATCGGAACGGCTTCTCGGCGTTCGAGCCCGGCGGGAGCGCGGCCAGGATGCCCTCGGCCGCCAGCTTCGCGTCACCGACGATGGCAACATCGGCGCTGGTGTAGCGGCCGATATTTGCCCGGCTGGCATCGACATGGATCAGCGGCACCGGCGGCAGCGACTGGCCGAAGCTCATGGTGAGGAAATTCAGCCCGGCGCCGAAGACGATGGCGCAGTCCGCCTGGTCCACCATGCGCCGTGCCATGGAGTGCGAAAAGGAGCCGAGGATGCCCAGGTTATACGGGTTGCCGCGGAACATGTCCTTGCCCTTGGCGGTGGTGATCAGCAGCGCGCCGGTACGCTCCGCCAGCGCCTCGATGGCTTCCTTCGCTCCGGCCAGGTGCGCCCCGCGGCCGGCGACGATGATCGGCTTGCTGGCGCCGCGCAGCAGTTCCGCCGCCGCGGTGATGGATTGCGGGCGGGGCGCAACCGGCTTGCGCGGCGGCGTGGCGATGGAGATCGACGAGCCGTCGGTCTCGATCTGCTGATGCTGCACATTTGTTGGCAGCAGGAACGCGGCGGTGTTGCCGGTTTCCGCATAGGCAATGGCGTCGGCGAGGGCAGAGCGTGCGGCGCCACCCGAGGTGGCCACAAAGGTGCGCAGCCCGGCCGATTGCAGCACGCCGACGGCGTTGAAGCCCTTGTAGTCGGGACCAATCGGGTTCGGCGCGCCGGTCGGCTGCGCCTGCTCGCCGTAGATGATCAGCAGCTTGGAGCCGGTGCGGCTGGCGAAGGTGGCGGCGTGCAGCCCGTTTGCCGTCGCCGGTCCGCGGCCGATGATGGCAACGCCCAGCTTGCCGGTGGCGAAGGCGTATCCGTCTGCCATGGCAATGGCCTGGTTCTCGTGCCGTGCGCCGTGGAAGGCGATGCCGAGGCCGTCGAGCGCGATGCAGAACACGGCCGTATCGTCGCTCATGAGTCCGAATACGGTGTCGATACCGAGGGACTTCAGGTCCTCGGCCACGCCCTCATGCGCCTGGATGGTGCGGCTGATGCTGTCCATGGGTTCCTCCCCGTTGTTTCTGGCCGTGAGCGTTGCACTGGTTCGGGCGAGGTGCAATCGACACCGGCGCGGTGGAGCCGCATCATGGCCAGCGAAATACGTCCAGGAACGGGAGCGCGCCCATGACCGCCATCGCCGAATCCCCCGGCCGCCGGCTGCGGAAATTGATGGAGGAGTCCGGCATCTGCATCTGCCCCGGCGTCTACGATGGCTTCAGTGTCCGGCTGGTGGAGATGATGGGTTACAAGACGGCCTCGATTTCCGGCGCCGGGCTGAGTGAGTCCAAGCTGGGCTGGGCCGATGTCGGCATCATGGGCTACGAGGAGAACGTGCACGCCTCCGGCCTGCTGGCCGCCTGCACGTCAATGCCGCTGAGCGCTGACGGCGACACTGGTTACGGCAACGCGATGAACGTCTACTTCACCGTGCAGGGCTTCGAACGCGCCGGGATCGCCTGCCTGATGATCGAGGACCAGGTCTGGCCGAAGCGCTGCGGCCACATGGAGGGCAAGCAGGTCATTTCGGCCGAAGAAGGCGTCGAGAAGATCCAGGCGGCGTCCGAGGCGCGCCGTGACCCGGACTTCATGATCAAGGCGCGCACCGATGCCACCGCGATCCACGGCGTCAGCGAGGCGATCCGCCGCCTGAACCTGTATGCTGAAGCCGGCGCCGATCTGCTGTTTGCCGACGCGCTGCTGTCCGCCGAAGACATCGCCACGGTGGCGCGCAACGTGTCCAAGCCGCTGGCCGTCAACATGGGTTTCGGCATCCGCCAGCGCCCCACCACCCCGCTGCTGTCCGCCCGGCAACTGGAGGACATGGGGGTGAAGGTCGTATCGTATCCAAGGATGCTGACCTCGGCGGCAATCCAGGGCATGAAGAACGCGCTGGCGGTGCTGAACCAGTCGATCGAAGAGGGCAGGGTGATCGACCGCCCCGACCTGCTGGTGCCGTTCGATGAACTCAACACGCTGATGGGGCTGCCGCGGATCAAGGAGCTTGAGACGCGCTTCGTGCGGACGCGCCGATGAGCGTCGATAGTTTCAATGCGCGGCGGACGCTGCGCCTCGGCGACCGGACGGTTGCGTATTTCAGCCTGCCGGCGCTGGCGGACCGATTGGGCGTGGCTCTGGATCGCATGCCATTTTCGTTGCGCGTGCTGCTGGAAAACCTGCTGCGCAACGAGGACGGCAAGGCGGTGACGGTGGCAGACGTCGAAGCCCTGGCGCGCTGGCCGGCCGCGGAGGCGTTGGACCGCGAGGTATCCTTCTACCCCGCCCGCGTGCTGATGCCGGATTCCAGCGGCATCCCGCTGCTGATCGACCTCGCTGCCATGCGTGACGCCGTGGCGGCGCAGGGGCTGGACCCGCGCCGCGTCAACCCGCGCATCCCGACGGACCTGGTGATCGATCATTCGGTCCGCGCCGATGTGGTCGGCTCACCGGACGCCATCGTGCAGAACATGAAGCTGGAGATGCAGCGCAACCGCGAGCGCTATACGCTGGTGCGCTGGGCCATGGGCCAGTTCGACAATCTGCGCGTCATCCCGCCCGGCAACGGCATCCTGCATCAGTTGAACCTGGAGTGCCTGGCCAGCGTCGTCGCCACGCGTGACGGCGTGGCGTTTCCGGACACGCTGGTCGGCATGGACAGCCACACGCCGATGATCAATGGGCTGGGCGTGTTTGGCTGGGGCGTCGGCGGCATCGAGGCGGCCACGGCCATGTTGGGCGATCCCGTCAGCCTGCTGGTACCGCGCGTCGTCGGCTGCCGCCTGGTGGGCAAGCGCCGCCCTGGCGTGGTGTGCACCGATATCGTGCTGAGCCTGACGCAGGTGCTGCGCCGCCATGGTGTGCTGGCCGCCATCGTCGAATTCTGCGGGCCGGGCCTGGCGGATTTGTCGGCGCCCGACCGCGCCACCATCGCCAACATGGCGGCGGAATACGGTGCGACGATGGGGTTCTTCCCGTGGGATGCTGAAACGGTCCGCTACCTGGCACTTTCCGGTCGGCCGGCGGAGCAGGTGGCGCTGGTGGAGGCATACGCCAAGGCGAACCGGCTGTGGCGAGATACCGACCCGGTGTTCCAGGACGTGCTGGAATTCGATCTGGGGTCGGTGGAGCCGTCCCTGGCCGGCCCGACCCGTCCTGAAGCCCGCGTCGGATTGGCCGGCGTGGCGGCGAACTTCCGCGACGCCTTCCCCAATGCGGACGTTGCGGAACCGGATGTGCGCGCCGCGGACCGGACGCTGCGGCACGGCGACATTGTCATCGCGGCAATCTCCTCCTGCACCAACACCGGCAATCCGTTTCAGATCATCGCCGCCGGCCTGCTCGCCCGCAACGCTGCGGCGCGAGGAGTGCAGGCGAAGCCGTGGGTGAAGACGTCACTGTCGCCGGGGTCGCGTGTCGTCACCGCCATGCTGCAGCGCGCCGGTCTGCAGCAGGCGTTGGACGCGATTGGCTTCCACACCGTGGGCTATGGCTGCATGACCTGTGGCGGCGGCGCCGGATCGTTGGCCGACGCGATCACGCAACAGATTGCCACCGATGGACTGAACGTCGTCGGCGTCATCTCCACCAACCGCAACTTTGAGGGCCGTCTGCACCCGTCCGTCCGCGGCGCCTACCTGGCCTCGCCGCCGCTGGTCGTGGCCTATGCACTGGCCGGTTCGGTCCTGCACGACGTCGCCGATGGCGTGCTTGGCTTCGACGCCGCGGGCAATCCGGTGCGCCTGCGCGACCTGTGGCCATCGGATGCGGAGGTGAACGAGGTCATGGCGCAGGCGCTCACCGCCGATGTGTTCCGAGCGGTGTACAGCGACCTGGCCGACGGCGGACCCGAATGGGCGGCGCTGCCGGCAGCCGACGCGCCCGTGTTCGCCTGGGATCCGGCAAGCCTGTACTTGAAGCGGCCGCCGTTCCTGGAGGGCGGCGAAACCCCGCCGGCTGCCTCTGGTGACATCGCCGGCGCCCGCGCGCTGCTGGTGCTGGGCGATGACGTCACCACCGACCATATCTCGCCCGGCGGCGCCATCCCCGCCGACGCGCCCGCCGGCCAGTATCTGATCGCGAACGGTATCCGGCCGGCCCAGTTCAGCACCTACGTCGCCCGGCGCGCCAACCATGAGGTGATGGTCCGCGGCACCTTTGCCAACATCCGGCTGCGCAACAAGCTGGCGCCGGACACCGAAGGCGGCTTCACCCGGTATGGCAACGAGATCACCACGGTGCACGATGCCGCGGAACGCTACCGCGCAGCCGGCGTGAGCCTCATCGTCGTGGCCGGCAGCAACTACGGCTGCGGCTCCTCCCGCGACTGGGCCGCCAAAGGCTCACGTCTGCTCGGCATCCAGGCCGTCGTGGCGGAAAGTTTCGAACGGATTCACCGCAGCAACCTCGTCGGCATGGGCGTGCTGCCGCTGCAACTGCCGCCGGATGTGACCGCCGACAGCCTGCGCCTGGACGGCAGCGAAACTTTCGACATCACCGGCCTGTCCGGCGGCGTCGCACCGGGCGCCGCCGCGACACTGCGGATCTGCCGCGCCTCCGGCGAAACAAACAGTATTCCGCTGACCTGCCGTGTCGACACCAGCGTCGAGGCTGATTGGCTGCGCCATGGCGGCATCCTGCCGAACGCACTGCGCAGCCTGACTGTGGATACCGGAGCTATCGCATGACATCCTGTCTGACCCGCCGCCATGTACTGGGCGGCGCCGCGGCCGCGGCTTGGGCCTCCGGCGCCAAGGCCGAAACGAACCAGCTTCGCATATCCTACGGTTACAGCACGGGCTACCTGCCGCTGATGGTGATGCGCGACCAGCGCCTGATTGAAAAGCATGCGGCGAACGCCGGCCTTGGCAACGTCGCGGTGTCCTGGCAGATCGTTGATGGCGGCAACAATACCAACGATGCGATGCTGGCCGGGGCACTGGATATCGCAGGCCTCGGCATCCCCGGCTACTGCGTGCTGCGCGATCGCACGCGTGGCCGCAAGCAGGAGGTGATCGGCGTCACCGCGCTCAACACCGGGGCGCAGTGGCTGAACACGATCGAGCCGCGGATCAAAACGCTGGCAGACTATACGCCGAAGGACCGGATCGCGATGCCGGGCATCAAGACGTCCTTTGCCGCGATCGCCCTGCAGATGTGCGTCGCGAAGCAGTTCGGCATCGACAACTATGCGAAGCTGGATCCGATGACCGTCGGCATCCCCCATCCGGATGCCTATGCCGCCATGATGTCCGGCAAGACCGAGATCACCTCGCACTTCGCCTCGGCGCCGTTCTCCTACATGGAGTTGAAGAATCCGGCCGTTCACCGGGTGCTGAGCACCGGCGAAGTGTTTGGACCGATGAGCATCCTGATGACGATGGCGCAACGCCAGTTTACCGACGCCAATCCGGGCCTGATACAAGCCTTCCTTGACGCGCAGGAGGAAGCCAACGCCTTCATTAAGGCGGATCCCGATGGTGCGGCGGCGGCGTATACGCGCGTCAGCGGCACTAAGACACCGGCCGCGGAAGTCCTGCAGATCCTTGCCGACCCGGAAAACGGTTTCAACGTCGCGCCGACGGCGAGCCTGGCCTACGCGCGGTTCCTGGCTGACATCGGCACGATCAAGGAAAGGCCCGCCGCATGGACGGAGCTGTTCCTGCCAGTCCTGAAGGACCGGTCCGGAAGCTGAAGCGGAGCGCCGATGCGCCGACCATCACCCGCTCGTCATGGCCCGGATGAGCCGAACCATGACGAGCATGGGTTACCGTCAACGCTTCATGCGCTCGATATGACCGCGACGTGTCCTAAGCTTTTATCAGCGGCAGACCCTCGGCGGCGCGCACCTCATTGATGATCTGCAGCACCCGTTCCGGATACGCCCGGTACTGTACGCCGAACTCCTCCACCAGGCGGCGATTGTCGATCAGGTAGTTGCCGGAGCTTTCCTTGCCGCCGGTCTCCTTTTCGAACGTGATCTTCGCGTCCGGCAGGTAGCCACGGACCAGTTTTGCGATATCGCTCAGGCTGATGGCAGTGCCGCCGGAGTTGTAGATGCTATGCGCCGGCTTGTCCTTCAGCAGCACGCGCACAAACACCTCGGCGATGTCGTCGACATGGATCGGGCAACGCATCGCATCGGCAAAGGGGAAAGTAATCGGATTGCCGCGCGCGGGCTGCGTAATGATGTTCACGTGGTCCACCGATCCGCGCACCTTGTCCGGCCCCGTAACGTTCGCCGGCCGCACGCCGGTGATCGTCATGCCGTATTTACGGTTGTAATCCTCTGCCTGGAACTCGTTGAACCGCTTGTGCTGGGCATACTGATAATCGCCGTATTGCAGGTCGTCCTCGGTCACCGCACGGTCGCCAAAATGCTTCTGCTGACCGCTGACGGCGAGTGAACTGGCGTAGACGACGCGGTTGACGCCGCACAGGCGCGCCGCCTCGAAGCAGTTGTCCATGCCGATGATGTTCAGCTTGGTGGCGAAATGCGGCGGATGGTCGCCGAGGAAATACGAAAGATTCAGGATCCGCGACGGCTTCGTCGTCGCGGTCACCGCCATGACGTCGTCGAACTGCGTGACGTCGCCGCGCAGCACCTTCACCTGCTTGCCCAGGTCATCGAACCGGGCGGCGCCGGGGTTGATGTCGACACAGACGATTTCCTCCCCGCGATTGGCGAGCAGCCGGATGACCCGCAGGCCGATGAAGCCGGTGCCACCGAGAACCAGAATGGACATGGTCGTTCCCTCCTTGCTGTTTGTTACGCGTGCAGTTTCCAACCTTGCAGCTCGGCCGCCTCTTCGCGGCAGCGTTCCGGACCGCCAAGGATCTGCCGATTGAAGGCGATGCGCTTGAACCAGTAGTGCAGCCCTAGAAGATCCGTAAAGCCCATGCCACCATGCGCCTCGGTGGTAATGCGCGCCACGTCGCGTGCCACGTCGCTAACGTGCGCCTTGGTTTGGCAGGCGGTCAGGCGCGCCTCGTCCGGCAGCGAGTCCTGCGCATAGGCAGCATACCAGACCATGCCTCGGCACGGTTCCAGCGTGGTGACGCAGTCCACCAGCATGTATTTCACGCCCTGGAAGCTGCCGATGACGCGGCCGAACTGCACGCGCTCCTTGGCGAACGCCACGGCGGCATCCAGCATGCGCTGCGCCGCGCCGACCGTATCGGCGGCGAGGATGACGCGACCGGCATCCAGCACGCGGCGAGCGGCGGCCAGCGGCGCATTGGCGGCATCCAGCCGCTCCGCTGGCGCGGCGTCAAAGCTGATGTCACTGACCGGCCGGGTGCGGTCCAGGCTGCGGTGCATGGTCGTGGCGACACCGCCACCGTCGACTGCCACGACAGCCGCATGGCCGTCCGGCAGATAGACCAGCACATGTGTGGCGGCGCCCGCATCCGCCACGCCAGTGACGCGGCCGGACAGCCGCCCGTTCTCCAGCCGCACCGATCCGCCGCCGGTCTGGCCGGCGAAGCCGGGCAGGGCGACGGCGAAGCGCGCCTCACCGGCGGCGATCAGCGGCAGGTATTCGTCCTGCAACGACGAGGAGGCACTGTTGATAAACGCCAGGCTCGCCATCACCACGCTGCCAAGATAGGGCAGGGGAGCCGCGGCATTGCCCAGCGCCTCGGCGGCAATGGCGGCGTCCAGCACGCCCAGGCCGGCGCCGCCGAACCGTTCCGGAACCACAAGCCCGTGCAGGCCAAGGTCCGCAGCGCCGCGCCACAGATCCTCGTCGTATCCGCTGCCCGACGCCGCCAGCGTGCGCAGGCGCTCCATCGGCAAGTTCTCCTTAAGGAACGCGCGCAACGAATCGTCGAACTGACGCTGCTCCAGGCTAAGGCCGAAATCCATCGTCAGCGTCCCCCGATCACCGCGGCGGTTTGCACCTTCGGCTCGCGCGGCAGGTCGAGGCCACGCTCACCAATGATATTCTTCTGGATGTTGTTCGATCCGCCACCGATCATCAGGCCGACATCGTACATGTAGTCGATGTTCCAGGTCGTTGCGTCGTCGGCTTCCGCGTCTTCGCCGATGTCCTCGAACGGCAGACCCGCCGCGCCTAGCGCATCCACCGCCAGGGACGACAGCCGCCATCCCAGCATGGTGCCACCGTATTTCACGATCATGCGCTTGATGCCGGAATCGATGCCCTGGGCGGCTTCGGTCAGCAGGCGCAGATTGTGCGCCTTCCACGCCATCACCTCACCCTGCAGGCGCAGCAACCGGTCACGATATTCCGGTATTGCAATCAGCCTGACACCGTCGACCTCGGTAGTCTGCAGCAGCGTGATCAACTGCTCCAGCCGAGCGGCCATCTTGCCGGCGTCGCCGATCATCAGGCGCTCGTGCTTCAGGGTCACGTTGGCGACGAACCAACCCTTGCCGCGGCCCAGTACGATCTGGCTTTCCGGAACTTTCACGTCGGTGAAGAACACTTCATTGAATTCGCTGCGTCCGGTCATCGTCTTCAGCGGCCGCCGTTCCAGCCCCGGCGAATCCATGGACAGCAGCAGATACGACAACCCGTCGTGCTTCTTCGCCTCGGGTTCGGTGCGGCACAACAGGAACATCATGTCGGCGTAATGAGCGGAACTGGTCCAGATCTTCTGGCCGTTGACGATCCAGTAGCCGTCCTTCAGTTCCGCCTTGGTCTGCGCGTTCGCCAGGTCGCTCCCATTGCCGGGCTCCGAATAGCCCTGGCACCAGATCATGTCGCCGCGGATGGTCTTCTGGACATAAGCGCGCTTCTGTTCCTCGGTGCCGACTTCCAGCAGTGTGGGCACCAGCATGGAGATGCCCTGGTTGGTCAGCCCGGCGTAGACATTGGCCGCAGCGAACTCACCCGCGATGACCGCCGCCGCCATGACATCAGGTTCGGCGCCGAAGCCACCGTATTCCTTCGGGATCGTGCGGCCGGCGTAACCGTGCTCGACCAGGCGCTTCTGCCAGTCCAGCGTCTTCTGGTCCGGCCGCTTGCGGCCGCCGCCAACTTTCGGGGACAGGTGCCCGCATTGGGTGATGAACCCGCGGATTTCCGCCTGCAATTCGCGGTATGGCTCCGAGAGCGTCAGATCCATAGCTTCCTCCCGTATCTGGTTGGAAGCAGTGTAGGCCGGGCTGCGGAATTGGGAAGCCGACGCCCGTTCAGCACTCCGCGTCAGCGACGCCGGTCACCTCAATCGCCACGGCGGTAACGTTGTCGCTGGCCTGCTGCACCAGGGCCGCATCGATCATCGCCTGTGTCGGCGCGGCTTGTGCGCCGGCGCGCAGCAGAGCGAGGATGTCCTTCTCCTCCAGAGCCTTGAACAGCCCGTCGGAGCAAAGCAGGAAGCGGTCGCCATTTCTTAGCCGGTCTGAAACATCATCCAGCACCAGGGTGTCGTCAGCACCTACCGCACGCGTAATGATGTTGCCGTGCGGATGGCGATCAGCCTCCGCCGCGGTGATCGCGCCGGAGTCCAGAAGTTCCTGTACGACGCTATGATCATGCGTGATCTGGTGCATCCGCCCGTTACGCAACAAATAGGCACGGGAGTCGCCGGCCCATAAGCAGGCATACTGGGTATCACGCACCACCAGCGCCACCACGGTCGAGGCCATCATCACCGTCGGCCCGCGCGACTCGGCCAGCCGACGCAAGGCATTATGAGTCGTCAGGACAGCCGCGCGTACATGTGCCACCAGTTCGGAATCGTCGGCTCCGGCGGGCAGAGAATTCAGCGCCTGGCGCAACATCCCGGACGCAATCTCGCCGCCTTGATGGCCACCGGCACCGTCCGCAACCGCCCACACACCAAGGTCCGGGCGATCCACAAAGGCGTCCTGATTGACAGTCCGCTTCGCCCCCGGGTGCGTCGTTGCCCACGACACGACATGCGGCCGGCTCATGTCATCGCTCCAGAGCGTCCTTCCTGGTGTCCCCGGCACCCAGCGTAACAGACCTGTTACTCGGGTGCCATGGTCCGCTCATCCTGAATTTCAATATTGTAACGTTCTTGCGCCATGCCACAAGCGGCTGTCGCAGCATCTCGCCACGCCGTGGAAACCAGCTGCCAGCAAAGCGGCCACGACGCCCGATGCCGGGGCGATCATTCGGGATCGCTGGCTTCCAGGTCATTCAGCGCCTCCTCATAGGCTCGGGCAAACGCCCGGCCGAAGACGCTGTCGAAGTCGTCGTGCAGCGCCTGCGCCATCTTTTCGTGCAGCGCTTCGTAAGTATCCCAGGCCCGTGCCTTCTTGTGCGCCGGCAGCAATGACATGCCGCCGGCTCGTTCAATTGCGCTGCGAATCCGTTGCGGATCAAGGTCCGAGAGCAACGCCTGCGCCGCGGCCTGCATGGCAGTCATCGAGGCAAGTTCGTGCAGTTTGATGTCGCGCAGGGCTTCCCCCACCACCGCGGCGGGTAGCAGGTCAGAGCGGCGGCCAATTCCCAACAGGGCGGCAATTGCATCGTCATCGTTGGCGGAAAACTTCAGCGGATTGTTGCCGCGCGCCCGGATCATCGTCTGCTCGATGCGGAACTCACCTTTGATCTGGGCGCGCGCGATCAGCACCGCGCGGAGGCCGGCCACCAACACCCGGAACGTCTCGCCCAGCCGCAGGAACATCTGTTCGGGGTTGGCGGGATAAACGTCCGGCAGGTCCAGCCCGGAGAAGAACGCATCCATCAGGCTGGAATCAGGCGGCAGCGCGGTCTGCCGCTGTGCCCGGTCCTCGGCCAGCGCAGGGGGCGAAGGGAGCGGCGAGCGCATGGACGTCTCGTCCATGCCTCCCGCGGACAACGCGGTCTCTGCCGGCCAGTCATTTTGTGGCGGTGGCTCCACGACAGGCGGTGGCTCCGCCCGCAGCGGCCGTAGCGGCACGACATTGGGCTTCAGCGCCGGCGGCAGCCCGCCCTGGCTGCCAAGCGATGGGTCGCTCGCACCCGGGGCATCGTCAAAATATTCCTCATGCACTGCCGCTGTGCGCTGGCGTGTGCCGGGCGGCGGACGACGGGACAGCGAGTCCTCATCGAGACTCGCCTCCAGCTCATACGGACCGATGCGGATGCGGTCATTATTACGCAAGCGGCGCCGGTTGCCGCGGCCAATCGGCGCCTTGTCCCAATTGGCATATGTACCATTCGAGCTTTCGTCGATGATATGCCAGCGCCCGGCGCGCATCATGATGGTGAAATGCCGCCGGGAAATCGTCTGCTCCGGATCGTGCAGCACCCAGTCGACGCCAGGCCCGCGGCCAACCGACAATTCGCCGGCGTTGACCAGACGGGTCTCGGGCCGCACCGAGGCCGGGCAGCGCAGCATAGTCAGGGTCAGAGGCATCGCCGGGGCGACCGGATAATGGCAGAAATCGGCGTCACACTTCCTCCGCGATCAGTTCGCCTGGGCTGCCCGCCATGATATTACGTGCACTTTCCCGCCTGCCCTGCAACCTTTTCATTTTGCGGGTGACATCACCGGCCGTTGCATGCCGGTGCCAGCGCGTCGCCCCTGCCGGGTGCCTGCTACTTCGGCAACGTGTCGACCAGCATGGCGTTGCCGATAAGCCGTCCACCCGCCCTCTCAAAGTTGCGGACGGCAGCCGCGAGGTCGTGCAGGTAGGCATCGGCCTTCTCCACATTGCCCGGCCGCGGTTTGGCAAACAGCGGCTGTGACGAGGCAATGGCAATGATCATATCGGTGCCGTAGGGTGGCCCGACTTCCCAGGCCGGCTGGCCCGGCGACGGATCGCCCAGTGCTACACGCTCGCCGGCCGGAAACACCTTGACCTTGTCGGCGACCACACCTTGGTCCGCCACTTGCGGGTACAGGTGCTGCACAGCGCCATCATGCGTCACGTAGTCGACGCGAAGGTATCCGGGAAAGTTCGGCATCACAATGCGCGGGCGGATTCGCTGACCGTCATGCAGTGCCGTCCGCTCGTCCGCCAGCGACAGCGCCAGCCGCGGCTCTATGGAGGCGAAGGCCGGGGCGATTGGCCGCAGGACATCGAGTGGCTGGCAGAACACGCTTTCCGCCGCGCTGGTCCGCCACAGCACAGGAATGGCAGCGCCCGCCAGCGCATCGCGGACATCGTCGCGCACGCCCGGCCCGGCGATGCCGGTCAGGGTCACGGTGCCCCTGTCGCTGACCGCTCCGTTCAGTAACGAGCAGGATTGTCCCGCCACGATCTGCGCGAACCGCTCGCGGATCGCGGCGATATCCGGGCCGGGCGGCGGGGCCGGTTGGGACGGCGGCGGGCTGACGATGGGCGGTTTTTCCGCCGCAACCTCTCGCGGCGGAGCGGGCTCCGCCGGCTTGGCGGTCTGCACGGGCGGGGGCTGGGTGGTACTTGGTTGCGCTGCCTGCGCAGTCGGGGTTTGCGCTTGTTGGGTCGGCGGTGGCTGCGGTGGCGGCGCGACGGGCTGCGGCGTGGGGGTGACGGCCTGCGGCGCTGGGGTAACGGCCTGCGGTGCCGGCGTCACCACTGCAGGCGACGTACTGACCGAGGGCGCTGGCGGCGCATTCTGGCGCAGCATAAAAAAGGCGCCGCCGCCACCAACCGCCAGCAAGGCAATAACGGCTCCGGCGATCAGTGGCACCTTGCTGGAGCCGCTGCTTACCGGTTCGGCGGGTGACGGCGGCGGCGGTGGCGGCGCAATGACCGTCGCCTCGGATGGCGGTGCGCTGGCCGGCGGGGCAGCGGCCGGCTGCGGCGGCAGCGTCTCCAGCGTCGCCATCGCCATCGTGGCGTCCATTTCGGCCGCCCCTGCGGCAGCGGCCACCGTATCCGGCCGCGCCACCAGTGTCGCCTCCTCGGCGGTCAGTGTGTCCAGAGTCGCCGCCGCTCCCGGCGCCCGGACCGCGGTCACCAGCGCCTCGGAAAAATCGTGCGCGCTTTGGAAACGCTCCGCGGGGCGCTTCGCCATTGCCTTCTTCACCACGGTATCCAACGCCGGGGTGACATTGACCGACAGCTGCGACGGCGGAATCGGCTCCGTGTTCAGCACCTTGTGCATGATCGCCGATAGCCCGCCCTCAAACGGGCGTTCCCCGGTCAGCATCTGGTACAGCAGCACGCCGCAGGCGTAGATGTCCGTCCGCGGATCGACCGTCTGACCCATGAACTGCTCGGGCGACATGTAGGTCGGCGTGCCCATCATCACGCCGGCCTGGGTCATGCTGCTACTCTCGATCCGGGCAATGCCGAAATCGGAGATCTTGATGCGGGCGCGCGACCGATCCGTGCTGGTCAGCATCAGGTTGGCCGGCTTGATGTCACGGTGGACGACGCCCTGCTCATGGCTGTGTTCCAGCCCGGCCAGCACGTCCTGCATGATCTTGACGACGTCCGGCAGCGCGAACCGGTCGTTCTTGCCCATCACCTCCTTCAGGCTCGGTCCGTTGACGAACTCCATCACGATGTAGGCGAGTTCGTTGGTCTCACCGTAGTCGAACACCGAGACGATGTTGGGATGCGTCAGCCGCCCCGCGGCCTGCGCCTCCCGCCGGAAGCGGGCGATAGCCTCCCGAGTTTCTTCGTCGTCGGTGTCGCTGATCGGCACAGTCTTGATCGCAACCACGCGCTGGATCGTCGGATCCCAGCCTTCGTACACGACGCCCATGGCGCCGCGCCCGAGCACGCGCTTTATCTCGTACTTGCCAAGTTTCTCCAGCGTGTCCATCAGCGCCTCAGGCTATGGCCGCACCATAACCGAACCGTCCCGGTTGAGCGATATTGTCCTTCTTCAACGTTGCACCGGCGGGAGCCGGTCAGCCGCCGGCCGGACCGCCCGGAACAGCGGCCATTTTTCCGCCTCCGCCTTCCCCGCGCCCGCCGATCAGCGCCGCGACTGCCCAATAATACGGATGGGCCTGCACGGCGCGTTCGCCGACCGATTCGCTCAACATCCGCCGTTGCGCGTTCGCCAGCGCCATGGCCGGGCCGGCTTGCGGACTGGCATTCAGGTTCCCCAGGAACAGCGCGGTCAGATAGAGCGTCGTCGCATCGTTCGCTTCCCAGTGCGTCACCAGCAGTGAGCGGGCGCCGGCAAAAAAGAAGGCACGTGCCAGACCGGACAGGCTTTCACCGGCCGCGCCGTTGGCACCGCCCGTGTTGCACGCGGCCAGGATAACCAGTTCGGCGTCGAGTTCCATTTGCTGGATCTGCGACGCGGTCAGCATGGCGGCGGAGGCATTTGGTGCGTTTGGCGGCGTCGAGGTCAGTACCGCCGGTTCAGCCTGGCAGCGCAACTCGCCCGGCAGGATGGCATGTGTGGCGAAGTGCACGATGCGGAAGTTCTTCAGCGGCGCCTTCAGCACGGCCTGCGAGGTGAACGCCATGCCCAGAAGTTGGTCGCGCGCCGCGGCGCCCTCCAGTTGGCGGGCCACCTCAAGCTCCCGGACAGCCCCCGGCAGCGGCGGCAGCGAGGCCAGCGCCTTGGCGCTGTCGCCGCACGCGTCGACCGGGAAGGTCGCCATTGCCTGCTTCAGGCTGGGCGGTTTGAAATCGCCCATGCCGAACCAGGGGTTGCGCGCCTGCACGGTCTTCGCGCCCTTGCGCAGGTTGACGAAGCTGGCCGCCGACGGCACGTGCGAGATCGCATACTGCTTGATCAGGAAGGGTGCCGCACTGAGGTTGCTGTCCTCGGCCGGGCCGGTCAGCAATGCCGCGAAGGGCACCGACAGCAGACTGCCGGCCGGCGCCACGGTCAGCGCGTTCACGCCCGACAGGCCAGACTGCACCGGTGCCAGTACCGCGTCGTAGATCCCACGCGCGGCTGCGATGTTGAACGCATGTGGCCGGTTGTCGCGGCCAAGTTCCATCGCATCGCGGAATGCCTTCACCATGCCATCGAGCTTGGCGGCGCCCCCGGAAATGCGCCCGGCGCTGATGGAGTCCTTGCGGATCAGCAGCGTCCAGCCTTCGTTCGGCCCAACCACCATCGTGGCGACCGCCTCATCCGGTCCCAGCAGCGCCTGCACGTCGGCGGCCGAAACGGATTCCTGCACCAGCGCGGCAAAGCCCGGCGACGCCGCCTGGCGCGCCTCACCGGCATCGCGCTGCGCGGCGACGGCCTTGCGAATTTCCTCATCCAGCGCCTTGGCCGAGGTGCTGTCCTTATCGCCGCCCAGTTCGAGCCGGCGGCGATACAGCGTCTCCAGCTTCGCCGTGGCGGCGTCATAGGCGTTGATCGCGTCCGCCACCTTCGGGTCGCGGGCGCTCTCTGCGAGGCGCGCCGCTGCCAACGCAATCTGCCGGCTGGTAATGCTGCCCTGCGCCAATTGGGACAGGGCAAACATCTCCGCCAGCACCGGTTGGCCGCCGCGGGCGACCTCGGTGTTCAGCGCATCGAGGCAGGGGATCAGCAGCGCCGGCTCGACGCCGCCCTTCAGTGTGCCAAGGGTCTTTGCAGCAGAGCGGCACTCGGGCAGTGCACTGGAATAGCTCCCGGCGGCGGCAAGGCGTGCCGCGTGCAGCAATTGCGTTTCGGCCAGCGGCATGGTGCCGGGCTGGCCGCGGTTGAAATTGTCGACCGCACGCTGCAGGTCGGCTGCGTCACCACGGACACCCGCATCGCCGAGACCCATGCCGACGGTGCGGTAGAAGCGCGCCGCCAGCCGCGGGTCACGGCCGGCGTAGAGATCGGCGGCGGATTGCAGCGCCGCTTCGGCGTCCTGGGTGCGGCCCATTTCCGCCAGCGCAATGGCCTGATAGCGCCGGGTCTCGATCACGCTGTTCAGCGCCTGGTTGGCGGTTGGGTCGGACATGATCGACATGTCCTCGGCTTCCTGCGCCAGGCGTTCTGCGGTCGTCCGGGCAACGCGGTTGTTGCGCGCACGGGGCCGCAGTGCGTCCGGCGGCACCAGCTTCAGGAACCCTTGCTCTGCCTGCTTCAGCAGCGGCAGTGCCTCGGCCGGCTTGTCGCGGTTCAGCAGGTCGAGCGCGCGCATGTCAGCGACCATCGGCCGCGCCAGCGGGTCGATCTGGTTACGCTGCGACACCAGCTTTTCGGCACGGGCGAACAGCCGGTCCGCCTCGGCATAGCGGCCCTGGTTGGACACCTGCAGCGCCTCACGTGCCACTGGCACGGCCAGCGCCGGGTTGTCGGCGCCGACGATGCGCTCCTGGATCGAGATTGCCGCGCGGTAGGCGCTTTCCGCGGCAGCGTAGTTGCCGCGCCGGTTCTCCATGGCACCACGCTGCATCTGCCGCTGTACTTCGGCGATGGCGCCGGCACCCTGGATATTGACGGCCTGCGAGGCGGAACGCTGCGCTTCCAGACCGGAATCGAGTGCCGCGGCCGGGCTGGCGGAGACCTTGCCGGCCACCACGCCGATCGCCTTGGGCAGCACCGATTCCACCGGCCTCACGCCGTCGGCGACAAACATCTTGCCGTCGATACTGGTGGCGAGCACGACCTGCTGCCAACCGCCCTGGCGGCGGGTGCACGACAAGGTCGCGGCCGGGGCGCCCAGCACGGTGGTCGATGTCGGCGAACCGCACAGGAAGCGGCTGTCGAAGCTGCTGCGCCACGGGCTGGAGCCGAGAAATGCCGACGGGTCCGCCGTCGTCGTCTGTGTGTCGACCCGGCCCGCGGGCTCAAGGTAGCTGCCGCAGAAGATCTCGGCATTATTGGCGCCTTGCTGCAGCGAGCAGGCTTCATTGGCGGTGTTCTTGCCCAGGTCCAGGGCCTGCCCGCTGCGGGCGCTGCCGACATAGACGTCGGCCGGTGGCTTGGAGCAGGCGACCAGCGCCAGGGCGGCCGCGGCGGCCAGGCCGAGAGGGCGCGACCAGCGAATCATGTTCTGTAATCCCTCTTGGCGACGTCGGGGAGCAGGTCTTCGTCTTCAAAATCGTTCAGCATGCCGCCCATTTGCAGGTCCTGCAGCCCGTTGATGATCGGGATCGTCGTCAGGTTCTGCAGGTTCTGCGCGCCGTTGATGCTGGTCGACAGGTTGCCGGTACCGCAACTGGTGGCGATCGCGCAGCCGTTGATCTGGTAGTTCGCCTGCACGCCCGGTGCGATGAACGAGATCGGCGCTGCGCCGATGCCGCCAACGCCACCGACCGATCCGGTCAGGTTGATCAACACGTCGGTCGGCGGTCCGTATCGCACCTGCAGTCCGGCAACCACAATCGCGCCAGCCGCGCGACCATTGCTCAGGTCAAGGAACAGCTTCGCCCCGGGGTTCTCGAATGTGCCAATGCTGGCGAGGCCGGGTCCGGTCAGGGCGAAGCTGACGGCAATTGGCGTGGCACCGGACACGGTCATGCCGGCGTTGTCGATGTTTGCCGCCTGCAGGAACACGCCGGGTCCCCCGGCAACCGGGAAGGATTGCTCCTGGAGCGGCTCGCCACCGATGCTGGCAAGGCCTGCGAAGCCACTGCCCGCGGCCAATGTCAGCGTCGATTGCGGTGCCGTAATTGCCACGCTGCTGGCGGTGATGACGCCCTGAACTGTCAGGCCTTCGGCGTTCGCCAGGCTGAACGCATGCCCTGCCGCCGTGAAGTTGCCAAGGTTCGCGACGCCGTTCGCGCCACTGAGGCTGACATCGCCGCCCGCGGAACCGGTAAGATTGGCGGTGCGGATCGCGCCGCTCGCCGCCTGACTAATGCCAGCCGGCGTGGCAAGCTGAACGACGCCGCTGCCGGGGGTCGTTGACGCGATGAGGCCGTTGGCGGCAATGCCGCCATTGGCTGTCACGCCGACCGCTCCGCCGCTCTGCAGCACCGCGCTGGCAGCCTGGGTAAAGACGCCAGTGGTGAAGATCGCGGCACCGCTGCCGGCCGTGATCGAGCCGGCGTTCTGCACGAATTGCCCGGTCGTTGCCGTCGATCCCCCCGCGCCAGCTGTGCCCGATCCGGTGCCGACCGCGAGGCGGCCGGTGCTGGCGATGAGGCCGCCATTTTGCAGAAGCGATGTCGCGGTGACGTTGCCGCGCGCGGTGGTGATGGTGCCGGCATTCTGCGTCACCGACCCGATGGCCACGTTGCCGAAATTCGCCGCCACAGTGCCGCCGTTCTGTGTCAAGGACGCCGCGGTGACGTTGCCCTGGGCGCTGACGCGGCTGCCGGCTGCCTGTGTCACGCCGCCGGCAAAGCTGATATCGGTCCCCTGACCGGTGGTCGCGACGAGCTGGTTGGCGCCGAGTGTTACAAGGCTGCTGTTCACCAGGATCGAGCCAGCGCTGGCGATGACGGCGCCGCCGTTCAGCGTGACACCATTGGTCAGCGTGCCATCCAGCACCACTGACCCAGCCTGGATGGTGCCGGCGTTCTGCACCAGCGGCCCGCCGGACACGCGTAGCGCAGCCGCTCCGCCGGCGCTGACGGTGCCGGTCTGGGTCAATGCGTTGGATTGCAGCGTCAAGTCGCCTGTGGTCGCGAAATCCGACAAGCGGGCGACGGCGTTGCTGAGGCGCGGCAGCGACGCGCTGCCAGTCGTGTTCCCCCAGCCGATCGCCGCCGCGTTGGCCCAGCCCAGGGCAATAAGGCCGGCCGGCAATGTCGTACCGGCGCCGGCGCTGCCGGTCAAAAGTGATGCGGTGACGCCGCTACCAGCCTGCTGCGAAATCTGGTTCCGCGCATAGAGGCCGAGGCTGGAGGCATAGAGCGAGCCGGCGATGTCGATCGAGCCGGCAGTCAGCACCAGCGGCATGGTGTTGCTAGGTGACGTCGGCGTCGGCCCCTGGACGCTCGGCAGCGCCAGGGCCGGTACG
Organism: Pseudomonadota bacterium; assembly: GCA_018240405.1. GTDB lineage: Bacteria > Pseudomonadota > Alphaproteobacteria > Acetobacterales > Acetobacteraceae > Rhodopila. The sequence goes on from JAFEFW010000641.1 coordinate 47,306, forward strand.
GGCTGCGCGGACTCCGACGGCACCTGGAAGCAGTTGGCGCAGACCAGCGTGTAGCCACTGGCAATGGCCGTCGTCGCTGTCACTGACCCGGCTGTTGCGAAGACGGTGGTGCCGCTTGGCACCTGTATGGTTCCTGCCGGTGCCTGTACGGCGTTGCCGCCGATGACGTTGCCGTTCACTGCCACCTGCGGTCCGGCGACCACGCCAGTCAGCACCGCATTGCCGCCATTGGTCAGCAGCATGAAGCCGGACGGTTTGCCGGCGGCGGACACGGTTCCGCCGACGGACAGGCCGGTAGTTGCGGTGACGCCCAGGGTGCCGCCGCTGGCCAGGATCGCTCCACCCGATTGGGTGAAAGCGCCCAATGAGAAAACGTTTACGGCCTGGCCACCGACGGCCACGCCGCCGCTTTGGTTGAAGCCGCCGCCGGTGGCGACCGACCCGCCCCATCCCGCGACACCGGAGCCGCTTCCAACCGCGAGCGTGGTCCCGGCGCTGAGGGTGCCGGCGGTCTGGTTCAGCGTCGTGGCGCCGATCGTGCCGGCGGCGATGATGGTGCCGCCGTTCTCCTTCAGCAGGCCGTTGACGTTGACGTTGCGGTTCGCCTGGATCCGGCTGTCGGTGGCTTGCGAAACCGCGCCCGACAGCACCACGTCCTGCGCGCTGTTCACCGCGGCGATGACCTCGCCGCTGCCGACGTTGATGATGCCCGCGCTCAGCGCGACAGATCCGTTCGTTCCCGTGGCGATGATCCGCCCGTTCGGCGGATCGCCGTTGGCGCTTCCGGCCAGGGCAATGGTGCCGCCGAAGGTGTCGGCGGTGATGGCGACCGCGCCGCCGTTGATCTGGCCGGCGGCTTGCGTGAAGGTCGAACCCGTGCCGTTGACGGTGATCGCGATATTGCCGCCCTGCGTGCCGTTTGGCACGGCGGCGATCACGGGCGGCGGGTTTGCGTCGGACGGCCACTCCATCAGGATGTCGCCGGTGAAATTGATGCCATTCTGCGTGGTGAGGGAAACGTTCACGCCCGGGCGCGACTGACCATCGTCGATGCCGCCCGAAATCACGCCCTGGACGTCCAGCTTGCCCAGAACGCCAATCCCGAGCGTGCCCGCCGTAGCTGCGCTGCGCACGGCGGTGCCGGCTTGCACCGTGCCGACCTGGGTCAGCGTATACGGCGCCTCCAGCGGAGCAATTGAAATCACGAAATCGCCGGTGGTGCGGAAGTCGGACAGGGTGCGGATGTTGTTCCAGCGGTTCGGCGCGGTCAGCGAGACGTTGCCGATGGTATCGGCGCTCGGCGTGTACCAGCCAAGGGCGATCGAACTGCCCCAACCCAGGACACTGAGCCCCGGCGAAACAATGGCGTTGCGCAGAACGCCGGCAGTGCCGGTCAGCGTGCCGGTGTTGATCAGGCCCAGCGCAGATTCAGAGATCAGGGTCTTGGCGTATAGTCCGAGATGGGAGGTGACGATGCGTCCCTGAATGTCGATCGTGCCGCCGACCAGAACCGCGGGAATGGGCGGCGCGAAGAAGTTCACCGCATTGGCTGTCGATGGCAGTTGCAGCGGGGTGACGGGCGGCAGGGACAAGGCGAGGCCTAGCGTCTGCCCAGGTGCGAACAGCGTGTAGCCGGTTACAATGGTATTCGAGGCGTTAATCGATCCAAACGTGGCAACTGACTGCGTCTCGCTTGAATCGATGCGCACCACGCCGAGCGGGGCCTGGACAGCATTACCGACGATTATGGTGCCACTGTTCACCTCGACCGCCGGACCGGCGACCCGGCCCTCTCCGGTGATGGTCGCGGTGGCGCCGTCACCTGTTGTCAGCAGCATGAAGCCGGTCGTTCCACCAGCCGCGACCGTGCCGGCCACGCTGATATTGCCGCTGGCGGTGACGCCAAGCGTGCCACCCGCCGCGAACAGGGCGCCGGCGCCCTGGGTGAAATTCCCGGCGCTGAACACGTTCGCGTCCTGGTTGACAACGATCACGCCGCCGGTCTGCTCGAAGCTGCCGGAAATTGCGCCGGAGCCACCCCAGCCGGCGATGACTCCGTTGGAGCCGATGCCGGAGACGCTGGCGAGGGCTAACCTCTGGGAGTTGCCGTCGAAACCTTCCCCGACGTCCAGATTGCCGCCGATGCTGAAAAGTCCGCCGCTCTGGCTGACGCCGCCGACCACGGCGTTCCCCACGGTAATCACATAGCCGCTGCTCTGAGTCAGCAAACCGGAGACGGCCAGGCCACCATTGCTGCCGACGTAGGCGTTGCCGGACACGGCGAGGTTGCCGTCAACGAAGATGTCTGTCGCATTGTTCAACGTCGCAACGATACCGACGCCGGATACCGAAACGTTGCTGCCCGTCAGGCTGATGAACCCGTCCTCCTCCACCCCGCCCACCGCGATCACGCGCCCATCGGTAATCGAGATGCTGTTGGTGCCGGTCATCCGCACCGAACCCGCGTTGATGAGGCCGGCGGTCTGGACGATGGAGTCGGCGGTCAGCACCGCTTCGCCGTCGGCCTTGATGACCGGCAGGATGATTGACCCGATCTGCTGGATCGCGATCGTGCCGGCGGTCAGCGACAGGCTGCCACCCGGGCCGGCGACGACCTCGCCGCCGATGGTCATGGTGCGGCCGGGTGTCTCAATGGTAACCGTCTGCCCGCCGGACTGTGCGCCGTAGCCGGCGACGACGTTGCCCTGGATCGACAGGTCCGTGCTGTTGCGCACGGTGATGTTGCCCCCTGCCGCCAGCGCCCAGGTGATGCCGGGCGGCTCAAGGCCGATCGTGCCGATGGCGTTGCTCGTGCCGATTAACGAGATATCGCCGCTGATGATGCCGGCATTGGTCAGCAGGCCGACATCCAGCACGCCGCCGGTCTGCTGCGTCACGCCGCCGTTCGATGCTTCCAGCATCAGCCGGCCAGCGGTGAGCGTGCTGGCAGCCAGGTTGATGCCGTTCGTCCCGCTCAGCACGATCGTACCCGCGTTCAGCGCGGTGAGGTGGGCGGACAGCCCGATGCTGCCGCCATTCATGGTGATGCGGCCGGCGGTGACGTCGGCGCCGACCGAAATGTTCCCGCCATTGGCGAGCATGGACACAGTCTGGAAGGCGTTCGCGCTAATTGGCGCGTTCGTCGTCAACGTGATGTTCGGCGCCTGCAGGGTCAGGCTGAGTGCGCCGCCGGACAACGTGATCGGCGCATCGTCATAGATCAGCGACTGTGCCTGCAGCACGATATTGCCGGCCAGCGAGCCGATCGTATCGATGGTGATGGTTGCGTTGGACGGCGGCGAGCCGGCCGCAACGGTGCTGCCCGACAGGACCGCGTCGGTGGTGCCGGAGGCGACGATGTTCAGAACCTCGGGATCCAGCAGAATCGTGCCAGCGAGACCTTGCGGTGCGGTGACGTCGACCGGCCCGGTCAGGCTAAGTCCTTTGTCGCCGGAAACCTCGACGAAGCCGCCGTTGCCGCCGTTCGGGCCGCCCTTCGCGGTGATTGCGCCGGCCATGTCCGTGCTGTCGGTCGACAGCACGGTGACCCGGCCGCCCGGGCCGCTGTCAACGGCGTCCGCCGCCACTTTCGCGCCCTTGGCGACCTGCACCACCTTTGCGGTCCTCGCGCCGGAGACCGAGGGGCCGCCGGTGGCGCGCGCCAGTGTGGTGCCAATGGCGACGGTGCCGCCGCCCGCCGGCCCGGAGGCCGAAACGTTCGCCGTCGCGGTCAGCGAGACCTTGCCCGACGCATTGGCGACGATCGCGCCGCCGGTGGCGCCCGGTCCCACGCCGTCGGCCGATACGTCACCGCTGACAACGACGTCACCGCCACGGCCGGCGATCACGATCTTGCCGCTCCGGGCGGTAGTACTTTTTGCCGAGATGTTGCCGCCGGCATTCACCAGCGTCTGGACGACGCCGTCGACGGCCTGCGCCGTGAGCACCACCGTGCCGCCCTGCGCCTGGACTACGCCGGTGTTGGTGACCAGCGCGGCGCCGCCGTCCGGTGCCTTCGTCACCTGCTTGGTAACATTAAACGACACCATGCCGTCGCCGTACAGGTCAAGCGTGTGCGCCTCGGCGCCAGCCAGCACGACCTTGCCCATATTGGCCCGGATGACGCCCGAATTCGCCACCTGCGGCGCCACCAGCGCGGCCAGGCCACGCTCTGCGACCGTGATCTCGCCCTGGTTGATGATCTTGGCGTCGGGCCGGCCTGGCTGATCGAACTTCAGGTTGCCGGCCATCAGGTTTTCATTGCTGATATTGGCCGACGACACGACGAGGCCGGCGGTATTGATGATCGCGCCCTTGTGGACGGTCAGGCCTGCCTGGTTGACGATTACGACCGTGCCGTTCGCCTGGATTTTGCCGGCGATCTGTGACGGGTTGGGTCCAACGACCCGGTTCAACGTGACGGCGCTGCTATTCGGAGCCTGGATGTCGACTTTGTGGGCGCTACCGACGTCGAAGCTTTGCCAGTTCACCGCCGCACGCTGGCTGCCCTGATTGATAGCGGTCGTAGCGGTCGATTGCGAAATGCTGGCCTGTCCGGCGACGACCTGGCCGCCGGTCGGACGTGCAGTCGGCGAAAGCTGTGCCAGCGCGGGGTGGCTCAGCATGACCGCGACCGCGGCCTGTAGCGCGGTGGTCGCCATCAGTCCGGTGCGTGCGCCGGCAGTGCCGACGGTGCGGTGATGAACGCCGGGCGTGAGCAAATTCATTGCAGTTAAAACCGTTGCAGAAGTTGCCAATAGAACGCGGCGGAGGACAGCGGTGAAATGCCCGTTCCCTGTCCACCGTTCGGGTAGCGATTCTGGCGGTAGACGCCCTCGAAATCTATTTCGGTAGCAGAACTTAGGAAGAAGCGCACGCCGCCGCCCCACGACCGCAGGACCACGTCCGCCTCCAGGCTGGTATTCTGCCAGGCCTGACCCCAGTCATAGAACAGGTAGAACTGCGACTGCACCTCGAACGGGATCGGCTTCGGCGTCGGCAATCTGGCGTTTAGCTGCAACTCAACGGCAGCGGTAACGGCGCTGTCGCCACTGACCTGGCCATAGTAATAACCACGGTTGAACTGTGGACCACCGAGATAAAACTTCTCGGCAGGCGGCAGCAACACGGCGCTGTACTGCCAGCCGACGCGGCCTGCCAGTGCCACCGAAGCATCGGCGAACGGCCGGAACAAGGTCTGCGTGCGGGACGTCTCACCGCTGATCTTGGTGAAGGTGATGGTCTCGCCCAGGCGCGGCGGCGGGGTCCAGGTGTCGTTGTTTGACGAGGCGCCGAGCGCCGAAACACCCTGGCTGAGCTTGGCGCTGAAGCTGTTGATACCGGTACGATCTGCGCCCAGCCAGGTATCGAGCATTGCGTAGTCTTCGCCGAGGCGAAAGACTCGCAGGCTGTCGAAGGAACTGCGCTGCGGCGTGCCAAATTGGTTCAAATTGTTCTGCGTATTGTTCTCTAGCGCATCAAAAGCCAGGGACATGACAAGGCTCTGAGCCCTGGAACGGATGACCGGATACGCGAAGGAGCCGCCGAAGATATCGGTGCGGCCGGTATAGCCGATTTGCTGCAGGACGCCGCGTGGCGAGGAACGGCCGCCACCGCCATACAGGCGGAATTTCAGGCCGGAACCGCCGACGAAAAGTTCCTCGGAAACCTGGCCGAAGAAGTTGGCACCGTTCAGTGCGCCATACAGCGACAATTGTGTCTGCTCACCATACTCGGTGAAGCTGTTGGCATTGAAAACGCCCAGGCCCTGCTTGGGACCGATCAGGTCAAACGCCCGGTTGTCCGCCGAGATGTAGCCGGTGAACGGCCGGCGGGAAACTTGAGCGACAAGGGTCAGAGCGCCTGGATCGCCCTCGGATGGATTCAATACCGATTTGACCGTGAGGCCGGGAATGTCCTGCGCCAGCAGCAGCCAGCGCTCAAGCTCCGCGGTGTTCAGCGGCGTCTGGCCGACAAGGTGGCGCAGGAAACGCAGCACTTGGGTGCCCGCCGGTCCGATGTCGCCGTCCAGCTTCACGTCGGCGACGTAGCCCTCGATCACCTGGAACCGGACTTCGTTACGCTGCACCGTCGCCTGCACGGTGGTGAAGGCGTAGCCCTGGCTCCGGTAGAGGTCGACGATGGCGGCGCGCGACGCTTCAATCTGTGCCTCGGGCACCGACGGACCCGTCAGGCCTTGCGTCAGGGCCGCAATCTGCGATTGCGGAAAGGCGGTGGCACCGTTGATGACGACGTTGGAGATGGCATGCGTTGCGCCGCCGGTTACGGATTCGGGCGCCGTCGGCCGTGCGGGCCGCGGCAGACCTGGCGCCAGTGTGGGCTGTTCCGGCTGCACAATGCCGGGCAGCGGCGAGCCCTGTAGCACCGAGGGCGGGGTAAAGGGTCTTGGAACCTCCTGCGCGTGGGCGGTGGTCACGGTGCCGGCGCCAAGCAGGAACGCGACCCCGATTCGGGTCAGGCCACGGGCACGTACTCGGCTCGCATAGGTTGTATGAGACCTAACCACCTCAAACCCTTTGCAATTATTGCACGGGTATACAAGGCCATTTTGCTCAACGCAACGTGACCACGGGCTGTTATGAAATTTTTGTTTGTCGAGATCGCGTATTGTCACAAGTGTGGCGCGTCGGTATCAGGGCAAGTATCCACACCGTCCGCTGCAGTGGCAACGCCATGAAATCATTTGATATATTGACTTATCTAAGGTTATCTATTCTACAACCGACGAAATCCGTATAGTCCACAACCGGTGAAAATCGTGCGAACCGAAGCGGCCGGGTCGTTGCGTAGACGATCCCGGCGCGCCTCGGCTTATGTTTCGACGCCATATTAGATATGGCTTGCACCGTCAAAGCGCCGGGGGTGTACTGTCAGCCTGCACCCGATCGTTGCAGATTCCGCATCAGATCAAGGTTCCAGGCTACATAGCCGGGTTGCACGTGCGCCAGTCGGCTTCGCATCAGCGCGTGAGCGTCGGCCAAGCGGAAAAACGGGATCGACGGATACAAGTGGTGTTCCGCGTGGTATGGCATGTTCCACATTAGCAGACGCACCGGCGCAGTGGTCAGTGTTGTTCGTGTATTGGTCAGGCCGTTGCGGTCTTCCGTGCAGCCCGTATGTTCCGCCAGCAGATAGGCGCGCAGCGGTGGCTGGCCGAGCAATTGCGGGCCGATCCAGTAGAGCAAAGGGGTCGCCCAGCCGAACAGCGCGGCGGACAGCGCCGACGCGCCAAGCATCAGGGCGATCATCCAGCGGCCGCTGCGGATGATGACCGGTGCGGCGGCCGGCGTGACAAAAGGATAGGCGGACAGGTCGCCGCGCAGGCAGTCCCACGCCACGCGAAGACGCAACGACCAGAACGGCACGCCGAGCACACGCAGCCAATAGCCGCGCAAATCGCGCGGTGCGGGTGCGGCGAGTTCCGGATCCTGCCCCGGAATCTGCGTGTGGCGGTGATGCGCGAGGTGGAAGGCAATGTAAAAATGCCAGTTCAACAGCGATGGACAGGCGCAAATCCAACCCACCACGGCGTTCATGCGCCGCGAGGCGAAGGCAGTCTGGTGCATGGTTTCGTGCGCTGGTGCAAACAGCGCCGCCTGTACAATGCCCAGCGCGGCCATGGCGGGCAGGACCATCCATCCCGACGACAGCGCCACCACCAATCCGGCGGCGACCAATAGGACACTATGTATTGCCAGGCGCAGGCCGCCCTGAAGGTCAGACCGGCCCTGCAGCGCGCGCAGTTCTTCAATGCTCAGGATGCGGTCCGAAACAGCGGTCAATACGGTCTCCTGCGGATTGTGGCGGCGATGGCCGTATGGCGGGGGCACGTTACGGGAAACAAGTTCAGGGTGTTGCAGCCGCTAAGCAAGTGCCATGCCGATGCAAACCAGTTATTGTGGATCATTCATGACGCGGCGGCGGCGCGATGCGCCAGCACTCCAAGTGCGGTTGCTGCGAATTTATTTGCTTCGATTGTGCACCATGTTAGTTTGCATACGCAGTCAGTTTTCAGGAGATGTCCAATGCGCAGCCGGATGGTCCCCATCGTTGCGGGTCTTTTCGCTGTCGTGGCGACGCAAGCGTTCGCTCAGAACCCGTCCGCCGACCAGATCATCAAGTCGCTGACCCCATCCGGCGACGTCAGCAAGCAGGGCACCCGTGGCATCCGCCTGTCGACCGGTGATGGCTCTGGCGCAGCCGCAGCGCCGGCGGCGCCCGCGCCGTCGGCCGGAGCGGCCCGCAAGCCCAGCCATGGTGCCATGGCGTCCTCCAAGCCGATGGCCCCGACAGAGGCGAGCGGTCCGTCGGTCGACCTGACGGTGAACTTTGAAACTGCTTCGGCCGACCTGACCGCCGATGCCATGAAGACCCTGGATGAACTCGGCGCCGCGCTGAGCAGCGATGCGCTGAAGCAATACCGCTTCCGCGTTGAAGGGCACACCGACACGGTCGGCAATGCCGCGAGCAACAAGACCTTGTCTGAACGCCGGGCGCGGGCCGTGGTGAACTACATTTCCGCCAAGTACGGCATACCGACCGGTCGCATGGTCGCGGTTGGCATGGGTGAGGAAGGCCAGGCGGTAAAGACTGGCGATCAGGTGGCGGAGCCCAAGAATCGCCGGGTGGTGGTCGTGAATTTGGGCGCCTGAGCGTCCATGGCCTGCCGCTGATATTATCCGACCGTGAAGAGGCCACGGCCGACCGGCGACGAGACGGTCATACTCGTTCCCAGACCGGCCAGGCCAGCGGTGCAAACCGCGAAAGCTCGGTCGGTCCCGGTCGCCGCCATTGGGGTAGGGGCGGCTGTAGCGCTTGCCGGCGTCGTCGGCGGGCTCTGGCTGGTGCTGCACGCTCCGTCACCCCCCGCGCAGGTGGCGAATTCCATTGCCGCACCGGCCGCGCCGCCGATGGTGACAGCGCCCGCGCCGGCCGCACCGCAAGTCGCTGCTCCCGTACCGACTGCATCGGGAGCGGTGGCGTCCGCGCCGCCTGCGGCTCAGGCTACGCCCGCGCCCACACCGCCGATCCAGGCGGCAGCGCCGGAATTCGCGGTCATTCAAGCGCCGGTCGACGCCATCCGCCGCAACACGCCCACCGACATGACGGTCTTCCGCCTTGCGGAGAACCCGAACGTCATCGTGCTGGACTTCGCATCACTGGAACAGCAGGGCCGTATGCTCGACCGGGTGGCAGCCCTGACCGAAAAACGCAGCCAGCCGCGCGACCGGATCGTCACCTCGGAAGAACTCAATAAGGCGCTGCGGTCAGAAGCCAGTCCATCGGGCTGGTTCTATTACGGCCACGACTACAGCGCGGCGCAACTGAACCGCTTCTTTGACCTCGCGGCGCGGGAGCGTATGCCCTTGACGCCGGAGGAGGCCACATTGGCACGCCTGCTGACGCAGTTGGGATGGCGCAACGCGACCAGCAGCGGCGCCCTGATCTCCATCCCACGCCTCGGCGCCGACTCCAACGTCACCCCGGAGGCGCGCAACACGATCCTCACACACGAGCTGTCGCACGGTGAGTATTTCAGCAATCCGGCCTATGCCGACTACGTCCACCGATTCTTCCTGGCGAGCCTGACGGCGCCGGAGCGGGAGGCATTTCGGACGTTCCTGGCACGCGAAGGCTATGACCGGGACAATCCCGAAGTGGTGGAGAACGAAACGCACGCCTATCTGCTGTTCACCGCCGACTCCAAGTTCTTCACGCCCAAGGATGTCGGGATGACGCCGGCCCGCCGGGCCGATTTGCGCGCGCTGTTCCTCCGCGACATGCCCGCCGGCTGGCTCAAGGATTTGCTCGCTCGGCTGCCGTAGGGCGCGGCCGGGGCTTCTGCTAGGCTCTGCCATCCGGATTGGTGCGGGATGGGGACGAAGCATGGCGAACCCAAAGACGAGCGATGGCGTCAGCCTGACAGGATTCACAGAGCGGGATCATGCGCAGCAGCTCAACACCTATATCAGGGCGCTGGAGGCGTTCGACGCCACCGCCGGAATCCAGGAACTGAAGGCGCTGTCGCGGGAGCGGACCGGCATCGGTCCGGGACGTCGCGTATTGGATGTCGGCTGCGGGTTCGGATTGGAGACACTGCGCGCGGCGGAACGCGTTGCGCCGTCTGGAACGGTCGCCGGACTTGACCTCAGCCGTGACTTCATCGTCGAGGCACAACGCCGCGCTGACGCCGCCGGACTGAAAATCGACCTGCGCGTCGGGTCGGCCGAGGCGCTGCCATTCGCCGATGCCGCCTTCGACATCGTCAGGGCCGAACGACTGCTGATCTATCTGCATCAGTGGCAGACGGCGTTGGCCGAAATACGCCGCACGGTCCGTCCGGGCGGCCGGATCGCGCTGATCGAGCCGGACATCAGTACCACCACGGTCAACATTCCGGACCGCGCACTGCTCCGGCGCATCATGGCGCATGAGGCGGATATGAACGTGGTGAATGCCTGGCTGCCCGGTCCGCTCAGCGCCGCGCTCCGCTCTTTGAACTTCGTCGACGTGGCGCTGGCAACGCGTGTGGTGGTGTTTCCGGCGGAGCTGGGGCGGGTCTATTTTGGCGAGTGCGGCCGGTCCGCGTGCGAAGCCGGGGTGATCGGCGCCGATGAGCTGGTGCACTGGCAGGTCGGCCTGGATGCCCTGCATGCAAGCGGACAGCTTTTCGGCACGGTCAGCTATTTTCTGTTCAACGCGACGCGGCCCGCAGAAAACTGAACGACGCTCTCGAGCCCCTGCTGATGGGACTGTCCGGCGGCATCAAATTACCGTTTTGCCATTACGCGGGAGTCACTGCGGATGTTCGAGTAGTAATCATGGCAAGCGACTTCCGGCGGACGACCGATATGGCGGCATCTCCACGGTTCTATATCTATCTGCTGGACGAGGCCGGCCGAACCAGGGCCGGCGATTCATTTGCTGCGCGCAGCTATCTGGAGGCAGCCGACACCGCGGCTATCCTTTACGAGGCCTGCAGCGACGCATTCGCCGGCTACGAGCTCTGGTGCGGACACCATCGCCTGCTTCGGACATTGGCTCCTCCCGCTGCGGCAAGCGACGAATTTCAGCGCCTTGCGGCGGAACACCAGGAGGAGGTCGTCGCCCTCGAGGAGAGCTTGAAGGACGCAAGCCTGGAGGCACGGACAAGCCGGAGGCTGCTCCAGTCGACGGAACGGTTCCTGACCGACCGGTATGCCCGGCTTATCGAGCTAGCGCCCGACCCGGCCTCGTCCACTGTCAATACAAGCGAAGACGCGTCCGAGGAGGCGCGTCTGACAAACCTGCTCCGTGTCAGCCAGGCGCGTGTTGTCCGGCAGCGGGCGGTGGCCGCGTCGCTGGAAGCTGCCGGCCATCTGGAGGCCGCGGCGACGGCACGGGCCGTGCTGGCCACGTTCCAGAAGACGCTCATGCTGCTGCGCCGTCAGCGCACGCCGCACAATTCCTGAAGGCTGCGACGGCGACGGTCATGCCGCACTGACGGGGCCGGCCCCAAGGCTAACGCCGGAACCGCCCGCCACCTTCAAACCCCCGCGCTCCGCCTTCGAAACCGCCGCGATTGAAGCCGCCGTCATTGAAGCGCTGCGCGCCCTGGTATCCGCCGTAGCTGGAGGTCCGCTGCTGCTGGTATTGCTCCTGTCGAGCATACCCTTGCGTGCGGGCGCGATCGTCGTTCTCCAACTGGCTCCAGGTGTTCTGTGACCTGGCGGCGGGCGCGGACTGGGTGCCGGTCTGCCGTGTGCCCTCGGTCGGCGATTTAGGCGGGGTCACCGGATTCCACGAGCCGTTATCCCATTTGGACCAGCCATCCGATGTCTTCTTATAGGCATTGCCGTCGGCGCCGGCATACACGTTGCCACTTGCGGTCTTGGCCACGCCGGCGTCCCGGCCGCCCGCCGTGTGCACGGCAGCGCCTTCGGCGCCAGTGGAGGAGCTGAAGCCCCGCGCCGTCCCGCCGGCAGCGCTCCGAGCGCTGGCGGTATCTACAGACTTGTTCGGGCCAGAGATTTCGCTCGACCCCCACCGCCCATAGGCATTGGCGTTCTGTGTCGTCGAGCCGGAGCGGCCGGTCGAGGGATTCACAAAACTGGCGTTGGCCGTGCCGCCGTATGCTCCCCAGGAGGCGGTGCCGTGCGAGTAGCGCCCGGTCGCCGGATTATAGGCCGACCAACCGCCGGCGCCGCCATACGGGCCGTAGACCGCACCACCGCGCGCCCAGGCGCCGGTGTTCGGGTTGTAGTAGGCGCCACCGCGCGCTCCATAATAGGGACCATAGACTCCGCCGCCGCGAGCCCAGGCGCCGGTCGCGGGGTTGTAGTAGACGCCGCCGGCATAGGAGTACGGGTAAGGGAAATAACCCGGCACCCGGCCTGCCACGACATAGGGCGGGTAGTAGTAGCCAGTGCCATAAACCAATAACCCGGCGGTGATGAAGCCCAGCGCATAGCCGGCGGTATAGCCATAGGTTATCGCGGTCGGCGTGGTGTCATACACCCGCACATACGTCACCGGGTAATAGGGGCTGCTGGGCGGAATTTCGTAGATCGCCGGCGGCACTGACGCCGCCAGCACCCAGGGGCCGTTTGGCGACGGCGCGGTGAACCAGGCACCCTGCCAGCAGGCATAGTAGACGCCGCCGACCTGGAAGACTGGATAATTGGTGTTCGCCGCGGCCGAGACTGACGTGCCGGGCACCGGCTTGAACTGCGGTGCCCCGGCATAAGCCACTTTGATCGTCGTGGTCTTCCGGTCGAGCGTCGCCTGGGTTGGTATCTGCGCCTGGATGACCGCTTCCTGCGCCTGCTGCGTTCCCGGCACCGAGGACAGCACGGCGCCCTGCGGGCTGTCGGCGGGGATCATCGCGAAATCCGGCGGCAGAGTGCCCGTGGCGAAGCTCCATGGCCCATCGAAGCCGGGCGCCGAAAACCAGCGGCCGGAGGCAAGGAAAAACAGTTTCCCAGCGGAGTCCCTGAACAGCGCGCTGTTGGTGTTGGCGGCCACCTGCAGCGTCGTCTCCGGCACCGGCGTCCATTGCGGCGGCCCGTCGGTAACGATGATCTCCGCGGGCACGGTCGAGACGATGATCTTCGGCACCGGGTTCAGCAAATGGCCGGGCACGCTGCCTTTCAGCTCCGGAAAGTCGGGATTGTCGGCCAGCGCTCGGAAGGTTGGCGGCACCGTATTGGTCTGTGACCATGGCCCCGAAGCAGCCGGCGCGGTAAACCAGGCGCCGTTGTTCAGTAGGTACCAGCTTTGGTTGCCGGGGTCCTGGAACACCGGCCAATTGGTGTTCACCGCCCGTAACAACGGGCTGCCCTGGATCGGCGCCAGCACCGGTTCGCCATCAAACACCACCAGACTGGCCGGGGAGGCGGCGTAGTAGATGGCCGGCGGCTCATTCTTCACCGCCACCGGCTTGGCGTCGACCTGAGCGGACTGCAGGCTGAGCAGCACCATATCCAGTGGCACGGTCTTCGGCGGCATGCTGGCCAGTCTGGCCTGGATGCGCTGTGCCAGTTCGCCGGCCTGGGTCGTATCCAGCGCCGGGAAGTGCGACGAGACGAGCTTGAAGCCGGTGACGGTCACGGTGCGGCTCTGCTGATCCGTCATGGTCTGGCCGGACACAAGCAGCGTGCCGATGATCGGTGTCGTACTGCCCACGCGCGTGATGGACACGGCCATGCGCGCCTCCAGGCGCGTGCGCTCCGGCCAGTCCGTTACCTGCGGCGGGTAGACGGTGATGCTGCCGTCCTTCCCGGTGATGGTATGGGGCCAGCCCGGCGTCGCCACGTCGGCGGCCGTTTGTGGTGTCGTAGGAGCAGGGGCGGCGAGGGCTGGCGATAAGGCCGGCGGGATGGCCAGCAGCATGGCTGCGGTAAGAAGCAAGGCAGCGCGCATGGACGAATTCCTCTCCCCGAACGAAAGGGCGGGATTGCGGCAGTCGCGTGGCGCTCGATCCCCGCGTCATGTCCACCTTACAACTTCACACCTTGGGCTGCGAGGATTTCGGCATCCGTCCCATGTCGTCTGCACCGTCCGTAGCGACGTCGCGCTGGTCTACGCGCCCGGCCAAGGCGGCGGGTGTGCGTGTTGTTGTCCACCGGGCGTTGCAACCGCGCCACGGTCTGTCGTCGCACGGCGATGGCACGCTGCGAGAGGCAACATGCCGCCTGGGATGCCACTGTTCCGGCGCTGCGGGCGTATAGTTTGACTCCAAGTTCTGCTCAAAAAACGTACCGGCTGCCCCGGTTTGGCATGCGCAAAGTTGAGGCACGACGGGAGCGTCGCATCGTCATGTATGCAGCGGTTGCAGAGCGCGTGAAACTGGTGCCCGCCAGCCCGGCTGACGGCGGAGCCGTCATGCATTAATGGCTTCAACCCGGCGCCTTTGGCAGCTATGCGGCTTCTCCGTTGCTGCTTGGCACGCGGCATGCAAACCTGAAGCGCTGTTCATGCTGCTGATCTCAGTAGCGAACGGGCAGCCTGAACATTGTGGGAGGCCCGGTCAAACCGGGCTTGATTGGCATGAAGAAGATCGAGGCTGTCATCAAGCCGTTCAAACTCGATGAGGTGAAGGAAGCACTTCACGAGGTTGGACTGCAGGGCATCACGGTGGTGGAAGCCAAGGGCTTCGGCCGTCAAAAGGGCCACACCGAACTCTATCGCGGCGCCGAGTATGTCGTGGACTTCCTGCCCAAGGTGAAGATCGAGGTGATCTGCGAGGACGGCGTGGTCGAACGGGCCGTCGAGGCGATCGTCAATGCCGCCCGTACCGGCCGGATCGGCGACGGCAAGATCTTCATCTCCTCGATCGAGGAAGTGATTCGCATCCGCACCGGCGAACGAGGGGAGGACGCGATCTAGCTGACTGTCTGATCGATCGAACCTTGGCCGATAACGGCCGAGGGGTAGCAACCAGGGCGCCGCGTGGTGCGGGCCCGTTCAGAGCTGCTTTGTCCGCTGGTCCATGACGGGGCGCGGCACTGTGGCTCGTTTGTTTGGCAACGGGGAATACCAGAATGGCAAGCGAGAGCGTCAGCAAGGTGCTGGCGATGCTGAAAGAAAACTCGGTCGAGTACGTTGACCTGCGGTTCACCGACCCGCGCGGCAAGTGGCAGCACACTGCCCAGCATGTCTCCACCATCGAGGAAGATGTCTTCACCGATGGTTTCATGTTCGACGGCTCCTCGATCGCCGGCTGGAAGGCCATCAACGAGTCCGACATGATCCTGATGCCGGATCCGGACACGGCCGTCATGGATCCGTTCGCGGCCAAGCCGAGCCTGATCCTGGTCTGCGATATCATCGAGCCGTCCACCGGCCAGCTGTATTCGCGCGATCCGCGCGGCACGGCGAAAAAGGCCGAGGCCTATGTGAAGGAATCCGGCATCGGCGACGCCGTGTTCATGGGGCCGGAAGCCGAATTCTTTATCTTTGACAGTGTGAAGTATGGTACCGGCGGCAACTACGGCATCTATCAGCTGGACAGCCAGGAAGGTCCGCAGGCCTCGCTGAAGGACTATCCGGAAGGCAATATGGGCCACCGTCCGGGCGTGAAGGGTGGCTACTTCCCGGTTCCGCCCATCGACAGCGAGAGCGACCTGCGCGCCGAGATGCTGTCCACCATGGGCGAGATGGGCGTGGTCATCGAGAAGCACCACCACGAGGTGGCGCAGAGCCAGCATGAGCTTGGCATGAAGTTCGGCCCGCTGACGCGCATGGCCGACCACCTGCAGATCTACAAGTACTGCATCCACAACGTGGCGCACAGCTACGGCAAGACGGCGACGTTCATGCCGAAGCCGATCTATGGCGACAACGGATCGGGCATGCACGTCCACCAGTCGATCTGGAAGGACGGCAAGCCGTTGTTTGCTGGCAACGGCTACGCGGATCTGTCGGAGACCTGCCTGTATTACATCGGCGGCATCATCAAGCACGCCAAGGCGCTGAACGCCTTCACCAACCCGCTAACCAACAGCTACAAGCGGTTGATCCCGGGCTTCGAGGCGCCGGTGCTGCTGGCTTATTCCGCGCGCAACCGGTCGGCGTCCTGCCGTATCCCGTACGCGACGAACCCGAAGGCGAAGCGCGTGGAAGTTCGTTTCCCGGATCCGGGTGCCAACCCGTACCTGGCGTTCGCGGCGATGCTGATGGCTGGCCTGGACGGCATCAAGAACAAGATCCATCCCGGCGATCCAATGGACAAGGACCTGTACGATCTGCCTCCGGAAGAACTCAAGGGCATTCCGACCGTCTGCGGCTCGCTCCGCGAGGCGCTCGGCGCGCTGGCGGCCGACCACGACTTCCTGCTGCAGGGCGGCGTGTTCAGCCAGGACCAGATCGAGAGCTATATCGAACTGAAGTGGGGCGAGGTGTATCGCTTCGAGCATACGCCGCACCCGGTCGAGTTCGAGATGTACTACTCCGTCTGATCCGTTTCCGCGGTCAGAGGACAAGGACCCCGCCACGGCGACGTGGCGGGGTTTCTTTTGCCCTCATGGCATCGGCCGTTGTTAGCCCGGCCGCCCCTAGCGCCACGGCGCGATAACCTTTTGCGCGCTTCTGAATGATCGTCGGCAACCCGGCGTGTTGGATGACCGGTAGAACATGCCGCGCTGGCGGCACCCGGAAGGCGTCCTGACTGGCGTGTCGGCGCTTGGTCATCCCCTGTGCTTTCACGCGCCAGCATAAACCCGGGCGGCATTGAGGGGGCGCTTCAACCGGTTTGGCCGGGCGAGCCATGCCTCGCAGGCCGGAGACTGTCATAATTTGTTACGATAAAATATCCAATGCGATGGTATCAAGCGGCGTCGCCAGTGTGCGCGGTGTCAGTTTCACCTTACCGATTCATGTCATCAGCTTGGGACACCGGTAGGCAAATGCTGTTTTATTAAGCATGTATACAGCAATTCTTGCGGTAATCTCAGCTGAACCGCGGCAAACCGGCCTCATACAAACTTGGCACGATTGTTGATTCTGTTGATGCACGTCCCGGCCATGCTTGGTTCCTGGCGGCGTGACGAAACGGAAATCAGGACACGCGTACGATGCTTATCTCCTTCAACGCTGAACGACCGGAGTACGGGCCGACATGAAACTCATCATGGCCATCATCAAGCCCTTCAAGCTGGACGATGTGCGTGAAGCACTCACCCCGCTTGGGGTACAGGGACTGACCGTGTCGGAGGTGAAGGGTTTTGGCCGGCAGAAGGGCCAGACGGAAATTTACCGGGGCGCGGAATACCACGTCAGTTTCCTGCCCAAGATCAAGATTGAGGTCGTCGTTCCTGACGACCTGGCGGATCAGGTGATTGAAGCCATCGCCAAGGCTGCCCACACCGGCAAGATCGGCGACGGAAAGATCTTCGTCATGGATATCGAACGGGCGATGCGCATCCGCACGGGCGAAGTCGATGCCTCGGCTCTGTGAACGACAAGTATAGGGAAACTGCACGATGAAAAGACTCCCCTGGGGTTGGGGACTGGGCGCGGCGCTGCCCGCCCTGTTGCTGGCGATGCCTGCGTTCGCCGAGGACGGTCCGCCGAAGCTCGACAGCGGCGACACCGCATGGATGCTGACCAGCACCGCGCTGGTGCTGCTGATGACCATCCCCGGCCTGGCGCTGTTCTATGCCGGCATGGTCCGCAAGAAAAATATCCTGGCCACGATGATGCAGTCGTTCGCGATCTGCGCAATCGTCACCATCGTCTGGTGCGTGATCGGCTACAGCCTGGCGTTCACGCCGGGTAATGCGTATATCGGCGACTTCTCCCGCGTCATGTTGAGCGGCATCGCCGATCATATTGTTAAAGGGAATGACACCCAGGCCTTTGTCCTGGAGTCGGGCATCAAGGACGTCGCGGGCGTCACCATGACGATCCCTGAGACCGTCTACATGATGTTCCAGATGACCTTCGCGATCATTACACCCGCGCTGATCGCCGGCGCGTTCGCCGATCGTATGAAGTTTTCCGCCCTGTGCATCTTCATCACGCTGTGGTCGATCTGCGTCTATGCGCCGATCGCGCACTGGGTCTGGGCCCCCTCCGGCTGGGCCTTCCAGCTTGGCGTTCTGGACTTCGCTGGCGGCACGGTCGTGCATATCAACGCCGGTATCGCCGGCCTGATCTGCGCGCTGGTGCTCGGCAAGCGCGTCGGCTACGGCACCGACAACATGGCGCCCTTCAACCTGTCCTACGCTGTGATCGGCGCTTCGCTGCTGTGGGTGGGCTGGTTCGGCTTCAACGCCGGCTCCGCTGTGGCGGCAAATGGGCGTGCCGGCATGGCCATGGCGGTGACGCAGATCGCTACGGCCGCCGCAACGTTGGGCTGGCTGTTTGCCGAATGGATCACCAAGGGCAAGCCGTCCGTGCTGGGTGCGATCTCGGGCGCGGTTGCTGGCCTCGTGGCGATTACCCCGGCCTCCGGCTATGTCCTGCCTGGCTCCGCCATCATCATCGGTGTGGCCGCCGGCGTGATCTGCTTCTGGGCGGCGACGAGCCTCAAGCACATGCTGGGGTATGACGACAGCCTCGACGCGTTCGGCGTGCACGGTATCGGCGGCATAGTCGGCGCGCTGCTGACGGGTGTCTTCGCCTTCGCGCCGCTGTCGGCTACGGATGCGTCGCCAGACGGCACGGCGGGCGGCCTCGATCAGCTCAAGCTGCAGGCGATCGGGGTATGCGTCACGATTGTATACACCGGAGTAATGACCCTTATACTGCTGATGATCACCAAGCTGGTCGTCGGCCTGCGGGTCAACGAGGAAGAAGAGCGCGAGGGTCTGGACATCGTACTACACGGTGAGCAGATCTTCTAACCAAGCCAGGAAAGGCACTCTGTATCCACAGAGTGCCTTTTTCTTGTTCCACTGTTGCGAAATTAACACCTCGTCAGAATCGGTTGCACGTATAACTGGCGGGAATGGACACCCGGATTCGTCCACGTCAGGCAGAATGGATATACAGGAATGATCAAGACACGATTCGGTCAAGGCGCGTGGATTGTTGCCGCGGCAACGATAATCGCGTCAGCGCCGGCCCTGGCACAAGCTCCGGCACCCGCAGCCGCCCCAGACTCCACAACTTCGACCGCCGCGCCCGTCCCAGCCGCTGACGCGCCACCGCCCGGTTACTGGATCAACGGCATCCGCCTCTCCGCGCAGCTCGATGCCGGCGTGATGTTTAATCCGTTCCGGCCCAATACCGGCCTGAACTGGGGGCAACTGTTCACGGACCATGCCAACCAGGTCCAGATGAACCAGCTGCTGCTGACGGCATCGAAGCCACTTGACCCGAAGGATTCGAACTTCCAGTGGGGCTTCAAGTTCCAGTTCATGTATGGGTCGGATGCGCGCTACACCCAGTTCCTTGGCGAACTGAACCGTGCCATTCCGGGCGCGCGCTACCAGATGGACATCGTCGAGGCGAACGTCCTGTTCCACCTGCCGGTCTTGACCGAAGGCGGGATCGACCTGAAGGCCGGCCAATACTCGACGCCGATTGGCTTCGAAACGATCGATCCATCGACCAATTACTTCTATTCGCACTCGTACATCTTCCAGTTCGGCCTGCCGTTCAAGCACACCGGCGCGCTGACCACGACCCATGTCAATGACTGGCTTGACATCTATGCCGGCATCGACACGGGCACCAACACGACGATGGGCATCCTGGGCGACAATAACGGCGCCGTCGGCGGCATCGGCGGCTTCAACCTGACGCTGATGGGCGGCAACCTGACCATCCTGGCGCTGACGCATGTCGGGCCGGAATACCCCACCCGAATCCTCTCGCCACTTGGCATCAACGGTAACGGCCAGTGGCGCTCGTTCAGCGACATCGTTATAAACTACAAGATCTCGGACTACTGGAGCTCGACGACGGAGTTCAACTGGGTCCGCGATGCCTACGGCTACGCCAACAGGCCAGTGAACGGCTTCGGCGTGGCGCAGTACTTCTCCTACCAGGCGACGGCCACGATTGCGCTGAATGCACGCGTCGAGCTGTGGCGTGACGACAATAACTTCTTTGTGGCTTCCTACTCGGGCAACAACGACCCGATCCGCGTGCAGCAGGGCCTGTCGCCGCAGTCCGGCGTCTATGTCGCACCGGGCGGCGGCGGCACCACTTACGGTGCGCTGACCCTGGGCGCGACCTGGAAGCCGGAAATGCCCGCAGCAGTCACCGGCCTGGCGATTCGGCCGGAGGTTCGCTGGGACCACGCGTTTACCAGCAACAACCCATTCAACCAGAACCCGCCGGCCTACACCAAGGGCACGTCGAACAGCTTCACTTTCGGCGCCGACGTCGTGTTGACGTTCTGAGCGGGGCGATCGGACCGGCAACGGTCCCGCCCGTTATTTCAGCCAGGGGCCGGCCTTCGGGCCGGCCCCTTCTTGTTGGGGCTCGTCCGGGGTACCGGGCCCGCCGTCCTACAGCGTTAGCCCGCCATCCACAGTTATTGTCTGCCCGGTCACCATGGCCGCGCCGAATCCCAGGAACAGCACGACCTCCGCCAGATCCTCCGGCTGGCAGCGCCGCTTCAGCAGCGCCCGCTCGATCGACTGCTGGCGCTGTTCATTGCTCCACTCCACCATCCAGGATGAATCGACCGCGCCCGGAGCGATGGCGTTCACCCGCACCTCCGGCGCCAGTGCCCTGGCGAGGTTCTGTGTCAGGCTGACCACACCGGCCTTGGTCGCGCCATAGGCCAGGCTGCTGCCGGCGCGCCCGAGGCCGGCGATCGAGGCGGTGCTGACGATCGCGCCCTGCGCCGCCTTCAGCGCCGGCGCCGCAGTCTTGGCGCAGCGGAATACGCCCAGCAGGTTCACCTGCAACAGGGTGTTCCACATTTCCTCGGTGATCAGGTCGAGTTCCGGCGGTGAAATGGTGCGCCGCGTCGCCGGCGTGCCGGCATTGGCGAACAGCAGGTCGAGGCGGCCAAGATCAGCCACCGCCTTGTTGACCATGGAGACGCACTCGGCAGCGTCGCCCACGCTGCCGGGCGCCATGATCGCCTTGCCGCCGGTGGCGATGATCTTGTCCACCGCCTCCGGTCCGCGCGGGTCGTCGGCGAGGAAGTTGATGGCGACGGTGCAGCCGAAGCCGGCCAGCATCTTTGCCGTGGCGAAGCCGATGCCTGAGGCGCCGCCCGTCACCAGCGCCGTCTTGCCGTTCAGATCATACGTAATCATGTCCCCTCCATCGGTTTGATCTTCCGCAGCGCCTGTTTCAGCGCCAGCAGCTTCCTGTCACGCTCGCGGAACAGCTCTTCCGGCGAGCGGTCGCCCCAGTCGAAATAGCCCTTGCCGGACATGACGCCGGTGCGGCCCTGCTCGATCAGCCGGTCCAGCGTCTCGCTGCGTCCCTGCGGCACCGGCGGCGTGTAGCTGCGGTTCTTCATGCCCTGCTGCATCAGCAACAAGC
>JAFEFW010000642.1 GCA_018240405.1 Pseudomonadota bacterium
CGACCGTCGTGCACATTCAGCCCGGCCGCCAGATGCGGGTCGTCCAACATTGCCTGCCGCCAGCCCTTGTCGGCCAGCGCCAGCACGAAGGGGAGCGTCGCGTTGGTCAGCCCCAGCGTGGATGTCCGCGGCACGGCGCCGGGCATGTTGGTGACGCAGTAATGCACCGACCCTTCCTCGACGAAGGTCGGCGCCGAGTGCGTCGTTGGACGGCTGGTCTCGAAGCAGCCGCCCTGGTCGATGGCGATATCCACCAGGACGGACCCCGGCCGCATCCGCCGCACCATGTCCCGGGTCACCAGCCTGGGCGCCGCGGCGCCCGGCACCAGCACGGCGCCGATAACCAGATCCGCGGCGATCACCGCCTGCTCGATCGCCTCCGAGGTGGCGAACAGCGTGGTGGCCCGCGGGCCGAACTGCAGGTCGAGTTCCTTCAGCCGTGGTAGCGACTTGTCGATGATAATGACGCTGGCTTCCAGCCCGACCGCCATGCGCGCGGCATTGGTGCCGGCGACGCCGCCGCCCAGCACCACCACCTTCGCCGGCGGCACGCCGGGCACACCGCCCAGCAGGATGCCGGCGCCGCCTTGCTCGCGCTCCAGGCAATGGGCGCCGACCTGCACCGACATGCGGCCGGCGACCTCGCTCATCGGCGCCAGCAGCGGGAGGGCGCCGAAGCGGTCGGTGACGGTTTCATAGGCGATGCAGGTGGCGCCGGAGCGCAGCAGCCCCTCGGTCTGCGACTTGTCGGCGGCGAGATGCAGGTAGGTGAACAGCACCTGGTCACGGCGCAGCCGGCCGATCTCCACCGGCTGCGGTTCCTTCACCTTCACGATCAGGTCCGCGTCGTTGAACAGTGCGGCTGCGTCCGGGGCAATAACGGCGCCGGCAGCTCTGTAGGCGTCGTCGGTCCAGCCGCTGCCCCCGCCGGCATTGGTTTCCACCAGCACCTGGTGCCCGTGCTGCACCAGTTCACGCACCCCGGCGGGCGTCAGCCCGACCCGGTATTCGTGCGTCTTGATCTCCTTCGCCACGCCGATCCGCATGGATGCCTCCGCGACTATCCGTATCGACATCGTCACGCACGGTGCCGTGTGCAAGACACGTCACCGTTCGACATCGCTCGCATTCGCCGCCAGCATGCGCGGCCAGGAGGAGACCGCCATGACCGACATCGCCACCCTGAAAGCCGAGGTCAAGCTGTGCATGTTCGACCAGTACGGCACCGTTGTGGACATGCAGGGCGGCTTACGCGCGGTGGCGGAGCCGTTTCTGAAGTCCAAGGGCTCCAGCATCGATGCCAATTCCTTCGTCACCTGGTGGCGACGCACGCACTTTGAGAACTCGATGATCGACGCACTGCTCCAGCACCGGCACATGCCCTATCGCGAGATCGGGCACCTGTCGGTGCGGCAGGTGATGGAGCGCGCCGGAATCGCCTTCACCGAGGACGAGGTGCGCGCCCTGGTTGCGGCAATCGAGCGCTTGACCTGCTTCCCAGAGGTTCCCGCCGCGCTGGCCAGGCTGCGGAAGCGCTACAAGCTGGTGGTGCTGTCCAACGGCGACCCCGACATGCTGGAGGCGGCAAAGCCGCACCACGGCATCCCGTTCGACGCGGTGATCTCGGTGGCCGAGGCCAATGCGTTCAAGCCGGCGCGCGCCACCTACCTGATGGCGGCGCGTAAGATGGACACGCCACCGCATGAGATCCTGTTCGTCGCCAACCACGAGTTCGATTGCGTCGGCGCCAAGGCCGCCGGCATGCGTACGGTCTTCGTCGACCGCCGCCGCCGCCCGTTTGCGAAGTGGCCGCACCAGCCGGACCTGATCGTGAAGGACATGACCGAACTGGCGGAGGTGATGGCTTAGGCGTGGCGGGTATGACACCCCGAGTCACCAGGGCCGGTAAAGGTTCAAAGATATTGGCTCATTGGCAGTGCCAGGCGTGTCTCCCGTCATGACAGGGGCAGGCCTGCCGGCCATGCCTGGCGATGTTTTTTTCAGGGTTAAACAGTGGATAATGCAGTGAGGGCGTGGATGACGGGCCTTCGCCCGCCATGACGAGAGGGCAATGGCCGCCATCGACAAGGCTATTCCAGCGCCCGTGGGCCTTCGCCCAACATGACGGTGGAGAGAGCGGGTGGCGCACCTCCACCCCCAATGGTGCCCGGTTCCCGCCCGCGCTACACCGCTCCGGTGGATAAGCAGAACGGACCCGCTATGACCAGGACCACACGCCGCACCATCACCCGCCTCGCGCTCGCCGCGCCGGCGCTCGCCGCCCTGCCACGCGGTCTGTTCGCCGCCGACGCTCCGGTAAAGATCGGCGCACCGTATCCGCTGACCGGCGTTGCCGCCTCGGCCGGCAAGGCCGTCAAGGAGGCAATCGAGACGGCGGTCGACATCATCAACAACCCGCATCCTGAACTGCCCAACCTGCCGCTGGCGCCGACTGCTGGCCTGCCCGGGCTGGGTGGTCGCAAGGTCGAGGTGATCTTCGCCGACCACCAGGGCAATCCGGCGATCGCGCAGAGTGAGGCGCTGCGCCTGATCACGCAGGAGAAGGTTGCAGCTCTGGTCGGTGCCTACCAATCCAGTTGCGGCCTGACGGCCAGTGCGGTCGCGGAGCGCTACGGCATCCCGTTCATGGCCAGCGAAGCGTCGGCGCCGAGCCTGACGGAGCGAGGGTTCAAGTGGTTCTTCCGGCCGACACCAATCGGCACGGATTTCGGCGCCGCTTATGCGCAGTTCCTCGTGGACGCCAAGGCTGCTGGCCGCAAGGTCGACAAGGTGGCCATCATTAATGAGAACACCGAGTATGGCACCTCCACGGGCAATGCCATCGCCGCGGCGCTCGAGGCCAAGGGCATGAAGGTTGACCCGCGTATCCCGTATAATGCCAACTCCAGTGACGTCAGCGCGCAGGTGCTGCAACTGAAGAGCGCCGATCCGGACGTGGCGGTCTTTGTCAGTTACACGTCCGATTCGATCCTGTTTGCCAAGACGATGCGTACGTTGGGCTGGAAGCCACCAATCCTGATCGGCGACGACAGCGGCTTCTCGGACAGCGCCTTCATCACGACGGTCGGCGACAGCATGCAGGGCGTGATCAATCGCAGCTCCTACGACATCGGCAAACCGGGTTCGTCTTCCTTTGTGGTGAATGAACTGTATCAGAAACATACCGGCCGCAGTCTGGACGACACGTCGGCGCGTGCCATGCAGGGGTTCCTGGCGCTGATGGAAGCGATCAACCGTGCTGGTTCAACCGAACCAACGAAGATCCAGGCGGCGCTGCAGACACAGGATCTGAAGCCGGAGCAATTGATGATCGGCTACAACGGCATCAAGTACGACGCCAAGGGCCAGAACACGCTGGCGGCGACGCTGCTGGTGCAGCTTGATGGGCCGAAATACGTTGCCGTGTGGCCGGCGAAATCCGCGGCACATGCGCCGGTGCTACCATTCAAGGGGTGGAACTAGACGATGAATACAGACCTGTTTGAGATCATTCGCACGACACGTTCCATGCGCCGGCTGAAGCCGGACCCGGTGCCGCCGGCGCTGATCCGGCAAGTTCTGGAAGCGGCAACCTGCGCGCCGAGTGGCGGCAATATGCAGACATGGCGCTTCATGGTGATCACCGATCCGGCGGTGAAGGCAAACGTCGCGCAGTGGTATCGCAAGGGCTGGCATGAGGTTGTCGGCCCCCGCTACCGCTCCAGCGCTCCTGCGCCGGGGGCGTCGCGCGAGAAGTTTGATCGTATGCTGGCAGCGGCGGAGCATCTGGCCGACCACCTGCACGAGGCACCGGTGTGGATCGTGCCCTGCCTCGTCGGCGGGACACATACCCGCACTTCAGGGTCCTCCATCTACCCCTCAGTACAGAACATGCTGCTGGCTGCGCGGGCGCTCGGCCTCGGCGCCACGCTGACAACGCTGTACCTGCTGTTCGAGAAGGAAGCCGAAGCGGCGCTCGGCTTGCCCGAGGACGTGCACAGCTACGCCATCATCCCGATCGGTTACCCGTTGGGCAAGTTCGGCCCGGTCGGCCGCGTGCCCCTGCAGGAGGTGGTGTTCGGCAGCAAATGGGGTGAGCCCTGGGCTGACGCGTAAGGGCTGTTGAGCGGTAGGCCGTTACTCTTTGATCATGGCGGGCGAAAGTCCGCCATCTACGCCCTGCGACGCGATTCCCATAATAGACAACACGGTTGAGGCGGTGCGTGGACGGTGGGCCTTTGGCGGCCATAACGACAGGGACGCCGTGCCAGCCTACTGACATCCGCGCGGCATGTCCTGATGCACATCACGCCTGCGCCTGCCGGGCACTATCGCAGCAGCCGTCAGCGGACTCTGGCCGCCTGCACTCACACAACGTTGAAGCACGCCATTTCCGGCGCGCCGTGCGGGCTGAAACACGCCAGTTACCAGCCGCGACTTGCGGACCGCGCCGTCGATCCTATGGTAACGCCGGTGATAGTCGGAGCCCACTCGGCACATATGTGGCGGTCCGCTGTCCCCGAAGAAGGAGTGGCGGCATGGCGTTTACCATCCGGATCAATGGCGCGGCGCACAGTGTTGATGTCGACGGCGAAATGCCTTTGCTATGGGTGCTGCGTGACGAACTTGATCTGAAGGGCAGCAAGTATGGCTGCGGTGCTGGCCTGTGCGGCGCCTGCACGGTGCATGTCAATGGTGCCCCGACTCGTTCCTGTCTACTACCGATATCCGCGGTGGGTGACGCCCAGGTGACGACGATTGAGGGCATGTCGGCGCAGCCGGTCGGCCGCCGCCTGCAGGAGGTCTGGCAGGCGTTGGACGTGCCGCAGTGCGGTTACTGCCAGGCCGGGCAAATCATGGCCGCGGCTAATCTGCTGACCCATACGCCGCGCCCGACGGATGCCGACATCGACAATGCCATGGCCGGCAACGTCTGCCGATGCGCTACCTATAATCGCATCCGGCAGGCCATCAAGCATGTGGCGGAGACGGAATGATGACAGCGCCGCAGTCTTCCCGCCGGTTCTTCCTGCAGGCCGCCGCCATGGCTGGCGGCGGCTTGATGCTGCGTGTCAGCCTGCCGCGACACGCCGAGGCGGCCCAGCAGGCCGGCGTGCTGAACGCCTATATCCGCATCGCACCGGACAACACCGTGACGATCCTGTCGAAGAACCCGGAGATCGGCCAGGGGATCAAGACCTCGCTGCCGATGGTGATCGCCGAGGAGCTCGATGTCGACTGGTCGCAGGTGCACATCGAGCAGGCGCCGCTTGATGAAGTGAAATTCGGCCGCCAGTTTGCCGGCGGCAGCCTGTCGACGCCGATGAACTACGAGGCGCTGCGCAAGGTTGGCGCCGCCGGCCGGCACATGATGCTGGCCGCCGCGGGGCAGGCGTGGAATGTGTCTCCAGCAGAATGCCGGACCGACCGTGGCACCGTAAACCACGCGCCGTCCGGCCGCTCATTGACCTATGGAGCACTGGCCGAGCGTGCCGCGACTGTCGCGCTGCCAGACTTGGACACCCTGCCGCTGAAGGACCCGAAAACCTTCCGCATTATTGGCCAACCCATCCCGGGCGTTGACAATGCGAAGATCGTCACTGGCCAGAAGTTGTTCGGCATTGACACGACGCTGCCGGGCATGCTGTGCGCCGTTTACGAGAAGTGCCCAGTGTTCGGCGGCAAGCTGGTTAGTGCGAACGTCGACGACATCAAGGCGCTGCCTGGCATCCACGACGCGTTCATCGTCCGCGGCAAATCCACCGGCGACATGCAGTCCTTGCAGGACGGCGTCGCCATCGTGGCGAAGAACTGGTGGACCGCCAACAAAGCCCGGGAAAAGCTGCAGGTGACGTGGGATGACGGACCTACGGCGCAGCAAAGCTCCGCCGGCTTCGCCGAACAGGCGCACAAGCTGGCCCATGCAGCGCCGGCCGCATGGCTGCGCCAGAATGGTGACGCGGCGTCCGCGCTCCAGCACGCCGCGAAGCGTGTCGAAGCCGCCTATAGCTACCCGTTCCTGCCGCACATGCCGCTGGAGCCGCAGAATTGCACGGCCCATTTCCAGGACGGCAAGGTCGTGCTGTGGGCACCGACGCAGAATCCGGCGCCTGGCCGCCGCTTGGTGGCCACCACGCTGGGTATCGAAGAGCACGATGTCACTGTCAATGTTACGCGCATCGGTGGCGGCTTCGGCCGTCGTCTACGCAACGACTATATGGCTGAAGCCGCCTGGATCGCGAAGCAGGTTGGCGTGCCGGTGAAGCTGCTGTGGACCCGGCAGGACGACATGCGGCACGATTACTACCGCCCGGCCGGGTTCCACTTCTTCAAAGCCGGCCTTGACGGCCAAGGCAAGCTGACGGCGTTCAGCGACCATTTCGTGACATTCGGCCGCAATGGCGGGCTGGCGGATTCGGCTGCCATGGACAGCAACGAATTCCCTGCCCAGCTTGTGCCGCACTTGCAATACGGCCAGTCGGTGATGGAACTCGGCATTCCGACCGGCCCTCTGCGCGCGCCACGCTCCAACGCCATGGGCTTTGTCTTCCAGTCCTTCATCGATGAGCTGGCACATGAAGCCGGACAGGATCCCGTTGCCTTCCGCCTGTCCCTGCTGGGCGAGCCGCACGTACTGAAAGGTTCCGCCGATCCGATGCGCGCCTTCAACACCGGGCGGATGCGCGACGTGCTGACCAAGGTGGCTGAAGTGTCCAGCTGGTCCAATCGCCGGAGTCTGCCGGCGCGCACCGGCAAGGGCGTCGCGTTCTATTTCAGCCACATGGGCTACTTCGCCGAGGTTGTGCAGACGACCGTCTCACCTGCCGGGGAGATCAAGCTCGACAAGGTCTGGGTGGTCGGTGATGTCGGACGGCAGATCGTCAATCCGAGTGGCGCGGTCAATCAGGTGCAGGGGGCGGCGCTGGACGGTTTGGGCGCCGCGCTGGGCCAGGGCGTGACGCTGGACCGCGGCCGCGTCGTGCAGGGCAATTTCGACAGCGTGAAGCCGCTGCGCATGAACCAGGCGCCGCCGGTGGAGGTTCACTTCCTGACCACCGACCATCCGCCCACCGGGCTGGGCGAACCGGCGCTGCCGCCGGTCATACCCGCCCTGTGCAACGCGCTGTTCGCCGCGACCGGCAAACGCGTGCGGTCCCTGCCAATCGACACCGGGATGCTGCGAGCCTAGCGTACGCGGCAACCAAGCCGGAGGCGACGTCCATGCCCACTGACGCTCTGCGCAGTATCTTGCCGCATGTCGGCCTGTCCGCAGGCCGAGCCGACTCAGTTGCCTTCACGGGCGGCACCGACCCGGTGCTGCCGACGCCGTTCCGCATCGGCGTGGCCGGCGCTGCGACGCTGGCTGCGACCGGGCTTGCGGTGTCCGATCTGTGGGAGACGCGCACTGGCCGGCGGCAGGACGTTGCCGTTGACCTCAGGCAGGCCACCGCCTCGCTGCGTTCCGGTCATTACATGAAGCTGGGTGACGGGCAGGTGTCGCACGCCCGTAACTCGATCATGGGCGTGTATCCGGCCAAGGGCGGCCGCTGGAGCTACATCCACGCCAACTTCCCCAATCATCGCGCCGCCGCGCTGAAGGTGCTGGGCGTGCCGGAGAACCGCGGCGAGGTCGCCCGCGCCGTTGCCACCTGGGACGCGCGCGACCTGGAGGAGGCGATCATCGCTGCCAAGGGCGCGGGCGGCATGGTGCGGACGATGGCGGAGTGGCGCGACCATCCGCAGGCGGCCGCGATCGCCGCGCTGCCGCTGCTCGAAGTCATCCGCATCGGCGACGCCCCGCCGCAGCCGCTGCCGCCGGGCGACCGGCCGCTGGCCGGCGTGCGCGTGCTCGACCTGACCCGCGTGCTCGCCGGCCCGACCTGCGCTCGGACGCTGGCGGAGCATGGGGCGGAGGTGATGAAGATTACCGCCGCGCACCTGCCGAATCTCGGCTACCAGGAGTGGGATACCGGCCACGGCAAGCTCTCGGCGCAGCTGGACCTTCGCGATGACCGTGACCTGGAGACGCTGAAGGGTCTGGTGCGGCAGGCGGATGTGTTCTCGCAGGGCTACCGCCCCGGCACGCTGGCCCATCGTGGCCTGTCGCCCGAGGCGTTGGCGGCGCTGCGACCGGGCATTGTTTATGTGTCGCTGAGCGCCTTCGGACACACGGGGCCGTGGGCGGAGCGCAGGGGCTTCGACACGGTGGTGCAGACGGTCAGCGGAATGACGCACCGGCAGGCACAGGTGGTGCCCGGTCCGGCGCCAGGGCCGCAGTTTTATCCCGTTTCGGCGATCGACTACTGCACCGGCTACCTCATGGCGTTTGGCGCCATGGTCGCGTTGAATCGCCGCGCGCGGGAAGGCGGAAGTTGGCTGGTCCGCATCTCGCTGGCGCAGGTCGGCAAATGGATCGTCGACCTGGGTGAGGTGCCGGAAGCGGCACTGAAGGAGGTGCCGGCGGAATTCACGCCGGAGGAGGTCGAGCGTTGGTCGATGGTCAGCGAGACGCCTTCTGGCCCACTGAAGCACCTGGCGCCGGTGGTGAAACTATCCGAGACGCCGCCCTTCTGGGCCCGGCCGTCAGTGCCACTGGGCTACCACAAGCCGGCATGGCCGGGGTAGGGCGTGCTCAACGTTCGAACGGTGGTCGGTTCGATAGGCGGAAATTGCTCAAGGACAGACCACGATACGCCCGCCGTCGAGACAGGTACAGACCTCATGTGTATTAAGTTGACACCAGTCCGCGACTGCCTTTGCGGTTAAGCGCCCGGGCAGAGGCAGCGTCACTGATGGGAAAGTCGTGGACTGGGGGCCTATGCTCGCCATCCCGGCAAAGATCGGCCTGCCCTTTGACGGTGCGGCATCCGCTTGTGCCAGCGGACCTGCGGCACAGGCCCCCACGGCGCAGGTCGACCGTCGCATAGGCGACTGACCTAAAACTTGAGCAAGCGCCCCGCATTCACCGCGCGTACAACCACGCAGCAACATCGCGCGCCTCGTCCGCCGTGATGCCGGTGACGGGCATTGCGCTTCCCGGCGAGAATTGCCGCGGCCGCTGAATCCATGCCACCAGATTCTCCGCCGTATTCGGCAGCACGCCGCCGATGAACACCCGATGGCGCAGACCGTTCAACGGCGGGCCGACCTGGCCGTCGGCGCCCGGCATCCCGGCGATCGTGTGACACCCCGCACAGCCATAGCGGATCGCGAGTGCCGGTGCGCGCAGCGGATTTCCCTGCGTCAGCGCCCTGGCGCGCGCGTCTGCTTCTTCGGCCGCTTCCCAGCCGCGCAGTCCCAGCCACCCGGCGGCGAGGACGACAATGGCAGCAGTTGCCATAAGCGGCACACGTGGGGAGGCCGGCCGCGGCGATACCGGCGGCGGTCCTTCGGGTGTCAGCCGCACGAGCGCCACGGCCGCGGCGGCGAGGCCGGCAAGCCAGAGCCACAGCCAGAACCCGCTACGCGCTGGTCGCAAGCCCATACCTCCGCGCCGATCCCGATCCTCGTATCCACAGCGCCGCAAGCGCCAGCGCTGCCCCGGCATAGACCGTGCCGGCCGGCACCCACATCACCAGGCCCGCCAATTGCTGGTCATGCAACGGCGATAATCCCCAGGCTGCCGAGTCCTGTGTCTGCCGCAGGTAGAGAACGCGCGGCGCGACCACCAGCAGCGCGCCCAGGAGCGTCGTATGCACCATGGTGGCAAACAGATGCAGCACCGCAACGCCGCGATCGCACCGGCGCAGCAGCGCCCACCAGAACGCCAGGGCCGTCAGCAGGAAACTCACATGCTGCAGCCGGTGCATGGCGACACTGGCCACCGCCGCGTCGAACAGCACCGGCGCGTGCCAGGCCCAGATCGCGACGCCGTGCAGGATCGTCGCGGGCAGGGGTGTCAGCATGAAGCGGCGGCTCCACCGGCCGAAAAGAGGCCGGGCGCGCGCCGGCAGCGCCCAGGCGAAGGCACCGATCGGTCGCCCAAGCACCAGCAGCGGCGCCGCGGCGGCCATGATGATTTCATGCTCAACCATATGCGCGGTGAATAACTGCTCACCGGCTTGATACAGGGGTGAAATCAGCGCCAGTGCCAGGCCCACCCAGCCGGCGGCGAAATACGCGACATGGCGCCAGCCGATCCCTCGCCCTGCGCCGGCTCTGCGCCACAGGCGGAGCACACCGAGGACGAACAGCCAGCCGGAGAGCTGCCAGGGCAGGATGACCCAGGGGTCGAAGGTCAGTCCAGCCTCAATCTCATGCGCGACAGCTTGACCGGGCAGCAGCAGAGCCAGCAGGACGGCCCACCTTGTCATCGCTCGCAGCCGGTGAGCATGAAGCCGGCGGCTGCCTGCAGCAGCAGGGCGAAGGCGAAGACGAGGCTGACCGCGGCGCCGACCCGGGCCATAAAGGCGCCCGGACGCGTCGGTCCCCGGCGGAGCCAGGACACCGCGCTCCCCGTCAGCGCTGCCACTACCAGTGCCAGCGTGACGAATGCGGTGACTGCCAGGTGCAGGCGGCATTGCACGCCGGGCAAGACCAGGCCGAGTTGCATCGCCACTGCCCAAACGGACGGGCCGGCGGCCAGGCCGACATAGGCCGGCCACCGCCGTGGTTGCACGCCGGCCGTGCTGCCGGGGTGAGGCGGATTGTCACTCACGGGCGCTGACTGTTTGTTACAGCGGGCGCAGGCCCCACGGGCGTTGCGATAAGCTGCATCCGGGGCTGGACGATCCGGCACAGCCTGTCCCCCGTCATTGCGGGCGCAGGCCCGCCGTCCACGGCTTTACCGCAAAGGTGCTGTTTCCGTGCGGGATTCGCAACCGCACTGCGTGGATGGTGAGCCTTCGCTCGCCATGACGAGATCGTAATGGACGCCGTCAACCAGCCTGTTCCAGCGCTCATGGGGTCCTCTTCACCATAATGACTGGGCAGGCGGCCGACAGTGCCGGCGCAGAGCCAATCGTCGCTATCGGCTGCGGTTCTACAACAGCCATGGCACACCGTAGATACAGGCGAAAATTGGCAGCCAGGTCACCACGACGAAGTTCCAATACAGCGCGTTATCCTGCACATCGCCCAGCCGACGCGGATTGGCACCGTGGCGCGTGCACATCAGTGCCAGCAGAACGATTGTATCGATCAGGTCGGTGACCAGATGCGTCGTGTGCAGGCCGAGCAGGGTCCAGGTGATCGAGCCGTAGGCGTTGCTGTCCCACATCACATGCAGCGCCGGGAACTCGAACGCTCGTGGCACCAGCGGCACGACGCCGAACAGTGTCATGATCACCAGGCCGATCCGGACACGGCGCACATCCCGGCGCTCCGCCCATCGCGCCACCAGGAAATTTGGCACGAGGCTCACCAGCAGCAGCGCCGAGAAGGCGATGCCGGCCCACGGGGCGGGGGCCGGCGCGCCCAGCGGCCAGGTGGATGCCAGCGAGGCCAGGTAGAGGTAGACCGCGATCAGCAGCACGAAGCCGGTGCCCTCGATCAGCATGAAGGCCAGCGTGCCCCACCATGTCGGGCTGGCGCTGCCCGACCCGTGCAGTGGCAGGTCCGACACATCCAGGACCGGGCGCACCGGGTGCGTCACGCCAGGTCCT
This sequence comes from Pseudomonadota bacterium, assembly GCA_018240405.1. Lineage (GTDB taxonomy): Bacteria > Pseudomonadota > Alphaproteobacteria > Acetobacterales > Acetobacteraceae > Rhodopila. The sequence goes on from JAFEFW010000642.1 coordinate 11,604, forward strand.
CCGGGGTCGATTTTGGCCAGAACCAGCCGATGAGCGCAAAGGTGACTGGAATAGCCCCCCAAACAACAGCCCAGGGCGTGAAGATGGAGGACACCAGCAACACACTCGTGGTGACGGCGGCCCAGAATGGCCAGATCGAGTCTGACGGCGAGGATTCCCGTGCCTGCGGTTCGGCATCCACGACCGTGGTGACCAGCAGTTCCCGGCGCTCGACCCGCAGGCCGCGCGTCGCCGGCAGGATCGTTGCATCCCACAGCGGATTGGCGCTGGTGACGACGGGAATGCGGGAAAAGTTGTAGCTGGGCGGCGGCGATGAGGTTGCCCATTCCAGCGTCGCCGCTTGCCACGGATTGTCGCTCGCCGGCGCACCGGAACGCATGCTGCGCACGACGTCGAAGAAGAACAGGACAAAGCCGGCGGCCAGGATGCAGCCGGACAGGCTGACAAACAGGTTCAGCGGCCCCCAGCCGAGTTCCGGCTGATAGGTGTAGATACGCCGTGGCATGCCTTGCAGGCCGAGGATGTGCATCGGAAAGAACGTCAGGTTGAAGCCGACGACCACCAACCCGACGACCCAGCGTCCAATGCGCTCACTCATCATCCGGCCGGTGATCTTCGGGAACCAGTAGTAGACTGCACCCATCAGCGGGAACACTGCGCCACCGATCAGCACGTAATGGAAGTGCGCGACGACAAAATACGTGTCGTGCACCTGCGTATCGAACGGCACCGAGGCCACCATCACGCCGCTGAGGCCGCCGATGACGAAGGTGAAGAAAAACGCCAGGATGAACAGCATTGGCGTCTTCAGAACCGGCCGCCCCAGCACCAGCGTGGCAAGCCAGCAGAAGATCTGGATTCCATTCGGCACGGCAATGGCCATGCTGGACGCAGTGAAGAAACTTTCCCCCAGGCGCGGCAGCCCCGTCACGAACATGTGGTGCACCCACAGCCCGAAGGCCAGAATGCCGGTGGCGATCAGCGCCAGCACCAGCGGCAGGTAGCCGACGATCGGCCGGCGGGCGAAGGTCGGGATGATCGAGGAGATCATGCCCACCGCCGGCAGGAAGATGATGTAGACCTCGGGGTGACCGAAGAACCAGAACAGGTGCTGCCACAGCAGCACGTCGCCGCCTTCCGACGGATTGAAGAAATGCGTCCCGACCAGACGGTCCAGGATCAGCGACGTGCTGGCGATCATGATCGCCGGCATGGCGCAGATGACGGCAAAGGCGGTTACCAGCATCGCCCAGACGAACAGCGGAATCCGGTCCAGCGTCATGCCCGGCGCGCGCTGCTTCAGGATCGTGACGACCAACTCCACCGCCACGGCGAGTGCGGCGATTTCGGTAAAAGTGATCATCTGCGCCCAGATGTCGGAGCGCTTTCCGGCGCCATATTGCGGGCCCGATAGCGGCACATAGGCGAACCAGCCGACATCGGGACCCATGTCGAGGGCAAAGCCAACCCAAAGCACCAGACCGCCAATCAGGAACATCCAGTACGAGAAGGCATTCAACCGCGGAAAGGCAATATTCCGCGTACCAACCATGAGCGGAACGATATAGACTGCCACGGCCTCCATCACTGGCACGGCAAACAGGAACATCATGTTCGTGCCGTGCATGGTAAAGATCTGGTTGTAGCGGTCTGGGTCGATAAAGCGCCGTTCCGGCCCGGACAGTTGCAGCCGCATCAGCAGCGCCAGCACGCCGCCCATCGCCAGGAAGATGAAGGCGGTGACGATATAGCGCTGCCCAATCCGCTTATGATCGACAGTGGTCAGAAAGCCCCACAGCCCGCGCGGGGTGCCCCAGATACGTTCCAGCTGCGGGCCGAGCAGCCTGGGCGGGATGTCGGTATCCCGCGTATCCGGCTGGACCACCTGTTCGAGGTAACTGCCGCTCATCGCAAACTCGCCAGCCACGCCGAGACCGACTGCAACTGGTCCGGCGTCATCGGCACCAGCGGCATGTTGTTGCCCGGCTTGATGGTCTGTGGGTCGGCGATCCAGGCCGCCAGTGACCCGCGCGTTGTCGGCAACTGGCCGGCGGCGATTGTCTGCCGGCTGGCCACGTGCGTCAAATCGGGCCCGAGACGTCCTGCGGCCGATGTGCCGCGGACGGTATGGCAGGCGCTGCACGGACCGGCGGTGAAGAAGTCCCGCCCGGCCGCCTGCTCCGCCGTGACGGGTGCGGGCGCTTCGGCCAACTGCGCCTGCCGCCAGGTGTCAAATGCCGCTGCGTCCTCGGCGATCACTGGCAGCGCCATGTGGGCGTGCTGCAGGCCGCAGAACTCGGCGCACTGCGCGCGATACGTGCCCGGCGCATCGGCCACGATGGTCAGCGTGTTGTTTCTGCCGGGAATCAGATCCTGTTTGCCGGCCAAGTTCGGCACCCAGAAGGAGTGGATGACGTCCGCTGCCGTCAGCTCCAGTCGTACCGGCCGGTGCAGCGGGATGTGAATCTCGTTGGCAGTCACGAAGGTCCGCTCCGGCCGCCGGTCTGCGTAGGTGACTTCCCACCACCATTGATAGCCGCGCACGCGGATCACCACCGGATCCGGCGCATCGTCCGACAGGCCGCGCGTCGCGGCGTAGCTCATCAGCGTCAGCCCGGTGATGATCAGCACGGTGGCGGCCACGGCGGCGCCGATGATCGCCGTCGCCCGCCGCTCATGCCGCGCCTCGGCTGGACGGTGCCGCCGCCACAGCGCGAACAGCAGCACCAGCATCACCAGCAGCCAGATTACGCCGCAGATCGCGGTGAAGGACCAGATCAGCCGCGCCAGCGAGGCGGCATGCGGCCCAGCCGGTTGCAGGGCCGACTGGAATGTCTCGCCGCACGCAGAGCAGGCGAGAGGCACAATCCAGGCCATGCGGCGCCAGAAGCGCCTGATCATCGGCTTGGCCGCGCGATCAATGCCGCCGCCGCGGGGCCACGATTTTCCGCCGGCCGCGCCTGCATTTCATCGTTCCGGCTCGGCGCTGCCGTGCTCGGCCGGTAGCTGCCCAGGCTGCGGATGTAGCCGGTCAGTTGCCACATCTGGTCCGTGGTCATCCGCTGGCCGAAGGCGGGCATGCCGTTCGGGCGTCCGTCGCGGAGCGACAGGTAGATCGATACCGGATCAGAGCCGTAGCGCCACCAGCCGTCCATCAGCGCCGGGCCGATCACGCCGCCCCCCTGGGCATGGCAGCCCTTGCAGCCGAACCAGTCATACAGGCGCTTACCCTGGTTGAGCTGGTAGGCATTGCCTTCGTAGGGCTGGCCGAGAGCGTACATGATGCGCGGAGCAGCACCGCCGATGCGGTTCTCCATCGGGCGCACCTGATCGAGCGCGGCGGCTTCCGGCGGATCACTCCGCAAGTCCCGCATCTCGCGCTTGCACGCTGTCAGGCTCAGGACCGCGAAGAGCACACAGCGCTCGATCATGGCAGCGCGAACACGTAGAGCCGTCCGATTGGGTCGGTCGGCGGCTGCAAGTCCCGCAGCCCGTTCGCCGCGCCGTGGGCGGCGGTCGCATCGCGCCGGTCGATGTCCGGGTTGGCCAGGCCGCCGGCGCCGGACAGCACGGCGACGGCGGCGCGCCCGTCCGGCAGGGTGAACGCAACTGGCTGGCTGACAATGCCGGCACCGGTCTGGAACTGCCACAGCACGCGTCCATCACCAGCGTCCGCCGCTTTGAACCAGCCGTCGAGCGTGCCGTAGAAGACGAGGCCACCCTCCGTCGCCAGCACGCCGCCGCGCAGTGGGAAGGCTTCCTCCACTCGCCAGGCCGGGCGAGCGACGGCGACATCCCAGGCGATCAGCGCGCCGCGTGGCGGTGTGCCGGTCGTGCGGAGATTTGCACCGGTGTAAGGCGTGCCAGGAAGGTAGTTTGCCTGGCGCGGCTCAAAATCCATGCAGAGCAGGCTGGCCGGGATGTAGAGCAGGCCGGTCCGTGGCAGGAAGGCAGCCGAACCGGCCCCTGGCACGCCGCCGCCCGTGGCGCCGGGCCAGCCGGGGCATATGCCGCGCGTGGTCGAATTGGTGCTGACGTCCATCGCCGGGTTGCGCTGTGGCGTGCCGGTTTCCGGATCGATGCCTGTCGTCGCTGTGACGGGGACGAAGGCATGGGCGTCGAGAATGCGTCCGTCGGCCGGGTCGATGACGTAAACATACCCATTGGCGCTGGCGTGCAGCAGCAGGGTGCGCCGCGTGCCGTGCCAGTCGAGCTCCGCCTGGAGCAACGACCCGCCAGCACCGAGCGCGTAGAGGTCGTGCGGATTGAGTGGATCGAACCAGCGCGCCTGCCCGGTGGCGACGTCGCGGGCGAAGAGGCCGGACGTCCACAGATTGTCGCCCTGCCGCACGTCGGGCTGCCACGGCGCCGGATGGCCGGTGCCGTGGATCAGCAGCTCATGCTGCGTGTCATAGACGACGCCGGCGGACAGTCCGCCGCCGCCCTGTTGCCAGGCTCCCGCCGGCCAGGTGACCAGACCGCGATCGGGTTCGGCGTTGGGGAGAGCAACCGACCGGAAGCCGCCCCCGATGCCGACATCCGCATCAGGTCCAACATTGGTGTAGCGCCAGAGCCGTCGGCCGCTGGCAGCGTCCAGTGCCAGCATGGCGCCGCGGACACCAAAATCATCGCCTTGGCTGCCCAGGATCACGCGTCCGTCGACGACCAGCGGCGGACCGGCCAGCATCTCGCCCTGGGACACATCTGCCTGGATCGTGTCCCACAATACGGTCCCGCTTTGTGCGTCGAGTGCGATCGCATGGCCGTTGCCGGTGACGAAGAGCAGCCTGCCGTCCGCCACGGCCGGCGTTGTCACCATGTTGGCCGCCAGTGCGGTTGCCTCGGGCGTAGACGGTGGCGTGTAGGACCAGCGCGTGGGAAAGCCGGGCCGGTCGAGGGCAATCGCCTTCACGCGCTGCGGATAAGGCGTGACGACGAATAGCGTGGTGCCGGCAGCAACCACGGCGCCGCTGTTGGCTCCACTGCGCTCCGTCGGCAAAGCCATGATCGCGCGCAGACGGGGCGCACTGGCCGCGTCCAGCGCGGGCGGGTCGGCGGCTGCAGCCGGTCCGGCAAATGCCATGACCATGCCCAGCAGGAGAACGATTTGGGTGGACCGCAGCACGGCGCGAGGCATTACGGCTCCTCTCCAATCACCCGTGTAACGCGCGCAGCGGGACGGCGTTGGAGTTTACGCCGGGTGCGGGCATCACGTTCGAACGATGGCGGGCGGCGGCCGACAGGAGCGGGTGCTCGTTGTGGTCTGTTGGCGCCTGGCAGCAGCTGGCGATAACGCCGAGGGCACGCGTGACAAGTTTCCGAGCAGAGCGAAGTTTGCACCCGGATTGGCTCCGGTCTTACTTCTAAATTATAAATAAAATCCTCGATTGTAGTAGATTCCCGTATGGCTGTCCTGGATTTGCATCCACCGGTTCTTTGCCTGAGGCATTGCTACGTAAAGACACGATATTTGCGTTTTCGCGCCACACGAAGGTGACCTGAGATTCTTAAATTGTTGCAAACGTGAACATTTGCTCTCATCGTTTCCGCTTAACCGCCGTCGGCGGCAGGTTGGCGCACTGCGCGACCCATGCGACGACACGGAAATTCGGTGGCAGCGGCGGAACCGCGACTTTGGCGCTGATCATACCGATCAGTAACGAAAATGTGGATTGCCTACGAGGTTTGGCATAGGTTGACGGTCCGGGTAGCGTGCCGTGCGACGCGGTGGCGTGACCAGCTACAGGATCCCGCGTAACATTGAGAGGCTCAAAGGCGTCTCTTATCCAGCAGCATCGAAAGCGAATACAGATGGCTCAAGCCGGCAACATCGACCTGAACCTGGAGCCGGCTGTGAAGGCTGCGCTCGACAAGGCCGCCGCAGCGGAGCGGCGAAGCAGTATCGATCTGGTGGAAAAGATCGTAGTGGAGTGGTTACGCCAGAACCGTTACCTGCCGCCGCTGCCATAGGCCGTGGGCGATTGAGACGGCTGAAAGTCGTGCGGCGCGCTGTGGCGCTGGCCGTGCTGTCACTGGCAGGCTGCGCGGTACCCCAGGCGGCGCCATCTTTGACGCAACAATCTTCACGGCAGCAGTTGCCGCCGGGCTCGATCTCCGTTCATCTGAATGGAGGGCTGACAACCATGTTCGGTATTGGCGGACGGTAGTGCCTCCGAGCCGCATCACTGGACTATGCGACTATTCTCTATTTCATCTGCCAAAGTACCATTCCAGGACGCGTAGCCAAGGTTTGGGGCGCTCAGGAAGAGCCATGGCACCAGCCCGCCATCAGGAGGCATGTTCCGGGGCGGGCGCCTGTTTACGGAACCCGCAGGCAGACTCCAACCAAGGCACAAGTCGCAGCCTCACGCCACCGTGTGGTCTGGCATGCTGCTGTTTCGGCGGCAATCTGATCCACTATGACTTGACCCTGAAGCCGAACTACTCACCGTAGCCGGCGGCGCCGTCCTTAAGTGGTGAATGCTGTATGCGCACGTGGAAGCCTGTCGCCGGGCGTCCTATTCTGCCTATGCTCCTCCATGCGCGCTGCAGTACGCAGAACCGCCAGTGTTCAAGCAAGCGCCAGCCGAGTGACGTTCCTTGCTGTAGCCGCCATGCGTGCGCGCTCTCATGGCAGAAATGCAACGCGTGCTTGTCACTCGGCCGATGTTCATGCCAGCATCAGCAGGCAAAGATCGCGTGGCTGTAAATCACAAGGTTACAGTCCACGACAGGAGGAAATCGCAGTGGCGTTAGTTCTACCGCGTCTGTTGCGGCGGGGTGCTACCCATGCCCCGTGCTGACATGTCCACGCCCCGGAGCCGAGCCCGGCCGTCAGATGCCGGATATTATCCTTGCGTCCGGGTACTGGAGTTCACCTACGACCATCTTAATGAGCTTCTTGGTCGACTGGACATTCCAGGTCCTGTCAGGATCGATATTTACAAGTTGCGGGGGGTTATTGAACGGCAGCTCCTTGCCGAGGGAGTCATGCTGTAGCTGAAAGCCCTATTACTTGCTTGTTCTTGCTACGCCATGGTGCCGCCGGTTCCGTTAAATCCTGTGTCGACCGTCAGTCGAACCTAGCTTGCTGGTCGGACCCGCCGGTCGTCATCTGTCAGCTCAGCCCGGGCCAGTACTTGATGACGCCCATACTACCCCGGTTCAGCCCGCAGCCATTGAGCGGTACGCTCGTGGCTGCGGTCATGCATGCTGCGCGGCCCAGGGCGGTCTCATGGCCTGCCTGACTTGCCCATAGGCGCAATGCGCCGGATGGGGCGCTGCAAATAAATGACCCGGGTCGCAAGTCCTGTCGTGTCCTGACAACACAATACGGCTGCCGGGTGTGCTCATGCCGGCGCCTAGTTTGCTTGGACGCTCCATGCTGGCGCCGAAAGTCAGCCAGCCGCGTGAGACGGGCGGGCATAGGTTCTGGTGTAACGGCGGTCCGGATTTTTTCGGCGAGCGCACGAAGGCTGTCGCTCCAGGATGGACCGGCAGCAAGTGCTGCGGTGCGACGGGATCATCCCATTGCGCCGAGAAGGGCACGAACACGGCATTCGCGGGTTCAGCGCACGCCCAAAAGAATACCCTGCCGGAGTACGCGCTATCCCTGCCTGATGGCGATGGCCGCATCTGTGCCTTGATCCGGCCGGTGGTGGCAGGAGACCTCGCACTACGGGTTCCCCGGAACACCGCAGCATAAGGCAAGGTCTGAAATGTGGTCCTAGGGTCGCATCGGCAGGACTGGGTGCAACGCGGACGGACGGACCCGCTTTACGGCATGATTCATAGCGAAGGCGACCGCGTCGCTGCCCGTTGCGTCGATCAGGCTACTTGCACGGGTAGCGCTGGCCGAGAAACTGGAACAACCCTTCCGCGGAATTCAGCGCTGCACGGCTGCCGTCAGCGCGCACCCAGCGGACGAACTCATTCATCGTCTCGGTGCGCTTCGGCGCGGGCGAGGGGAAGCAGAATGCCTTCTTGTCGGTGGCAATGCGGAGCTGCGTCGTGATCGCGCCCTGCGCAAACCCATGGCAAAAGTTGATCCGGGCATCCGCTCCAGCATCCTTGGGATTGGTGGCACAGGCATCGGCCAGTTCGCCGGCGGTGTTGGTGCGGATGTTGATAGGCTCCGCGGCCAGAGCCGCGGTCGCGGTCAGACCCAGGAGCAGGGCAGAGGCGAGAAGTCTGGTCATGCGAACGCTCTCCAAGTGGCGCCGGTGACATAGCGCGCTTCCGTGGCGACTGTGAGGGGGAAAGCTGGCAAAGTCATGCCCTTGCGGTGCCAACGCGCATTTGCTGCGTACGCCGGGCACAGCCGGAACTGCTGACCGCGCGCGTTTGGCACGGGCATCGACCCGGCTTCAGACTGCACCCGTGGTGCGTCCCACCCGATCCGCCGCGGCTCAGTGGCGAGCCGTGGCACGACCGATGCGACGGCGCCGGCGGTCAACTGATGCCAGTGCCGCCTGTCGCAATCTGCACCGCCCGCTGCCGCCCCCACGGCGGCGCTCTGCCGGAAATGCGTAGCAGCTTTGCCCGCCGTCGGGTCAGATTCACCCCAGGAACTGCCTTGCCGGACACGCCCGCTTTATCGTACGCTGCAATGCGGCAGGAATGTTGCCTTTCTTTGAGCCAGCAGGCACAAGGATTGCTTGCGCTCTCGTGAGCGCTCCCCTGACGTATACTGGACCGTCTTCGAAAGTTGAACGAATGCATGAGGTAGTGAGACAAGGCCTGTACGACCCACAAAACGAGCACGACTCCTGCGGCGTCGGCTTTGTGGTGAACATCAAGGGCCGAAAATCTCATGATATCATCACCCAGGGTCTGAAGATCCTGGAGAACCTCGACCACCGTGGGGCGGTCGGGGCTGATCCGCTGGTTGGCGATGGCGCGGGCATCCTGATCCAGATGCCAGACGCGCTGCTCAGCGATTGGGCACGCACCGCAGGCAAGTCGCTGCCGGCGCTGGGCCGTTATGCCGTGGCCATGTGCTTCCTGCCGCGCGACCCGAAGGCGCGCGAAATTGCGGAACAACATTTTGAGGATGTGGTTGCCAAGGAAGGCCAGGCCATGGTCGGCTGGCGCGATGTTCCGACCGAACTGACCGGCCTGGGCAAGACGGTGATCGAGGCCATGCCGGTGATCCGGCAGGCGATCGTCGCCTCCAACATGTCGATCCGCAACCAGGACGCGTTCGAACGCAAGATCCTGGCGATCCGCAAGCAGATCCTCAACAACCTGCGCGCGACAGAAGAGAAGAAGGGCATTGCCGGCCTGACTGAGTTGTACATGCCGTCCTTCTCAACCCGGACGATCGTCTACAAGGGGCTGCTGCTGGCCAACCAGGTCGGCAGCTTCTACTGCGACCTGCGCAACCCGCTGACCGTGTCGGCGCTGGCGCTGGTGCACCAGCGCTTCTCGACCAACACCTTCCCGTCCTGGAAGCTGGCGCACCCCTACCGGTTCCTCGCCCATAACGGCGAGATCAACACCGTCCGCGGCAATGTCAACTGGATGTACGCCCGCCGCCGGTCAATGGAATCCGACCTGATCGGGCCGGACCTGAACAAGATGTGGCCGATTATCCCGCACGGGCAGTCGGACACCGCCTGCATCGACAATGCGCTCGAGATCCTCGTGGCCGGCGGCTACTCGCTCGCCCACGCCATGATGATGCTTATCCCGGAGGCCTGGGCGCAGGACCCGCTGATGGATCCCGACCGGCGCGCCTTCTATGAGTACTACGCGGCGCTGATGGAGCCGTGGGACGGCCCTGCCGCCATTGCGTTCACCGACGGCCGCCAGATCGGCGCCACGCTGGATCGCAACGGGCTGCGTCCGGCGCGCTACGTGGTGACCGAGGATGACCACGTCATCCTCGCCTCGGAATCCGGCGTGCTGCCGGTGCCGGAGGAGAAGATCCTCAAGAAGTGGCGCCTGCAGCCCGGCCGCATGTTGCTGATCGACCTCGAAGAAGGCCGCATCATCGATGACGCCGAGATCAAGCGGAAGCTGGCGGGCGCCCACCCGTACAGCGAGTGGCTGAAGCAGACCCAGTTCAAGCTGGAGGAACTGCCGGAATCCGGTGAACGGCGCGCCCCGCCGCGGCCGAACGACAGCGACGCGCTGCTGAATGTGCAGCAGGCCTTCGGCTATACGCAGGAGGACATCCAGTTCTTCCTGGAGCCGATGGCGCTGAAGGGCGACGACCCGGTCGGTTCGATGGGCACTGACACGCCGCTCGCCGTGCTGTCGGACAAGCCGAAGCTGCTCTTCAACTACTTCAAGCAGAACTTTGCCCAGGTCACCAACCCGCCGATCGATCCGATCCGTGAGGAGCTGGTGATGTCGCTGGTCTCCTTCATTGGGCCGCGGCCGAACCTGCTGGGTCACCACGCCGGCAACTTCCTGCGGCTGGAGGTGTCGCAGCCGATCCTGACCAACACCGACCTGGAGAAGATCCGCGACATCGACAACCTGGCGGGCGGCGCCTTCCGCACCCAGACGATCGACATCACCTGGCCGGCCAGCGAAGGCGCGGACGGGATGGAGGCGGCCATTGCGCGCGTCTGCTCCGAGGCGACCGAGGCGGTGCTGGCGGATTTCAGCATCCTGATCCTGTCCGACCGGGAGGTTGGACCGGACCGCATCGCCATCCCGTCGCTGCTGGCCACGTCGGCGGTGCACAAGCACCTGGTGCGCCAGGGCCTGCGCATGAGCACGGGCATCGTGGTGGAGACCGGCGAGGCGCGCGAGGTGCACCATTTCTGCGTCCTGGCCGGCTACGGCGCCGAGGCGGTGAACCCCTACCTCGCGTTCGAGACGCTGGAGCAGATCCGCGTCGAGACCAACATGAAGCAGTCGGCCTATGAGGTGCAAAAGAACTACCTCAAGGCGGTCGGCAAGGGCATCCTGAAGGTGATGTCCAAGATGGGCATCTCCACCTACCAGTCATACTGCGGTGCACAGATCTTCGATGCCGTCGGCCTGTCCTCGGCGTTCGTGGAGAAGTGCTTCACCGGCACCTCGACCACCATTGAAGGCGTCGGCTTCAAGGAGATCGCGGAAGAGGCCGTCGCTCGGCATCGCAACGCCTACAGCGATAACCCGATCTACCAGCAGATGCTGGATGTCGGCGGCGACTACGCCTTCCGCCTGCGCGGCGAGGCACATGCCTGGACGCCGGAGTCGATCTCCAGGCTGCAGCACGCGGTCCGTGGCAACCTGCCGTCCGAATACGCCGCCTTTGCCAAGACCATCAACGACCAGAGCGAGCGGCTGCTGACCATCCGCGGCCTGATGGACTTCCGCTACGCGCCGACGCCGGTGCCGATCGAGGAGGTCGAGCCGGCCAGCGAGATCGTCAAGCGTTTCGCCACGGGCGCGATGAGCTTCGGCTCCATCTCGCGCGAAGCGCACACCACGCTCGCCATCGCCATGAACCGGATTGGCGGCAAGTCGAACACCGGTGAGGGCGGCGAGGAAGCGGACCGCTTCAAGCCGCTGCCGAGCGGCGATTCCGAACGCTCGGCTATCAAGCAGGTGGCGTCGGGCCGCTTCGGCGTCACCACCGAGTACCTGGTCAACGCCGACGACATCCAGATCAAGATGGCGCAGGGCGCGAAGCCGGGTGAAGGCGGGCAGTTGCCCGGCGACAAGGTGGACAAGAACATCGCACGCGTCCGGCATTCCACGCCGGGCGTCGGCCTGATCTCGCCGCCGCCGCACCACGACATCTACTCGATCGAGGACCTCGCCCAGCTCATCCACGACCTGAAGAACACCAACCCCACGGCGCGGATTTCCGTAAAGCTGGTGTCCGAGGTCGGTGTCGGCACAGTCGCGGCGGGCGTGTCCAAGGCGCGCGCCGACCATGTGACGATTGCCGGCTATGAAGGCGGCACAGGCGCCAGCCCGCTGACCTCGTTGACCCATGCCGGCTCGCCCTGGGAAATCGGCCTGGCCGAGACGCAGCAGACGCTGGTGCTGAATGGGCTGCGCTCGCGCATCTTCGTGCAGGTCGATGGCGGGCTGCGCACCGGCCGCGACGTCGTCGTTGGCGCCCTGCTCGGCGCTGATGAGTTCGGCTTCGCCACCGCGCCCCTGATCGCCGCCGGCTGCATCATGATGCGCAAGTGCCACCTGAACACCTGC
>JAFEFW010000643.1 GCA_018240405.1 Pseudomonadota bacterium
TTCCTTCAGGTGCACCGCCGGGACCGGAAGAAGTATTACGAGGTCTGGACGCTGGGCCTGCACCGACCATGAACCATGGTCGGAGAGCAGCAGCCCGTCCGCAATAGGATGAAGGCTTCGGCATCAACACCACCGGCGCGATCGCCAGCACAGTGGCTGTCACACCTGGTTTGTCCCGCGCCGTCGTTGCGGCCGATCGAAGGCGGTACGGACCACCCTTGCCGCCATCGCCGCACTGCGCATGATGGCGCGCCCGTAATACCAGCGGCAACCTAGAGGAAAGCCGAGGAAGCGTCCGATGCACCATGCCAACCCGCGCGCCGCCTGGACTGCCGACGATCTGCGCGCCGATACAAGCTGGATCTATGCGCTCGATGACCGCGCCGCGGCCGATCTGATCGCTGCCGTGCGTAAGGCCGCCAGTCCGGACAAGACGCTGTTCGACTACCGCCGCGACGATTTCGACCTTGGGCGCGCACTGCCGGTCGTCACTGCGGCGATGCGGGAAATCCGCGATGGCACCGGCTTTGCGGTGTTGCGTGGCCTGCCGCGAGCGGGACTGACGCAGGACGAGTTCCAGCTTCTCACCTGGGCCATCGGCCTGCACACCGGCGTCGCACGGCCGCAGGGTAAAGCGAGCCAGTTTCTTTCGGCCGTGCGCGATGCCGGAACGGTGTACCGCAGCAGCGGCGGGCGGGGCTATTCGTCCAATGCGGACCTCGATTTTCACACCGACGGCGCGGATGTCGTGCTGCTGACCTGCTACAACGTGGCGAAGTCCGGCGGCGAAAGCCGGGTGTCCAGTTCGGTGACAGCCCACGAGATGATCCGGCAGGAGCGGCCGGACCTGGCCGAGGCGCTGCACCTTCCATTCCATTTCAGCCGCCAGCAGGAACAGGCCCCGGATGAAGGACCGTTCTATCCGAATCCGATCTACGACTGGCAGGACGGGTTGCTGTTCAGCAAATGGAACCGCAACCGGCTGCGCTCTGCCCAGGCGATCGAGGGGGTGCCGCGCCTGACAGCACAGCAGGCGGCGGCGGTCGACCTGCTGGACGACATCCTGCGCCGGCCCTCAGTCATGTACACGATGTATCTGCGGCCAGGCGACATGCAGATTCTGAACAATCACGTGACACTGCACTCGCGCACGGAGTTCGAGGACTTCGAAAACCCGGAACAGAAGCGGTGCCTGTTCCGGCTATGGCTGGCGCCGCCGGATGGGGTCACGCTGCCGGAAAGCTGGCGGCCATTCTTCCGTTCGGTGGAGGCTGGGACGGTGCGAGGCGGCATCATCGGGCAGGGGTATGACGATGCCCGGCGCGGGTTCGAAGCGCGACAAGCGGCGGATTTGGGGATGCGGCCCGGCGCGTAAACGATCGGGGCATGCCAGAATTTGTGAAGCACAGGAGCGTCGGCCGCCGCCCGCGACGTCGCCATGAGCAGTGACTCACCCCACCCGGACCATGCAGGGCAGCACGGGCGTGAAGAGGCTGAGCAGCCCAGTTCGCGGATGAAGACACGCAGTCGGCACAGTCTGCACCACTTGCCGGCACTCGCCACTCCGCGGTCAGAACGGGCTTGAAACAGTTTGCCGATGGCCTTGTCGAGGTCCTTGGCCGGCATCGGGATCGTTATTATTTTTATTGCGCACTTTTCCGGCAAGTGTGGTCGAGTGCCTGCTCGGACCATCCGACCTCTTCCGCCGCATCTCCAAAGATGACCACGTGGCCACCCAGGACGTACAACCGGCCGACCGCCCTCAGGAACGAGATGAGCTGCCGGGCACGTGACGTGCAGACGTGGTAACAGTTACATTGGGCTGCCACCCGTTGGCGCTCACCTTAGGTCAGACGCACGATCGCGTTCTCCTCGTCGAGGCCTGAGGAACTGCGGGCACCACGATACGCAGCAACCGGGTCATCAGTCGTAATCAGGCGAAGACCTTTGACCGTCGCCTGCGCAAGCTCCTTTTCAGCAATCGTGCATCGACCCGAAAATCAGGCCGGCCCAGCCCATCTTAATTGTCTTTGTTCAAAGGCTTATAGCGTTGAAATGGCGTTCACTGGCAGAATAGAGCACAACTCAGCGACGGCCGCTGATAACCGGCCTATCATTCCGGCCGTCTATAATAGCAAGTGCATATCAAGTAAGAGCTTTACGTAAGAGCTTGAGGGGCCGCCGCCTGAACTTAGCCAATTATACTTCGTTTTCGGCGGCAGCCAGCGCAGGCCACACCTACGTCGCGATTGCGTCCAACTCCTTCCGCGCGTACTCGGGGCTGTAGACCCAGATGATGATCGTCTGCAGGACCATGATCGCGGGGATCAGCAGGAACGCCGCCTGGAACGAGCCGGTTGTCTGCCGCAGATACACCGAAACGAACGGCCACAGCACGTAGCCGCAGAACATGCCGATCGTCCATGAGAAGCCGTTGCCGACACCGCGGATGCGCGTGGGGTACATCTCGGCCGTGTAGGTGGTAATCGGACCCCAGACGCCCAGAAAGCCCCAGCCCCAGACGAAGCCCAGGATCAACAATGTGGTCTTGTCGGTGGCGAATATCCACCAGGTCATGAACACCGTCGCCTGCAGCAGCATGAAGGCGAAGCCCAACCGCCGCCCGAGCTTGTCGATGAACCAGCCGGCAAAGCAGATGCCGGTAACGCCGACCAGACCCCACCACACATAGAACGTGCCGTATTCGGCGGCGCTAAAGCCATGCTGCTCCTTTAGGAACAGCGGCATCCACAGCCCAACCGTGCTGAACGCGATCACCGAGGTGGAGGCGACGAAGGTCGACAGCAGCGTGTTACGGATCAGGTCGGGGGCGAACAACTGCTTGATGCCGACCTTGTCAGCCTTGTGGTACCACGCCTCATCCTCGGCGCTCAGCCGCTGACCCTGCTGCAGGCGAGCCTTGAGACGGTTCTTGCGGTCCATCATCCGCACCCAGTACGGCGATTCCGGACACTGCATCCGCACATAGATCGCGATCAGCGCAATCACCGCCGGCGGGTAGAAGGCCGCCCTCCAGCCGAACTGCTCCACGATCAAGGCTGCGATGCCACCCGCCAGCGCCGCGCCGATGCCCCAGGTGGAGCGATCGGCGCTGATCACCAGCCCGCGCAGCCGTGCCGGCCAGGTCTCGGCCACCAGCATGGAGCCGATCGCCCACTCGCCGTTCAAAGAGAAGCGCACCAGCGCATACATCGCCACGAACATCCAGAAGCTCTGCGACATGGCCACCAGCGGCATGGACAGCGAGAACATGGCAATGTTGATCGCCAGCAGGTTCCGCCGGCCGAACTTGTCAGCAAGCCATGGCCAGAAATACAGGCCGATAATGCCGAACAGCATCGCGATCTGGACACCGCTGCGGTACGTGCCCAGGTCGACCGCGAACTCCTTGATCACGAACGGGGCGACAATGGCGAAGATGACGCCATCCATGCCATCGAAGCCCCAGCCTAATCCATTGGCGACAGCGATGTGCCAATGCGTCGGCGTGACCTTGGTGTTGTCCGAGGCGGCTCTGAAAGCTGCCGACTGCATATGCCGCTGCTCCAGCGGCCCCACTTCGCGGGAGCCGGCGTAGGACTCCCCCATTCCCGCCTGGGTGACGGACATCGTGTTTCCTCCCTTGGTTCATTCTGCCTCCGATCACGCGGAGTTGAGAACTAGCCAGCCAGAGGAACCCAATGCCGTCAAGCATCACAGCGTGCACATCAGGATGTGGCTACAACCTCAGTAACGAGACGCGCGGCCTCGGCACCCTTCACCCTAGCGATATCGTCCTGATATTTCAGTAGAACGCCCAGCGTCTCATCGACATCACCTGATGTCAGCTCTGTCTTGTTCAGATAACTGAGAGCCTGCGCCCAATCGATCGTTTCGGCTACACCAGGAAGTTTGAACAGGTCCTCCGTGCGCAGGCGCTGCACAAACGAAACAACCTGTGCCGACAGGTGCGCCGGCACGCCGGGCGCCTTGGCCGCCAGGATCGCCCGCTCTCGCGCTGCATCCGGATAATCGACCCAGTGATACAGGCAGCGGCGGCGGATCGCGTCGTGCACCTCACGCGTCCGATTTGATGTCAGAACGACAACCGGCTTTACCTTGGCGCGCACGGTGCCGAATTCGGGGACGCTGATCTGAAAGTCTGCAAGCAGTTCTAACAGGAATGCCTCGAACGGCTCATCCGCCCGGTCCAGTTCGTCGATCAGCAGCACCGCCGGCGGCAGGTCCGGATTGACCGCGGACAGCAGCGGCCGGGCCTGCAGGAACTCGGCGGTGTAGATGTCACGCGACAACTCTCCACGGTCGGTATGCCCGGCTGCCTCGGCCAGGCGAATGGCCATCAGCTGCCGGGCATGATCCCACTCATAGGCCGCCGCTGACAGGTCCATACCGTCATAGCATTGCAGCCGCACCAGCCGCCGCTTCAGGCCGGACGCCAGCACCTTGGCGATCTCGGTCTTGCCGGTGCCGGGTTCGCCTTCCAGGAACAGCGGCCGCTGCATCGCCAGGGCGAGATGGACCGTCGTCGCCAGTTCGCGGTCGGCGATGTATCCGCCGGCTGCCAACAGTGACTCGGTTTCAGCGACAGTGGCCGGCGTACCGGCAGCGTCAGCCACCACGCATGCTCGCCAGGGCCAGCAGCACGATGATCGCGAAGATGCCGCTACCGATCCAGGCCACCAGCGGAAAGCCGTAGATTTCGCGCGGGATCAGCGCCCAGATCGAGATGGCCGAGGGTGGAGCGGCCGGCGGGGGCGGCGGCTTCGCTGGTGTCGCAGCCGGGACCGGAATGACACCGGTTGCGGCCGTGCCGGCCGGCGCCGGCGCGGTTGGGGCTAGGGCTGGGGCTGGGGCGCCCTCGGGGGCTGGCGCCAAAGCCGTGACCTGCTGGGTAAACCGGTCGAAAAACGCATCCGCCATCTGCTTGGCGCTGGCGTCGACCAGCCGGGCGCCAAGCTGCGCCAGTTTGCCACCGACCTGCGCGTGCACCTCGTAAGTCAATAGCGTCGCCGTCTCGCCATCATCCGCCAGCGACACCGCGGCGCCGCCCTTGGCAAAGCCGGCGACGCCACCCTGCCCTTCGCCGGTGATCCGATAGCCATTCGGGGGATCGATGTCGGACAGGGTCACATTGCCGTTGAACCGGGCCGAGATCGGGCCGATCTTCACGGCCGCACTCGCCTTCATCTGGTTGTCGGACGTCTTCTCCAGGGTCTCGCAGCCCGGAATGCTGGCTTTCAGCACCTCCGGATCGTTCAGCGCGTCCCATACGGTCTGGCGCGGCGCCGGAATGCGCCGCTCGCCCGTCATATCCATTCAGCTATACCCCTGTTGCGCGGCGCGGACGTTACTTGCAGGGTCGGGGCCATGCAACTGACCGCCTGCCCGATCCGATGAACGAGCCATCGGACGGATTGTTCCTGGCGCTACCGTTCCTGGGGCTACTGCTGTCCATCGCGCTGCTGCCGGGGCTGATGCCGCGCTTCTGGCTGCGCAATATGGGATGGGTGTCGCTGGGCTGGTCGGCGGTGGTGCTGGTGCTGGTCACCGTCGTCGAGGGGCCTGTGATCGCCTGGCACATCGGCTGGCATGTCTTGCTGGTCGAGTATTTGCCCTTCGTCACCATGCTGGGCGCGCTGTACGTCGTGTGCGGCGGCATCCTGGTGCGTGGCGGACCCGCCGGTACGTCGGCGGGCAACACGCTGATGCTCGCGGTTGGCATGCTGCTGGGCCTGGTCCTCGGTCCAACCGGCGCCGCCATGGTGCTGATCCAGCCGCTGCTGGCGGCGAACCAGCACCGGCGGCGCAAGGTGCATCTGGTGCTGTTCACCATCATCCTTGTGGCGAATGTCAGCGGCGCACTCACGCCCTTAGGCAATCCGCCGCTGTTCGCCGGGATGCTGCGCGGCGTGCCGTTCTTCTGGCCGGCGCGGTTCCTGATCGGCCCCTATCTGGTGCTGACCGGCCTGCTGCTGGCTGCGTTCTATGGCGTCGACCGCGCATTGGGTGCCCGGGAGCCGGCCCCGGCGGCTGGCGCGCGGCCCACACTGCGTGGCCGGCGCAACGTCTTGCTGGTCGTGCTGCTGGCGCTAAGCGTCATGCTGCAGACAGTTGATCTGGCCGAGATGCGGCTGCTTGGCGAGCCGATCACGCTCAGCCGGCTCGGCGGCTGTTTCAGCGCAATGGCGATCGCTGCGCTGTCCTGGCGTATCACGCCGACCAGCATTCGTAGAGCGAACGACTTTGCCTGGCATCCAATGGCGGAGGTCGCCATCCTGTTCGCCGGTATCTTCGTCACTCTGGCACCGGTCTCGCATATGCTGCAGGGCGGATCGGTGCAGGCGCTGTTCCCTTGGCTGCAAGAGGCAACCGGCCAGCCGGATCCGTTAGCGTATTTCTGGCTAGCCGGGATCATGTCGGCGTTCCTCGACAACGCCCCGACCTATCTGGTGTTCTTCGACATGGCGCAGGTGGATGCCCACGCGCCGGGTCCGGTGCTGACAGCCATTTCCTGCGGCGCGGTTTTCTTCGGCGGACTGACCTATATCGGCAATGCCCCTAATCTCATGTTGCGTGCCGTCGCCTCACACCGCGGGGTGCCCATGCCCAGCTTCCCCCTGTATCTGGCGATGGCGGCAACGGTGCTGCTGCCGGCATTTCTGGTGCTGAGCGTGCTGTTCTTCATTGGTAATTGAATGCATGCATTGACCGGCAGGGGGGCGTCACGCATCATTTCGCAAGCTTCAACGAACAACCTGTCCGCCCGGCGGACGAGAGGACACTATGACCTCGCCGACCTATCAATTTGCGTCGCAAACACGGCCTGGTTCCGCACGATTCCGGCGCCATCTGTTCACAGCCTGTCTGGCGCTGATGACCGTATTCTGCCTGAGCCCGGCTGCTCGTGCGGCGACCCTGGCGGATGTGCAAATCCCGGACACTCTGACGGTCGACGGCAAGCAGCTTGTGCTGAATGGCTACGGATTGCGCACGCTGACGTTCCTGAAGGTGAAGATCTACGTTGCCGCGCTGTATCTGCCGAAGAAGAGCAACGATGCACAGGCGATCCTGGCGTCTGCCGGCCCGAAAGTGCTGGTGCTGAACCACATCCACAGCGGCTCGAAGTCGCAGGTGCAGGACCGCTACAAGGAAGGCATCAAGGTGAATTGCGGCGATGAGCAGGGCAGCGGTTGCCCTGCCGATCTTCGCGCCGATTATCAGAAGCTGTTCGAGGCAGCCAAGCCGGTCGCCGAGGGCGATGTCACACAGTACATCGTGACCGACAAGCAGTTCCGGGTGGTATTCAACGGCGTGCCGGTGATCTCATTCAACAATGTGGCGCTGGGCAACATGATCCTCGCCGGCTTCATCGGCGCTCACCCGCCGTCACCCGACCTGCGCGCCGCGCTGCTCGGCGTGCCGATGTAACGACGGCTGTAAGGGGTGATCGGGCCGCGGCCCGATCACCCAAGGCATCAGAACAGCAGGCCCTTCTTCAGCAGCCCGTGCACGCCCTTTTCTCCATTCACCGTCTGGGTGACGTGGAAATCCACCGCGAGCGAGCAGAACTGATACGCCTCCTGCTTTGACAGGTTGGTGCGGCTGGTGATGAACGCGATCATCTCGCGCAGCGCCACCCGCATCGCGTGGTCGAGGTCCACGTCCATGCCCATCGAGATGTAGTGCGACGCCGTCTCCGCACGCGGATACTTCAGCAGCGGGTTCTTCGCCCCGCCGCCCTTATGTAGGATCAGCGTGAAGGTGCCGGTCAGGCAGATCTCCAGCGCGTTGATGCAGACCTCGCCATCGCCCTGCACGCCATGCCCGTCGCCAGCCGAGAACAGTGCGCCCGGCGCCAGCACCGGCAGGAACAGGGTCGAGCCGGCCGTCAGTTCCTTGTTGTCCAGGTTGCCACCATGCTCGCGCGGCTGCACCGTGGAGATCCGGCCGTAATGCGCCGGCGGCGCCACACCCATGACGCCGAAAAACGGCGCCAGTTTGAGTTCGGTGCCGTAGGGCAGTTTGCAGGTCATCTTCTCCCGGTCGACCGGGATGTGCGACAGGAAGGTCTCGGGGAAATCCTCCGGCAGCGTGCCGGCCAGGGGGCGGAAGCCGCAGAACCCCCAGTCGGCGCCCAACTCGATGGCGTCGATGCGGACCTCCAGCATGTCGCCCGGTTCCGCGCCGGCCACCGCCACCGGGCCGGTGATGATGTGGCCGGGCGCACGGGGCACGTTGGCGGCATGGATGGCAGCGAGTGCCGGGGGGATCTTCAAACCCAACTCAGGCGGCGGCATGACCTCAGGCCCGCCCGACACGCATTCCAACACCACCGTATCACCCGAATTCACGGTCAGCAGCGGCGGAATAGCGGCATCGAAGATGCCCCAGCGGACGGTTTCGGGCGTAGAGGCGAGCCGGTGCGTAGCCATGCGTGTTCCCTGGTTCCGTTGAAGATTTGTTGATGCCACCACATCGGTAGAGGCGGCACAACAGGCCAGATGCGCCTTTGCTGCGATGGTATGCCCTGGGCGGATGTGGCAGGAGGTCGGTCGAGGAACGACCAAGGGACGTCCAGCCCGATGACTTCGCCGTCCGCGCTGCAGGAAGCGCCGCGCGTGCCGCCGCCGCACATGCCGCCGCCGACGCGCGGTCTGTTCCGGCTGGTCGTGCCACCGATCATCCTGCCGGTCTTCATGGCCGCCGCCGACGGCACCATTGTCGCGACCGCCCTGCCCTCGATCGCCAACACGTTCGGCGAAGTGCACAACCTGTCCTGGGTGGTCATCGCTAACCTGATCGCCGGCACCGTGGCCGCCCCCGCCTATGGCAAGCTTGGCGATCTGTACGGGCGGCGGCGGATGATGCTGATCTCGCTGCTGGCTTTCGCTGCCGCATCGCTGTTGTGTGCCTACTCGCCCAGCTTCACTGTCCTGCTGATCGGGCGCGTGCTGCAGGGGCTGGGCGGCGGCGGGCTGATGACCATGGCACAGGCGCTGGTGGGTGAGCATGTTCCGGTGCGCCAGCGCGGCACCTACCAGGGCTACCTATCGGCCAACATCGTCACCGGCACCACGATCGGGCCGGTCGCCGGCGGGCTGATCACCCAGCTTTGGGGCTGGCATGCGGTATTCCTGATGTACCTGCCGCTTTGCGCTATCGCCATGCTGCTGGTACTGCGACTGCCGGCCGGCGTGCGCGGTCAGGGCAAAGCCAGGTTCGACATGATCGGCCTGCTGCTGCTGACCGCTGCGGTCGTGCCCATGCTGCTGCTGGTCACCGAGTTCCAGCGCCCGGACCCGTCCGCCCTGCCCCGCATGGGCGTGCTGCTGGTATTGACGGTGATCGGCTTTGTGGCACTGCTCTGGCACCAGGGACGCGCACCCGCGCCGCTGCTGGATCTGCGGCTGCTGCGCAACCCGTCCTTCTGGCGTTCGGACGTGATGGCTGCCTGTTCCGGCGCGTCATTGACGGCGCTGATGACGTTCCTGCCGCTCTACCTGGTCGCCGCCTCCGGCGCCACGGTCGCCGAGGCCGGGCTGATGCTGATCCCGCTATCCGGCGCCGTCAGTTCCGGATCGGTGGTGACTGGCTGGCTGATCTCCCGAACCGGAAGGACGGCAATCTTTCCCAGCGTCGGGCTGAGCATCACCGGCCTGTCGCTGATCGCACTGGCAATCTGGGCACCGTCGCTCAGCCGGGCGGAACTGGCCTGGGCGCTGGCGGTCGGCGGGCTGTGCCAGGGGTCCGCAATGATCACCGCGCAGATCACGGTGCAGAGCGTCAGCAGCATGAGCCAGCTCGGCGCCGCCGCCGGCTCCGTGCAACTGGCGCGGGCGCTCGGCTCCGCATTCGGCGCGGCCACCGCCGGGGCAGTGCTGTTCGGCCTGCTGGCAACGCTGTACCCGGCAACCGCCGACGTGTTCGTACAGATGGTGCGTGAGGGGCCTGGCGTGCTGCACGCGCTGTCCCAGCCGCAGCAGGCGGTGGTACAGGCGGATGTCGCGAACGCCTTCCGGGGCGTGTTCCTGACTGTGGCGTGCTTCTCCACCATGATCGTGCTGTGCGCGGCAACGATGCCGGTGCGTCGGCTGTAGAGGATAGGAGCGTCGCCCGATGGGGTGGGCTACCGGACAGTGATGCCGCTAGCGCAGCAGGTCGTAGCCATGTGTCAGAGCCATCGAGGCTTGTCCGGAAAGCGGCGCGGTGGGCGCCGCAAAAATACGCTACCTATGGGCCGACCCTCACTTGCACAATTTTTATGGCACCATCCCGAAAGACCTCGACAGGCACGGTCCCGCCGGCCCTGGGACCAGCCTGGAGCTTCGACAGGTCGCGGAGCTCTGACCCATTCACCTTCAGCAGCACGTCGTGAAAGCGGATTCCAGCGTTGGCCGCCGCGCCGCCGGCGGTGACGCCCAGGATCAACAATCCACGCGGTGAACTCAGTCCCATGCGGCGCGCCGTCTCCGACGTAACCGTTTGAGCGAACAGACCCAGCTGCGGACTCGATGAACTCACCGGATAATCTGGCGCTGGTTCGGCCTCAGGCGGGGCCTGAGATACGGCCGGGGGTACAGCGGCACGCAGGCGGTTCATTGCGTCCTTGAACGAATTGTCAGAAGGGCCGCGGTCCAATTGCGGCATGCTCGCCGGATCGCGGAGCATTGCTTCCTGGCGGGGCCGTGTGCCCTGTATGTCCGGCCCCGAGCGGCCGGCTTCGGCAATTGTTGGTGGTGGCGCCCTGCGCGGACCGGCCGGCGAGGGCCGGGGAGGCCCTTCCACAGGCAGCGGTCATGGGACAAAGGCCGGCGGTGCCTGGATCGTCTCCGCCGGCGGCGGTGGCGGCGCAACGGACGCGGCAATATTGGCTGGCGCTGGCAAGACAAGGGCTGGTGCTGGCTCGGCCAACCCTGTGGAGGCTTGGTCCTTGGCCACGGGCGCCGGGTCTGGCGCCGGTATTGCGGCCGCCGGTTCGGGTGCCGGTGCTGGTTGAGGGGCCGGCGGTAATGGTGTCGCAACCGGCGCCGGCACGGGTGGAGGAAGCACTGCAGGCGGCGCCACTTGCGCCGCTTCGGCCAGCACGGGCGGCCGTGGCGGCACAATTGTTCGTCCCAGGTGCCACACCAGACCGAATGTCGCAGCCCCAGCGAGGAAGACACCGGCTGCCATTGCGGCCGGAACAAGCATGCTGCGAGAACCCGTTGTTTTCGCACGCCGGCCCGCATCCAGGCGGGACGCCGGCGTACGGCGCAACGTAACATCCTCAAAGGCGAGTGCGCCTTGCAGCGCAGCCCTGAATTCCGCCGCGCTCTGAAACCGGTCCTCTGGCCGTTTCGCCATGGCTCGGCTCACGATGTGATCCAGAACAGGCGTCGCCACGGCTGATCGCGCCGATGCCTTGGGGGCAGGCACGTTAAGCACTTTATGCATGATCGTGGCGAGCGAACCCTCAAACGGCAGGCTGCCGGTCAGCAAGTGGTACAGCATGACGCCCGTCGAATAGACATCGGTCCTGCCATCAATGCGCTCACCGGTAAACTGTTCCGGCGCCATATAGGCAGGCGTACCGATCAGCATTCCTGCTTGCGTAATGTCCGCATCTCCCAGTCGGGCGATACCGAAATCCGTGATCTTGGCCGACCGCTCAGGCGTGAGCATGATATTGGCCGGCTTGATGTCACGGTGCACCACGCCACGCCCGTAGCTGTATTGTAATGCACTGAGAACTTCGCTGACGATCCGAGTAATGGACTTTAGATCGAAGTGGTGGCCGCGGTCCAGCATTTGCTGCAATGCGGGCCCATCGACAAACTCCATGACAATATAGGCATCGCTTGTCGTCTCACCATAGTCATAGATATTGACGATGTTCGGGTGGGACAGTTGGCCGGCAGCCCTGACGCCCCGTTGGAACCGCACAAGTGTCTCACGGTTATCGCCCAGGGCGGACAAGGGAACAGCCTTAACCGCGACACGGCGGTTGATATCGGAATCCCAACCATCATAGACGATACTGCTGGCAGTACGAGCAACCACAGCCCGCAGCTCATACTTACCTATGCGAGAAAGAGTCTGCGCCATCCTGACCCTCACGGCACTGACAGCGCCTAGACCAGTCGTGTCAGTCAATCAGCCTACAGTGGATGCCAGCCCCGCGTCATGCGTGAACCTGCACGTGCGTGGTCAGAAGTGCGTTATATTGGAAACTGAACTAAACCGTTGCCACAACGTGTTCCGGCCGTGGTATAGCGTGACCGCGCGGCCGCCGGCGAACGCATGGCCCGCCGGTGGATGAACCCCCGCAATGGGCTTGGCCCGAGTTCCGAAAGACTTGCCGACATTCCTGCTGAGCTTGACAAATGCTTCCGGGCTGAGCGTCATCCACACAGGCACGGCCGGGCGCGACCCAGCCGCGTCCTCATCCGCCCGCCGAGGCCTGTCGAAGGGCGGTTCGGATGCGTGCCCGGCAGGTGTCGGGCTGTATCCAATGAACATCATGCCGTGGCTCCCCATTTTCGCCAAGGCGTTGGCAACGGCTTTGACGGTGATGTCTGCGTCGGTCGCGGCCGAAGCGCTAGGGCCGTTCTGGGGTGCCCTCATCGTCTGCCTGCCGGTCGCCGCCGGCCCGGCCTATGTGTTTCTGGCACTGGAGCATGGTCCCGACTTCATTGCCGCCAGCGCGCTGAGCAGCGCCGCGGCGACCGCACTGACCGGGCTGTTTCTGATCGTCTTTTCGGCACTGGCAAGTCGCTTCTCGGTTTGGCGGAGCCTTAGCGTGGCGGCGGCGACCTGGTTGGCCGCGAGCCTGCTGTTGCAGCAGGTCGCATGGACCGTTGGATCGGCGCTCGCGCTCAACGCGCTCGTCTACGGCAGCGGGTTGTTGCTGATGCGGCGACCGAGCCTGTCGCCAACCAGCGCAACGCGGCCGTGCCGGCGCCGCTGGTTTGAGCTGCCGCTGCGCGGCGCCGCGGTCGCTGCGTTCGTGTCTCTGATCGTAACAACCAGCAACGCGCTGGGACCGGCCGTGACTGGCATTGCGGCGGTATTTCCTGTCAGCATGATCAGCCTGTTCATCATTCTGGGCCCGCGGGTTGGCGGTCCGGCAACGGCACATGTCGCCATGAACGCGCTCCCGCCAATGATGGGCTTCGCCGTCATGCTGGTCGTGATGCACCTGGCGATTCTGCCGTTGGGCATCCCAGTCGCATACTGCCTGGCACTGGCGGTCTCGCTGCTATGGTCTGGTGCGTTGCTCTTGCTTCAGTTATCGAAGCGACGATAACCGTGCTGACTTGCCGCGCACGCGGAGAGTGCACCGTTACATCAACGTTCGCTTACCGGCGCTGTCACTTTCCGCATTATGCGGGAGTGATTACAGACCGATATCCGCTGCCGTAACAATGGCTGCCCTACGCTTTACCACATGTAACCAGCGATCTGAGGGAAAGCACGCCAAACCAGAACGGTGCAGCGCCAACCCTTAATCCATCGCCGCGTGCGCATCCGGCGGCGGCTTTGCGGCCGCCCCCGTCCGCGGTCGGCGCATGAGCAACAGCAGCAGCAACGCCGGCAGCGTGGTGATCACCATCATCTTGTAGTCATTGATATATGCGATGATCTGCGCCTGCTGGTTGACCACATGATCCAACGCCGCGGCGCCATGTGCCGACAGCGGATTCCACGCGTGGCTTACCGCATCGCCACGCTGCAGCGCGCGGTTGAACGGCGTCACGCTGGCGCCGATCTGCTCGTGCAGCACCTGCGTGTTGTGCGCCAGCATGAACGATGTCACCGACACGCCAATGGCCGCGCCGATATTGCGGAACAGGCTGAACAGCGATGCGCCGTCGGTGCGGTATTGCGCTGGCAGCGTGGCGAAGGCGATCACCTGCAGCGGCAGGAACACCGAGCCCAGGCCGGCGCCTTGAATGATGATCGTCACGACGATCCGCCATTGCGACACGTCCGGTGTCCAGTGCGTCATCTCCCACATTGACCAGATCAGCGCGAGCAACCCGCATGCCATGATCTTGCGCGGGTCCACCTTCTGCGCCAGGCGGCCGCAGATCAGCATCGTTGCCATGGTCCCGACGCCGCGCGGCGCCATGATCAGGCCGGCATCCTCGACCGGATAGTTCGCCAGATTCTGCAGCCAGGGCGCCATCAAAGAGGAACTCGAGACCAGGATCGTCCCAGCGGCGAACATCATTGCCACGCCCGAAGCGAAGTTGCGATCGGTGAACAGCACCGGTGGAATGAATGGCCGGTTCGAGGTTGCCATGTGGACAATGAACAAATACAGCCCCAATGCTGCCAGAACCGTTTCGATGATGATCTCAGGCGAGGCGAACCAGTCCAGGTGCTGGCCGCGATCCAACATCAGTTGCAGCGCGCCGATGCCCAGCGAAAGCACGGCGAAGCCGATCCAGTCGAACTTCATGCTGAAATTCGGGTGCGACCGCGGCATGCAGATGATCAGGCCGAGCGTGGCGAGGATGCCGAAGGGCAGGTTGATGTAGAACACCCAGCGCCAGTTGTACATTTCGGTCAAATAACCACCCAGCGTCGGGCCCAGGATCGGCCCCACCATGACGCCGACGCCCCAGATGGCCATTGCCTGCCCGCGCTTTTCCATCGGGTAGATGTCCATCATGGTCGCCTGCGACAGCGGCACCAAAGCAGCGCCAAACACGCCCTGCAGGATACGGAACACCACGATCTGGTCCAGCGACTGCGCCGCGCCGCACAGCATCGAGGTGACGGTGAAGCCGATCAGGCAAATGACATACAAATATTTGCGACCAAAACGGGCCGCGAGCCACCCCACGGGCGCGGTCATGATGGCGGCAGCGGTGATGTAGGAGGTCAGGACCCAGGTGATTTCCTCATAGGTCGCCGACAGGCTGCCCTGCATGTAGGGCAATGCGACATTGGCGATGGTCTGGTCCAGCGCCTGCATCAGTGTTGCACCGACGGTGCACAGCGTGATGATCATGCGGTGGGGGACGGGTTCGGTCGGGGCAACGGCCATGCGTCAACATGCCTTCAGGCTAACCGGTTCAGGCTGGGGACGCTTCGCCTCGCCGCGGGATTCTGCCGCCCCGCGCTGTAATGCTGGATCAGAACAGGTCGCGCCAGCTTCGTTTGTGACCCGTGTCGATCTCGGCAATCACGCTCATGCCGGAGCGCAAGACCGGATCGCCGGGTTTGCGGTCGACCTTGATGCGCACCGGAATGCGCTGCACCACCTTGACCCAGTTGCCGGACGTGTTCTGTGCCGGCAGTACCGAAAACTCCGACCCGCTGACCGGCGCGATCGACTCCACTTCCCCGTTCCACACGCGCCCGGGATAGGTGTCGACCGTGACATGCACCTTGTCGCCCAGCTTCACATGCGTCAGCTCGGTTTCCTTTGGATTGGCCTCGACCCAGATACGCTCATCGGACACCAGGCCGAACGCGGCCGTCGCGGCGGCCAGATACATGCCGGGCTGGACCGATTCCACCTGCGTGACGACGCCGGAGAACGGCGCGTAGATCACGGAATGATCGAGTTGCCGTTGCAGTTCATCCACGCGGGCGACGGCCTGCAGATAGTCGCTCTGCGTGCGGGAATCCACGTTCGGGTCGCCGCCAAGCTTGGTCAGCGCAACCGCGGCACGGGTTTTCATTGAGTCAAGCTGACGGCGGTTGGCCATCAGGCGAAACCGCGCGTCGTCGTATTCCTGCCGGGTGACGCCGCCGCTTTTCACCAGATTGGCATAGCGATCGAAGTTGGCCTGATCGGCGTCGACCTGGGCCTCCTTGACCTTTACCTCCTGCAGCATCCGCTGGTAGTCGAGCTTTTCCGCGTCCAGCGTGGACAGCAAGCCGTCACGATTGGCCGTGGCGCCGGCGAGCGCGATCTTGAACGCCTTTGGATCGAGCCGCAGCAGCACGTCGCCCTTCTTGACGTGCTGGCCCTCCCGCACCGGCACGTCGAGAACGATACCAGAGACATCCGTCGAAATGACCTGCTTGGCCGCCTTCACATAGGCATCGTCGACCGAAACATAGCGGCCACCGGTGAGCCAATAGTACGCCGAGCCCACGATCACGATCAGGATGCCGCCCAGCATCAGCAACGGCCGCAGCGCGCTGCGGCCGAAGCGGCGGCGGTTCTGCGCCGCGGCGATGCGATCGCCGACGCGTGGTCCTTCGGTGACGCGTGGGGCCTCGGAGACCGTCGTTTGCGACATCAGGCGGCTCCCCCGGCGGCAGCCTCGGCGATTTCGGCGCCGCGTCGCGCCGCGTGCGCCTCCTGGGTCAGATTGGCTTTCATCCGCAGTAACGCCTCGGTCATGGTATGGAGCGATTCGGCATCGACACCATTGGTCAGGATGCGGGTCAGGTCGGACCGCATGTCGAAGATTTCGTCGAGCATCGCCCGCGCCGGCGGCAACAGATGCAGACGCCAGATGCGGCGGTCGCGCGGGTCCGGCCGGCGCTCCACCATGCCGCGGGCTTCCAGCCGGTCGATCAGGCGAGCAACGGTAATCGGCTCGACTTCCAGAAGCTCCGCCAGTTCCTTCTGCGAGATGCCGGGCTGGCGCTGCAGCCAGATCAGGATGCCCCACTGCGCACGGGTCATGTTGTGCTGCCGGGCGCGCTTGTCGGCGTCGACTCGTAGCAGCCGCGCGACATCGTGCAGCAGGAACAACAGATCGCGTTGGAATTCGTTCAAAGACTCTTCCCTGGCAGCACGTCCTTGGCAGCCCGGTCCAGCTACCGCAGATGATTATAAGCCACGTTATAATAAGACGTGCCAGGGCACTTGTCATGCACGCACTGCAACACGGCTCCGCGTTCAGCCATGTGAGGAACCGCCGGCAAAGCCGCTAAGCCGCCGGCGCGTCCAACGGGAGACCACACCAAATGAAACGTCGCACTCTGCTGGCCATGGCGGCCGCCGCGCCGGCCTTGTCGACCTTGGCGCGTCCGGCCATCGCTCAGCCTTCAAAGACCCTGATCTTCGTCCCGCAGGCCAACCTGACGAGCCTGGACCCAATCTGGACCACCGCGACGGTGACCCGGAACTATGCCTTCCTGGTATTCGACACGCTGTACGGCGTTGATGCGAAGCTGAACCCGCATCCGCAGATGGCCGAGGGCCACACCGTCGACGACGGGGGCAAGCGCTGGACGATCAAGCTGCGCGAGGGGCTGAAATTCCACGACGGCTCACCGGTGCTGGCGGCTGACTGCGCCGCCTCTCTTCAGCGCTGGATGAAGCGCGACGCCGTCGGCCAGATCCTTGCCGCTCGGCTCGATGCGCTGGAGACGCCGGACGATCGCACCCTGGTATTCCGCCTGAAGGCGCCGTTCGCTTCCCTGCCCTTCGCGCTGGCGCGCACGCAGCCAAGTGCCCCGGTGATCATGCCGGCGCGGATCGCCGCGACCGATCCCTACAAGCAGATCACAGAAGTGGTCGGCAGCGGGCCGTTCCGGTTCGAGCCCTCGGAATACGTCTCCGGCAGCAAGGCGGTATTCTCAAAAAACGCTGCTTATGCGCCGCGGGCGGAGAAGGCCGACTTCACCGCCGGCGGCAAGCGCGTGCTGGTAGATCGCGTCGAGTGGCGGATCGTGCCGGATGCCTCGACCGCGGCCAATGCGCTGCAGCAGGGTGAGGTGGACTGGGTTGAGCAGCCACTGCCCGACCTGTTGCCCGTGCTGCGCGGCAACAAGAACGTCGTGGTTGACCGGTTGGACCTGTACGGCCTGTATCCGGTCGCACGCTTCAACTGCCAGCAGGGTCCCACGGCCAATGTCGGCGTGCGTCAGGCGATCCTGGCGGCGGTTGATCCGGTCGAGGTGATGCAGGCGGTGATGGGCGACGACACGTCCGGCTATAATGCGCCGGTCGGGTTGTACCTGCCAGGCACCGATAGCGCCAACAGCGTCGGCATGGACCGCCTGGGCGGCAAGAAGCCGGTGGCCGAGATCAAGGCGATGCTGAAGGCCGCCGGCTACAACGGCGAGAAACTGGTGCTGCTGCACCCGACCGACCAGACCTTCTACAACGCCATGGCCCAGGTGCTGGCCGCAACGATGCAGAAGATCGGTATCAACGTCGACGACCAGTCAATGGATTGGGGCACGGTGGTGCAGCGGCGCGCCAAGCGCGATCCGTTGGATCAGGGTGGCTGGTCGATGTTCCCGGCCTCCTTCCCGGCGGTGGATTACCTGAACCCGCTGGCGGTGCCCGCGGCGCGCGGCAATGGCGCCAAGGCGTGGTTCGGCTGGCCCGAGGACCCGAGGCTGGAGACGCTGCACGACCAGTGGATCGACGCCACCGACCCGGCGGAGCAAAAAAAACTCGCGGCCGCGCTGCAGGACGAGACCTTTACCTATGCGCCCTTCGTTCCCCTCGGCCAATATTTCCCGCCGACCGCCTGGCACAAGAACACCAGCGGCTTCCTGAAGGGGCCCGTGCCGGTTTTCTGGAATATCCAGAAATCTTAGCGTCCCTCCCTGGGTGCTTTGTGCGCTCCATGTCGGCTTGATTGGGTGCCGCGTCACACGCGGGTGCCGTGAGTCGGTGTGGAGCGGTCAAAGATGTGACAGGATGACGACACGCGATCCGGAAGAACAGGATCTGAGGCTCGATCAGATGAGCCTCAACATCGAGAAAATGTGCAACGACATGGGGATGGAGAACCGCAAGTTTGCGGTGCAGGTGTTCCTGGCCGGCGTCGCGCCGCTGGAAGTCGGCGCTACATCTGGTGGTCTGTTCCTGCAGTACCTGCGCCACTGACGCGCACTACTGGCAGCCGGCCGTTCCCGAACCTGGCGAGGCAGGACGCACTCAGTCGGACCTGGCTATCGTCAGGTTCTCCACGCAGAGCCGTCGAGCCTCTGATTTACACCATGATGCACCACTGGCGTGATCGCGGTCGCGCATAATCTCCGCGTGGCTCCGCGTCGGGCTTGCTTTGCCCGGTGCCCCGAAGGTTGCGTCCAAGGTACTTCGTAGTAAGCCCGACGCGGAGTGACGCGAAGTGTCCGCGGAGTTGCGCAGGAGATTGTTTAGGGCTTCGCCAGTGGGTGGCATCCTGCTCCCCAGCGGGTGGCAGCAGGCGCTTGCTTTACGCTCGCGGCGCCGGCTGGCACGCTACCGCGACAGCCAGAAGGGGATCGCATGGAGTTTGTTGTCCGCAATGTCCGTCTGAGCCATGCGCCGGAGCAACCGCCGGTCGATATCGGGATCGAGGGAGGGAAGATCGCCGCCATCGCGTCCGGCCTGCCGGCAGACTTTCCCGGCTACGACGGTCACGGCAACCTCGCCTGCGCCGGCTTGGTGGAAACGCATATCCACCTCGACAAGACCCGCATCATGGACCGGGTGGCGCCGGAGGAAGGCCGCAACGCCGCCGCCGTGCCGCGGGTCGCCGCGGTCAAGCACACGTTCACCGAGGATGACGTCTACCGGCGCGCCAGCATCACCCTGGAGAACTGCATCAAGCACGGCACCACAAGGATGCGCACCCATGTCGAACTCGATGCCGGGGTGGAGATGCGATCCTTCGATGCGCTGTTGGAACTGGCGCGCGACTACGCCTGGGCGATTGACATCGAGCTGTGCGTCTTCCCGCAAGAAGGCCTGACCAACAATCCGCAGGCGGAACAGCTCCTGATCGAGGCGCTGAAGCGGGGCGCTCCGGTCATTGGCGCGGCCCCGAACTACGACCCCGACAAGGACGGCCAGGTCCGGCGGATCTTCGAACTTGCGCGCGAGTATGATGTCGATATCGACATGCACCTGGACTCCGGCAACAGCCCGGCGGACATGGACATCCATCTCGTCTGCGAACTGACGAAGCAGTACGGACTTGCCGGGCGCGTCGCCGTCGGTCACGGCTGCAAGTATTCAACCCTGCCGCCGCCGGATTTGCAGGCGCTGGCCGGAAAGATGGCAGATGCCGGCGTGGCGGTGACGGTGCTGCCGGCGACCGACCTGTTCATGATGGCGCGCGACCAGACCTACAGTCTGCAGCGCGGCGTCGCCGACGCCAATACGCTGGTGGAATGGGGCGTCAACTGCTCGATCTCTTCGAACAACATTCTGAACCCGTTCACGCCACTCGGCGACGGCAACCTGATCCGCATGGCGAACCTCCAGGCCAATGTCTGCCAGGTCAGCCACCCGCACCGCCTGCGCGAATGCTTCGCCATGCTGACCGACCGCTCTGCCCGGCTGATGAACCTGAAGGACTACGGCCTGGCCGTCGGCAACCCCGCGGATATCGTGGTGTTTGACGCCACAACGCCGGAGATGGCGGTAGCCGAGGTCAAGGCGCCGTTGGTCTGCTTCAAGCGCGGCGTCCGCACCGTCACCCGCCCGCGGGCGGATCTGCACAGGCCATAACCGATGAAACTTTCCGATCTGGCACAGGTGATTCGCAGCAAGAACGCCGGACCTCGGCGGCTGACGCTGGATATCATGTTCGCCACCGATGCCGACTACCAGAAGGCGGCACAGTCACCGGCTTTGGGACCGGAGGCGATAGGTCGGCTGTACGGACTGCCGGCGGACCAGGTGACGGTCATCCCGTATCCGGTGGGCAGAGCAATCAAGGTGGTTATGGCCCGCAGGATCATGGCTGGTGATCCCGGCGACTTTGATGTTTACGGCGCGCAACAGCACGCGCCTTTGTTGCAAGTGGAACTGTGATGGTCCGGTCTACGTCCCACGCTGCGGACTCCACTCCACCGTCATGGCAGGCAAAGTCCTGTCGTTCACGCCTTGCTGAATTTGTCCGATTGCCAACGGTGCGTTTGCGGCAAAGGCGTGGATGGCGGGCCTTCGCCCGCCGTGACGGGAGAAGCAGGCGCGTGCGCTTCGCATACAGCCGGGAGCGGTGCCCATGAGCGCCTCGGGCCGCGTCATCGCGGAGTTCCGCCGCAACCCCCGCCCGATGCGCCTGCTCGGCGCCTCTGGGCAACTCGGCTACGGCATCCCGGCAAAATCCTTCGCCGAGGGTCTCGCGCGCAAACCCGACTTGATCGGCGCCGACATGGGCTCGATCGACATCGGCCCAACCTATCTGGGCAAGGGCGAGATGGCGACCGCACCGGAATCCACACGCCGCGACCTGCGCCGCGTGCTGCGCGCCGCCCGCGACCTCGACGTGCCACTGGTAATCGGCTCCGCCGGGTCGGCCGGCGCCGCACCGCATCTGGAGGCGACGGTGGCGATGCTGCGCGACATCGCACAGACGGACGGGCTGCATTTCCGCCTGGCGGTGATCCCCGCCGACATTCCGCGCCCTTATCTGCTCGATGCCGCCCATAGCGGGCGCATCGACAGCTTCGACGGCATGCCGGCGCTGGCCGATGCCGACATCACCGACGCCGCGCATATCGTTGGCCAGATGGGCATGGGACCATTTCGGACAGCGCTGGAAGCCGACGTGGACGTTATCGTCGCCGGCCGCGCCTGCGACACCGCCATCTTCGCCTCCCTGCCCGCTTTGCTTGGCTTTCCCGTCGGCCTCGCCATGCACATGGCCAAGATCATCGAGTGCGGCTCGCTGTGTTGCGTCCCCGGCGGCCGCGATCCGATCCTGGCCGAGCTGGACCATGACGGGTTCGTGCTGGAAAGCATGAATCCCGACCGCCGAGCGACGCCCACCTCGGTTGCCGCGCACAGCCTCTACGAACAGAGCGATCCGTTCACTGTCATCGAACCCGACGGCGCGCTGGACCTGGCAGCCGCGCGCTACGACGCGGTGGACGATCGCCGGACCCGTGTCTCCGGCGCACGCTGGCGCGACAGCACGCAGGCGACGATCAAGCTGGAGGGCGCGCTGAAGATCGGCGAACGCGCCGTGTTGCTATGCGGCTCCGCCGACCCGCGCTTCATCGCACAGTGCAAGGAACTGCTGCCGAAGGTCGCCGACGTGGTGCGCGACCTGGTCTGCGAGGATCGGCCGCAGGACTATACGTTGCGCTTCCGTGTCTACGGCATCGACGGCGTGCGCATGGTCGTGCCGGAGAACGAAGCGCCACCGGGCGAAGTGTTCATCATGGGCGAGTGTATCGCCCCGACGCGCGACCGGGCATCCGAGGTCGTGCGGACCTGCAAGCAGTTCCTGCTGCACTATGGCTACCCCGGCCGCCTGTCCACCGCTGGAAACATCGCATTCCCGTTCACCCCGCCGGAGGTGTCGCTGGGTCCGGCATACCGGTTCAACGTCTACCACCTGCTGCAGGTGGACGATCCGGACGCGCTGTTCCCTGTGCGGGTTGAAACGCTGTAGCCCGGCCATTTTGGACCTTGTCGCCCGTCGGCCGCATGGCAAGGATGTCAGGTCGGCCTTGCCAGAGGGACCATGCCGCAACAGCACAATGGCCGGCTTCGGAGCAGCTGGAAGCAATTCTTGAGCTTCAGCCTGCCGCCGTGGTCGGTGGGCCTGCTGGTGTTTGCCGCCGCGCTGGCCATCTGGGCGCCTGACATAGGCGGCATCAGAGCCCAGTTACGGGAGAGCATGCTGGACCGCCTTCTGCCCTGGGCGAGTCCGGCGGAACCCACCCGTAGGTCGGTGACAATCGTGGACATCGACCGGGCCGCCCTCGCGCGCCTGGGTCCCTGGCCCTGGCCCCGCACTACCCTGGCCAATGTCGTCGCCGCAATCGCAGACGGCCGGCCCGCTAGCATCGGCATCGACATCCTGCTCACCGGGCCAGATCGGTTTTCGGCTGACGGCGACGCGCGCCTTGCCCAGGCGATGGAGCCCTCCGCCGTCGTCCTCGGCTTCGTGTTGGACAGCGCCGGAGGCGGTGACGCCGTTCCGGTCACGCCGGTGCTGGCACGCGTGCAGTCGAACCTGCCCGGCATCTGGCGCGCGGCCAGCGTAATCGGGCCGGCGGCCGTGCTGAGCGATGCTGCTGCCGGCTTCGGCGCGCTGGTCGCGGCCGCGGACCCGGACGGTCCGATCCGGCGCGTGCCGTTGCTGGTCGTGGCGGGCGGCGCGGTCAGGGCCAGCCTTGCGGTAGAGACCGTGCTGCGCGCCCACCGCGGCAGCACGCTGCTTATTGAGGCCGGCAACCGGCTGCACGTCGGCAACAGTGCCGTTCCGTTGGGTTCCGACGCCCAGCTTCGCCTGATTCCACCACTCGAGCACTGGGCAGCGCGCACCATCCCGGTCACAGCGT
Organism: Pseudomonadota bacterium; assembly: GCA_018240405.1. Taxonomy (GTDB): domain Bacteria; phylum Pseudomonadota; class Alphaproteobacteria; order Acetobacterales; family Acetobacteraceae; genus Rhodopila. The sequence continues at coordinate 23,218 of JAFEFW010000643.1, forward strand.
TGCTCGACCGGGCTGACAGCAGGGCAGCGCTCGCCGGCCAGATCGTGCTGCTGGGCAGCAGCGCGCCAGAACTGGGCGGACTGCGAGTCACCGCTGGTGCCCCCGCAACACCATCCGTGCGTCTGCATGCCGAGGCGGCTGCCGCCATTCTGAGCAGCGGCTATCCGGTTCGCCCGTTTTGGGCCGGTGAGGCTGAACTGGCCGGCGCGCTGTTGCTAGGCGGCCTCGTCCTGCTGCTGGCTGCGCGCCTCCGTCCGACTCCTGCTGCGGCGCTCGCACTGCTGTTGGGCGGCGGCTGGGTCATTGCGTCTGCGGCGGCCGCACGTGCGGGGGCTCTGCTGCTTGACCCGGCCGGCCCACCGGCGCTCGCCGCACTCTGTTTCACGGTCACGGCGATGGCCCGTTTCGCTCGCGATGAGTGGCGCGCGCGCCTGTTACGCGCCCGCTTTGAGCAGCGCCTGGCACCAGACGTTGTGCGCCGGATCGCCGCCGATCCCAGCGCGCTGCGGCTGCAAGGGGAGATGCGCGAGGTCACCGCCCTGTTCACGGATATCGAGGGCTTCACGTCGATGACCGAACGGGCCGCACCGGTGGACCTGGTCGCGCTGATGGATGCGTACATCGACTCCACGACAAGCGTCATTACCGACCACGGCGGCATGATTCGGCAGATCATGGGCGATGCCGTACACGGCATCTACAACGCGCCGTTTGCCCTGGCCGATCATCCGCAGCGTGCGATCGACAGTGCCGTGGCGCTGCTTCGCGCCTCGGAGGAACTGCGCCGAACGCCTCTCGGCCAGCGGCTGCAACTAGGCCGCACCCGTATCGGAATCGAGACAGGCCCAGCGATCGTCGGAGACATCGGCGGCGGGCGTGTGCTCGATTATGCGGCACTCGGGAATGCGGTGAATGCGGCGGCGCGGCTCGAAGCGGCCAACAAATTGTTCGGCAGCAGTATCTGCATCGGTCCGGGCACCGCAGCTCGGCTCGATCCGGCCACCATACGGAGGCTGGGGCAGCTGGTGCCGCGTGGCCAGAGCCACGAGATCACGGTCTACACGCTGGTTGATCTTGCCGGCCGGCCCCTCCCCCGCCAGACGGCGGATCAGCCCGACACAGCCTAGGGTAGTCCGACCCGGGCCATCGCCTCGGCAATACGCGGCTTGCCCCAATTGACTGCAGGCGAGGGTTCGGCACCTGCGGTGGCGATGCCGGTCCCTTGACCGCCTGTTAGCGTAACGAAGGTATTGACACCGGTGACCATGACCTCGCCGCGCTCCACGAACACGCTGAATTCGCCTTTTGTCGGGCCGGCGAAGAAGCGTGTGCCGCGCACGGCCATCAGGCCAAACGGTGAGCGGACGGTGACGGCAGTGGCGCCGTCTTTCGGATCATGATCGTACAACAAGGCCCCGCGATCCAGCACCAGCACGCCACCGGCATTGACGATGAACCGGTCGATGCGGAACTGCGTCTCGGGCCCGAGGCGCACCCGTGTCGCTGCGCCAAGGAGAAGGCCGAGCGTGGACTTGACCTGTGTGGTGATCACATCGCCTACGAACACCTCAGCGGATGGCGTCAGCGAGCGCGACGGCGCGGTTGCCCGAGCCGCGGTGCATTCGCCGGTTGTCTCCTCAACCTTTCCGGCCGGCGAGGCCGCATAGGCCTGGCGGCCCGGCATGGCGAAGGCTGCTGTGCAGAGCGCCACAAAGTCCCGTCTGGTGGTTGATCCAGTCACACCCTTCTCCCCTCGCCTTGTACACGCCGCTGATCGCCGGCGCTTCCAGGACGACATTGTCTGGGCGCCAGTGTACTGCGGCCCGGCTGCGGAACATGCGAAGAATTTCAGCGTGCGGCGATGCCGCGCCAGCAGGCGCAGGGGGCGGCCAGCAACGCCCCAAGCCGGCGAACCGCTGGCGGTCACGCCGGGCGGTCGTCGCGCCACACCTGGAGGCGACCTTGGCGGAAATGCGGGCACGGCGATGTTCTGATCATGCAGCGTTGACCGCGCCCTCCGCCCTGCTCAATCTGGACCGGCCGGCACCCCCGTCGAGGCAGAAGGCTGGCAAGCGTATTCTGCGAGGCTAGACCAAATGTCCAAGTTCAAAACGCTGCTGCGCGCGGCGGCTGTTGCGTTGACCGCGTCCGCGGTAACGTCCGTGCAGGCAGCGGGTCCGACACAAGGGGTGACGGATACCGAGATCCTGATCGGAACGGTGACCGACCTGTCCGGCGTGACCGCGATCCAGGGCGTCAACAGCGCCAACGCCATCCGATTGCTGTTTGACGAAGTCAATGCGAGCGGCGGCCTAAACGGACGCAAGATCAAATACATTGTGGAGGACAGCCAGTATCAGGTGCCGCGCGCCGTGCAGGCAATGAACAAGCTTCTCAACAACGACAAGGTGTTCATGACCATCCAGGATGGCGGGACACCGATGAACAACGCCACCTTCCAGATGGCGATCGACAAGAACGTGCCGAAACTGCTGCCGCTGTCGTTTGCCCGGTCGATGTACGAGCCGTTCAACCGGCTGAAATTTAGCCACAGCGCGTCCTATGTGGACCAGATGCGCGCCGCGACCCGCTACTTCATTGAACAGCGCGGACGCAAGACGATCTGCGCCATGTACCAGGACACCGATTTCGGTAAGGACGTTCTCGCCGGCGTGACGATGCAGACCGAGGCGATGAACATGAAGGTCGCAGCAACGACAGCGCACAAACCGACTGACACCGACTTCACCGCCTCGGTCACCAAGCTGCGCGAGGCCAACTGCGACCTGATCGTACTCGGCACCATCGTGCGCGACACCACGCTGATCATCAGCAGCATCAAGAAGGTTGGCTGGAACGTCGATCTGGTCGGCCAGGCGGCGTCATACGACACCGCGGTCGCAACGGCGCCGGGCGGCGTCGGCGAAGGCTTCTATTCGATGACGCCGACGCTGTACGTCTATCCCGACGATCCGCGCCCTGAAATTCGCGACTTCATGGCGCGTTATAAGGCTCGGTATGGCATCGATATCAACTACATCGGCCAGACCGGCGTGATCGCCACCCAGATTGCGCTGGAGGCGCTGCGCAAGGCGGGCCGTGACCTAACCGTGGACAGCCTGGTCGGCGCGATGGAGAGCCTCAAGGACGTCAAGGACATGTATGGCAACAGCTATTCGTTCAGCCCGACGGATCACCATGGCTCGACGAAGGCATACCTTGCGGTCGTAAAGGACGGCCGCTGGGTGCCCGTGGAAACCCAGCCGCTGTCCTACTGAGCAAAGCCGGCCGGCACTGATCATGCCGGCCGGATCCGCTGCCAGAGAGGTCATCGCGCGGTCCCGTGGCCAAGCGGCGACACCCGTCGCGTGGCCGCCGCAATAGTCGGACAGACATCGGTTGAACGATCGGCCGGTTCTGCGGCTGGCGTGGATGATTGAACGTCAACGCCACCAAGCCCTTCCCGTCGTGAAGGCGGGATAATCAGTTCTCGGGCCTGCAGGCGCCCCCAACACTGGAAACCAGCGCTGCCTTAATGCACAGATACGGTACCCGCGGGCACGCTAACCGAGCGACTACCACCTTGGCGCGCTTCGTCTCTGCATTGCAACCACGGACCAGCCGCTGGCGCCGGGCTATCCAGCGGTCTGAACCGCTCATCCGAACGGGCAAGCCGATCCTGGTGCGCGACGAGCCCCCGATCCGACTGGTGGTCCATCGGCCCATCGGGATGCTATCTTAAACGCCGCCCATGACAGCCGATCCACGCCCCGTCGAAGACCTGACCGAAGAGGACGCCGCCGCCGAACTGGCGCGGCTTGCCATCGAGATCGCGCATCACGACACCGCCTACCACACGCGCGACGCGCCCGAGATCTCCGATGCCGACTACGACGACCTGCGCCGGCGCAATGCGGCGATCGAGGCGCGCTTCCCGGCGCTGATCCGGGAGGACTCGCCGTCAAGCCGCGTCGGCGGCGAGCCGGCCACTGGCTTCGCCAAGGTCCGCCACCGGACGCCGATGCTATCGCTCGACAACGCCTTCGGCGCTGAGGAGTTTGAAGAGTTCTGCGCCCGCATCCGGCGGTTCCTGGCGTTGACCGGCACGCTGTCGTTCGTCGCGGAGCCAAAGATCGACGGCTTGTCGATCAGCCTGACCTATGAGAACGGACACTTCGTCCGCGGCGCCACGCGCGGCGACGGCACCGAGGGTGAGGACGTCACCGCCAACCTGAAGACGATGAAATCCGTCCCTGACCGGCTACGCGGCAAGGTCCCCGCGCTGATCGAAATACGCGGCGAAGTGTTCATGACCAAGGCTGACTTCCTGGCACTGAACCAGGCGCAGGCTGGGGCGGGCGGCAAGATCTTCGCCAATCCGCGCAACGCCGCGGCCGGTAGCCTGCGGCAGATGGACCCGTCGATCACCGCCTCCCGGCCGCTGTCGCTGTTCGCCTACGCCCAGGGCGAGAGCAGCGAACCGGTGGCGGAGACGCATTGGGCGTATTTGCAACGCCTGCAGGAGTGGGGCTTCTCCGTCAATCCGTTGTCCCGCCGGCTGCACGATGAATCCGAAGCCGAGGCGTTCCAGAACGACATCGGCCTGCAACGCGCCGGCCTGGGCTATGATATCGACGGCGTCGTCTACAAGCTTGACGACCTGCGGCTGCAAACCCGCCTTGGCTTCGTCGGCAGAGCGCCACGCTGGGCGATTGCCTGGAAGTTCCCGGCGGAGCAGGCGACGACGGTGCTGAAGGAAATCGGCATCCAGGTCGGTCGCACAGGGGCCCTGACGCCGGTGGCACGGCTGGAACCGGTCAACGTCGGCGGCGTGTTGGTGCAGAACGCCACGCTGCACAACGAGGATGAGATCGCCCGCAAGGACATCCGCATCGGCGACACGGTGGTACTGCAGCGCGCGGGCGACGTGATTCCACAGATCGTCTCGGTGGTGCTCGACCGCCGGCCACCGGATGCCGAACCGTTCAAGTTTCCCGATCTATGCCCGGCCTGCGGCAGCCACGCCGTGCGCCCACCCGGCGAGGTGGTGCGCCGCTGCACCGGCGGCTTGACATGCCCGGCGCAGCGCGTCGAACGGCTGATCCACTTCGTCTCCCGCCCAGCCTTTGACATCGACGGCCTGGGCGAAAAGACCATCCAGGAATTCTACAACGAAGGTTGGCTGCACAGCCCGGCCGACCTGTTCCGCCTACCTGAACGCGAAGCCGAAATCGCTACGCGCGAGGGTTGGGGAAAGACGTCCGCAAGGAACCTGGCGCGGGCGATCGCGAACCGGCGCCGCGTGCCGCTGGAGCGCTTCATCTACGCTTTGGGCATCCGCCGCATCGGCGCCACCAACGCCAGGCTGCTCGCCCGCCATTATGGCAGCTACCAGAACTGGCGCACGCAGATGCTGGCCGCCACAACCATTGGCTCAGACGAGCGGCTGGCCCTCGGCAGCATCATTGGCATTGGCCCCGCCATCGCCGAGGAACTGGCGGAATTCTTTGGTGAACACCGCAATGTCGAAACGATCGACGAGCTGGCGCGTGAGCTGACGATTGAAGAGGCGGTGGTCGAGCAGGCCGCTGACAGCCCGGTCGCTGGCAAGACGGTCGTGTTTACTGGCACGCTGGAAACCATGACCCGCCCGGAAGCCAAGGCCCGCGCCGAGGCGCTTGGTGCAAAAGTAACGGATTCCGTTTCGAAAAAGACGGATATTGTGGTGGTTGGCGCGGACGCCGGGTCCAAGGCGCGGAAGGCGGCCGAACTCGGAGTTCGCACATTGACGGAGGAGGAGTGGAAGGCGCTGGTTGACTAAACCAGCCCGAAAACGGAGCCCGGTGGTTAACGCACCTGACGATAGCCGGGCGGCACCGTAAACAGTGACGCGGGCACAGAGCCGATCTTAACGTCGGTCAAGGAGTCACTGTGCCGGTGCTCCATGCCATACACCCCGGTCACATATGTGCAGCGTAGCATGATGCCATCCGGCGTCAGCCAATAATAGCCACCGGCATCCAATGCACCATCGTGGTCGAACACGTACTTAGTCGCCGTTCGGCCCGCTACGGCGTCCGGCTTCAGGCGCTTGGCGTAGCGGAACGGGAAAAACCGCCGGTACAACTCATCATCCAGCGGCAGCACGATATAGGTGTGGTTTGCCATCAGCAGCAACTGGGACTCCGTTCGGAGGTCGAGAATTGTTGTCGCGAATCCGTCCGCACCGTCGATCCGCAGGCGCCCATCCGAGTAATGAATCCGCTGCTTGACCTCCATTGCGCCAACCTGCCGTACCGCCACTGCCGAAAACGATACGGTTGGCAGCACGCGCTCAAGCTGCGCGCGAGCCGGGACACTGATGCAGACGATCAGGAGAAGGAACGCAATTCGCATCGACATGGCACCACGCTCTCACCGTCAGCCACAGTCCAGGCAAACTCATTGCCGCGTCAATCAGATGGCGTGAAGTTGATGGCATGGGCAGATCCAGGCAGGCCTTGCGCAGCCCCGTGCCGGCTGTGTACCTCCCGCCGCCATGATGGCTCGGTCGCACGTCGTGGTCGGCGTCGCGGCCTGGATTGCCGTGGCGCCGCTGCTGCATCTGCCCCCCGCGGACCTGCCCGGGACAGTGCTGGCCGTGCTGGGCGCATTGTTGCCGGACATCGATCACCCGCAGTCCTGGGTCGGTCGGCGAACCCGGCCGGTCTCCACGGCCCTGGCGGCCGTGCTGGGTCACCGGGGCGTCACCCATTCCGCTGTGGCGGTCATCGTACTGGCTGCGGCACTGCTCTACGGAGGCTACCGCCACGCAACGGTGGCGGCGCTGGCGATTGGCTATCTATCGCACCTGGCCGCCGACATGCTGACACCGCGCGGCCTGCGGTTGGCATGGCCGTTGCGGCGAACCTGGGGTGTGCCGGTATGCCGCACCGGATCGCCTGCCGAAGGGTTCATTGTCGCGCTGCTGGTCGGCTTGATCCTGTGGTGGCTGGTGAACCACGGCCGTTGGGTTTGGCCCGCGGGCCTTGCCGGGTTGGTGGGCACGCGGCACTGACTGGGCCGAAGCGCGATCATCGGCACGGCGGATGTTCAGGCACGGCGTTCCAGCAATTGCCCTGGCTGCGGCCGCCAAACCCCTTGCCCTTCCACCTCCCTTCCGCTAAACGCCCCCGTCGCGCCGGCACCCCTGGAGGCCGGCGTTTGTTGTTCAGGAGCGAACCATGGCCAATGTTGTAGCGATCGAGGCCGAGGTCCGGACGCGTAGCGGTAAGGGGGCGGCGCGTGCGACCCGGCGGGCAGGCAAAGTGCCTGCAGTGATTTATGGCGGCAAGCAGGAACCCACCCTGATTGCGCTCGACCCCCGCGTCGTCGTCCGCGAACTGCATCGCGCCGGCTGGCAATCCCGCGTCTATGAGATCAACGGCGGCGTCACCGCGACCAAGGCGCTGATCCGCGGCGTGCAGTTCCACCCGGTAAGCGACCAGCCGGAACACGTTGATTTCCAGCGCCTGGTGCCCGGTGAACGCATCAAGGTGTCCGTGCCCGTGCATTTTGAAAATGATGGCATCAGCCCCGGCATCAAGCGGGGCGCGGTGCTGAACGTCGTGCGCCACGCGGTCGAGGTGTGGACCGACGCAGAGCACATTCCCGACCAGTTCGTTGCCGACCTCGGGCCGCTGGACTTCAACGACAACGTCCGCTGGCACGACCTGAAGGGCACCGAAGGCATGAACCCGGTGATCGCGCGCGACTTCGTCGTTGCCACCGTGGTGCCGCCGACCAAAGTCGAGGTCGCTGCCGAGCCCGCCGCCGGCGGCGCGCCGGCCAAGGCTGCAGCCAAGGCGCCTGCCAAGAAGGGCTAACCTCTATGGCCCTGCTCTGGGTCGGCCTCGGCAATCCGGAGCCCGGGATGGCGGCAAACCGCCACAACATCGGCTTCATGGCCGTCGATGCGATTGCCTCCCGCCACGGTTTCTCGCCGTGGCGGCGTCGCTTCAAGGGCGTGACCGCCGAGGGCACCATCGCCGGTGAGAAGGTCCTGGCGCTAAAGCCACTGACCTACATGAACGCTTCCGGAGAATCGGTGCAGGAGGCGGCTGCCTTTTACAAACTGCCGGTGTCGGTGATAACCGCGTTTCATGATGAGCTCGACCTTGTACCCGGCAAGGTGCGGGTGAAGAAGGGCGGCGGCGCGGCGGGACATAACGGGCTGCGCTCGATGGACCGTATGCTGGGGACGCAGGATTACTGGCGAGTGCGGTTGGGGATTGGCCATCCCGGCTCGAAGGAGCGCGTGCTGGGCCACGTGCTGGGTAATTTCAGCAAGGACGACAGCGCCTGGCTGAGTACCACGCTGGATGCCGTGGCAGATGCCGCGGCGATGCTGGTGCAGGGCAAGCCCGAGGATTTCATGACGCGCGTCGCGCTGCTGACACAGGACATCAGGTAATGGGGTTCAACTGCGGCATCGTCGGACTGCCGAATGTGGGCAAGTCCACGCTGTTCAACGCGCTGACCGCGACCGCTGCGGCGCAGGCGGCGAATTATCCGTTCTGCACGATCGAACCGAATGTTGGCCGCGTCGCCGTTCCGGACAAGCGCCTGCAGGTGCTGTCGGACATCGGCAAGTCGCTGAAGATAGTCCCGACCTCGCTGGAGTTCGTCGACATTGCCGGCCTAGTGCGCGGCGCGTCGAAGGGCGAGGGCCTGGGCAACCAGTTCCTTGCCAATATTCGCGAAGTCGACGCCATCATCCACGTGCTGCGCTGCTTCGAGGACAGCGACATAACGCACGTGGAGGGATCGATCGACCCACTGCGCGACATCGAAGTGGTCGAGACGGAACTGATGCTGTCCGATCTGGAAAGCCTGGAGAAGCGCCTGGTCAACGCGCAGAAACGCGCCCGCGGCGGCGACAAGGAAAGCGTCGCAGCCGTCGCGCTGATGGAACCGCTGGTTGCTGCGCTGCAGGCAGGTCGCGCGGCCCGGACGGCCATTCCCCTGGGCGAGGAAGAAGCGGTGCGCCGGCTGCAACTGCTGACCTCCAAGCCGGTGCTGTACGTCTGCAACGTCGAGGAAGCCTCCGCTGCGACCGGAAATGCCTTTTCGCAACGTGTGCAGGATTGGGCAGCGGCACAGGGTTCGCCGACAATTGTCGTCTCTGCTGCCATCGAGGCGGAGGTATCGCAACTGCCGGAAGCCGATCGAGGCGAGTTCCTGGAAGGCCTGGGGCTGAGCGAAAGCGGGCTCGATCAGGTGATCCGAGCGGGATACCGGCTGCTGGATCTGCTGACATACTTCACGTGCGGGCCAAAGGAGACGCGTGCCTGGACGATCGTGCGCGGCACCAGGGCGCCGCAGGCGGCGGCGGTGATCCACAAGGACTTCGAGCGGGGTTTTATTGCCTGCGAAACGATTTCCTATGACGACTACGTCGCCTGCCGCGGCGAGCAGGGTGCCAAGGAAGCCGGCAAGATGCGGGTGGAGGGCAAGGCCTACGAAGTCAAAGACGGCGATGTGTTGTTGTTCCGGTTTAACGTGTAGTCAGCATACGCTAATCCGCCCTCCTGCGACGTCGCACACGTACGTATTACTTGGGCTCGCGTTGCCGATTGACTGATGCAGTGCGCCGAACCGGCCACGAATATTTAGCTTGCGCCGCTTCAAGTTGCCATGCGACGGTGCGTGCCGGAGTTCGACGGCATGAGTGACTCACAGACCATCGTACTGACAGCCATACAGGGGCTGGCCAGCGACCTGCAGGCCGGGTTGGCCAGCGTGCGCCATGACATGGCCAGCCTACGCGGTGACATGGCTAGCGACCTGCAGGCCGGGTTGGCCAACGTGCGCGGTGACATGGCCAGCCTACGCGGTGACATGGCCAGCGACCTGCAGGCCGGGTTGGCCAACGTGCGCGGTGACATAGCCAACCTACGCGGTGACATGGCTAGCGACCTGCAGGCCGGGCTGGCCGGCGTGCGCACGGAACTGTCCAGCCAAATCGACCAACTCGGGTCCAACATCATGGCCCGGATCGCCGACCTGACGTCGCAGATCGCCGGCCTCCGCGGCCGGATTGAGCGGCTGGAGGAAGGCCAGGCATCCCTCCGGGAAGGCCAGGCGACGCTCCAGGGGGATTTGGCCGCCATCCGCGTCGAACTGATGGACCGCATGGACCGGCTTCAGGACACACTGACGCGTGTGCAGGACGATATCTCCGTCAACATGGGTGCCGTCGATGCCGCCCAGCGTGTCAACGACAACACGCGCGAAGACCTGCGCGCCCTCCGCGAGCAGGTCTCCATCATGTGGCGCCAACTGAAGGCCGTTGAAGCGCAGGTGCGCCACCTCACCGGCGACGCCTGAGCCGCTCCGCGGCTACAGCGTCAGATACTTGCCGCGGATCGCCTCTTCCTCCGCCCGGAATACGTCGGGCGTTGCAGCATAGACGATCCGGCCCTTCACCATGACATGCAGCTGATCCGCCACCGCCTCGGCCAGCTTCATGTTCTGCTCGATCAGCAGGATCGTCACACCCTCATCGCACAGCCGCTTGATCACGCCCGCCAGTTCCCGCACCACCAACGGCGCCAGCCCCTGGCTCGGCTCATCCAGCAGCACCACCCGCGGGTCGGACACCAGAGCGCGGGCGATCGCCAGCATCTGCTGCTCGCCACCCGATAGCTGCCAGCCGCGATTGCCGGCACGCTCACGCAATGACGGGAACAGGTCCAGCAGCCGCTCCATTGTCCAGACCTTCGCCGGCTTGCGCTCGCCGACGCGGATGTTCTCCAGCACCGACAGGTCGGGAAAGATCAGCCGCCCTTCGGGCACGTAGGCCACGCCTGCCCGCGCCACCAGATGCGGCGCCCAGCCCGCGATGTCCTGACCATCAAGCAGCACGTGCCCTGATGTCGGCGGCACCAGCCCCATGATCGACCGCACCGTGGTCGTCTTGCCAACGCCGTTGCGTCCCAGAACCGCGCCGATACGCCCCGCTGGCACCTCCAAATCCACGCCCTGGAGCACATGGCTGCGGCCATAATGGGTGTTGAGGCTCTCGATCCGTAGCATCAGTGGTATCCGCCCAAATAGGCGTCCTGAACCGACTGGTTGGCCTTCACCGCCTCGGGTGTATCATCGGCGATGACGGCGCCGCGATGCAGGACGGTGATCCGCTTCGCCAGCCGGAACACGACCTCCATGTCGTGTTCCACCAGCAGAACGGTCAGGCTGCCATCCGCCAGCAGGCCGGCCAGCGTCTCCACCGCGGTCGCCGTTTCTTCAACGGAAAGGCCTTGGGTCGGCTCATCTAGCAGCAGCACGCGCGGCTGCTGCGACAGCGCCATCGCCACCTCCAGCAGGCGCTGGTCACCGTGCGACAGCAGGCCCGCCGGTCGGCTCGCCATCTCGGTGAGCCCCAGCCGTTCCAGCGCCGCATCGCCACGTCGTGACGCTTCCGCGAATACCGACCGTCCACCCCAAGGGCGCCACCGCCCCGCCAGTCGTGCCTGCGCCGCGGTGCGGCAGTTTTCCCGAGCGGTCATTTCGGGGAACAGCGAGGTCAGCTGGAAGGTCCGCGACAACCCTGTCTGGCAGATCCGGTACGGCGACAGGCCGGACAGTGATCGCCCCTCGAAGCGCACCTCGCCGGCGGTCGGCGGCACCACACCGGTGATCAAGTGGAACAGGCTCGTCTTCCCGGCCCCGTTCGGTCCAATCACCGCACGAACCTCTCCGGATTCGACGTTGAACGACACGTCGTTGACCGCCAGCAGCCCGCCGTAGCGCTTGGTCAGTCCATGCAGTTCCAGCAGAGCCATCAGGCACGCACCCGCCAGCGCGACAGCAGGCCCCAGATGCCTTCCGGCGCAAACATCACGAAGCCGATGAAGATCAGACCGAAGAACAGCGCCCAGGACTCTGTCCACTTGCTCAGCACCTGCTGCACCAGCATGAAGAACGCAGCGCCCAGGATGGGACCGAGCAAAGTTCCCTGCCCGCCGACGATGACCATGATCAGCACCTGGCCCGAGAACAGCCAGTACACCAGGTCGGTGTTGGCGAAGCCCGCGAAGGGCGAGTACAAGGCACCAGCCAAGCCGCCGAGCGCGAAGGAGATCGCAACGACTGCGATCTTGTACAGCCGCGTATTGTAGCCCAGCGACAACATTTTCGCCTCGTTCTCCCGAATCCCGCGCAGCACTGCGCCGAACGGCGCGTTCACCAGTGCCCGGCAGAAAACATAGGCGACACCGAGACAGAATAGCGCGAGCTCGTAATAGCCGACTTTCGTTTCGAAGACTGTCAGCCCGAATGGACCCGCCCGACGTGGGATGCCAGCCAGACCGTCGGATGCACCGGTGACCGAGGTCCACTTGAAGGCAATGGCAAACAGCAACTGCGCGAAGGCTAGCGTCAGCATTGAGAACGACACGCCGGTGGCCATAGTGCAAACCCAGGCCACGCCGACCGCCACGACGCCGGCAAACAGGGAAGCGGCCAGGATCGCCAACGGCAGCGGGGTTGCAGAGTGCAGCAGGATGTAGCCGGCGCCGTAGGCGCCGAGTCCGTAAGCCGCGGCGTGACCAAAGCTGATCAGCCGCGTGTAGCCAACCATCAGGTCCAGGCTCATGGCGAATAGGCCGAGGATCAGCGCCTCGGTCAACAGCGTCAGCACGAACACCGGCAGGACCAGGGGCGCGGCCGCGAGCAGCGCCGCAACCACCAGCAACAGGAGCGGCATCAGGCCTCCTTGCCCAGCAGTCCACCGGGCCGGATCACCAGCACCAGCAGCATTAGCAGGTACATCGCCGCCAGGGCGAAGTCAGGGAAGTAATAGTTACCAAATACCTGTACGAAGGCGACCAGCACGGCAGCGATCAATGAGCCGAGAAAGCTGCCCATGCCGCCGATGATAACGATGACGAAGGCATCTATAATGGCGTTTGCCGCCATGCCCAGGGATGCGGTGACCAACGGCGCCGCCAGGACGCCGCCCAGCGCCGCCAGCCCACAGCCAATGCCGAAGATGCCGGAACGCACCATGTTCACGTCGACGCCAAGCGCGTGCACCATCTCGGAATTCTGGCTGGTTGCGCGGATCAGAAGTCCCAACCGCGTGCGCTCCAGGAACTGCCAGATCGCGATTGCAACCACCACCCCGGCGCCGGCCAGAAACAGACGGTATACCGGAAAAGGCTCATCGAACAGGAAGACGATTCCGGCGAACAGATCCGGCACCTCGACCTGCAGCGCCTGCACGCCCCAGGTCAAGCGTATCACCTCCTCCAACACCAAGGTCAGGCCGAAGGTCACCATCAGGAACGCACTGGCATCACGCCGGTACAACCGGCGCAGCAAGCCCAGTTCAAACGCTGCACCAATACTGCCGGCAACCAGCGGCGCCACCACCAATGCCAGCCAGAAAGAGCCGGTGATGCGGACCGTGGTGTAGCCCACAAACGCCCCTAACATATAGAATGTGCCATGGGCGAAGTTGACGATCCGCATGATGCCAAAGATCAGCGTCAGCCCGACGCCTAGGAAAAACAGCAACGCGGCCTGAGAGAACGCGTTCAGGCATTGCGTGACCAGAAACGGGAGGAGGTCCATCCCGCGTCAGTCGTTATACGTCATCTTGTTGCAAGGCGGTGTGACCTTGGCCGCTGGGTATGTCGCGATCACCTTCGGCACCGGTTTACCGGTTTCGTCCTTCTCGACTTTGACGACGAACCCAGGCTGCTCCGCCTGATGATCACAGGCCCGTATTGTGATGGGCCCTTTGATACTATTGACAGTTAGCCCCTCCAGCGCTGCGCGCAACTTGGCCGCTTCGATGCTGCCCGCCTTCTCAATGCCCGCCTGCATCACGACGCAGGACTGGTATTGATCGCCCTCGAACATGTACGGCTCACGTCCATATTCAGCCTTCCACGCGGCAACAAAAGCCTTGTTCTGCGGGTTGTCCAACGTGTTCGGATAGCGGGAGCCACCGACGAGGCCGAGGGAGGCATCTCCTGTGGCCTGCAGCACCATTTCGTCCACCAGCTCGGTCAGCATCGTCACTTTGTCACCTAGACGGTATTGTTTTGCTTGAGACAAAAACGCGTTGTAGTCGTCACCCGACAGCACCAGGTAGACGGCATCCGCGCCCGATTGCCGAATTTTCGTGATGTAGGTGGAAAAATCCTTAGTCCCCATCGGCGAATAAACGTCGCCGATGAAATTGCGCCCCGCCTTCTTCACCTCATCCTTAAAAACATCGATGGAGTTGTGGCCCCAGGCGTAGTCCATGCCTAGCGCATAGAAAGATTTCAGGGAGGAATCCCGGAGCCACAAGGCCACAGTGCGCGTGCCCATCGGTCCCGAAACATTCGGACGGAAGAAGTTCGGTACCAGAGACTCGCCAGTCAACCGGCCGTCCCCGTTGTCGCCAGAGACGAAGATCGCGTCCCACTCCGCAAGCTTCGGCACCGTCGCCAGCGCCTCGTTGGAGGCAGCGATGGCGGTCAGGAGACGGACACCATCGCGCTCCACCATCTCCTGCGCCTTGCGCACGGTGGTGGCGGGATTGCCCCCGGTGTCCTCGATCAGGAGCTGGATTGGCCGCCCACCCAGCAGGCCGCCTTTTGCATTGACCTGCTTAGCCCAGAATTCACAGGCGCGGCGCAATTGCCCGCCGACGCTGCCAACCGGGCCGGTCAGCGCGAGGGGCATGCCGACCTTGATCGGGTCTGCGGCGGCGGAGGCGGGACGGATGACGACGGGCGCGGTGGCCGCAGCGGCAGCGGTCTGCAGAATCGTACGGCGTGTCAGGCCGGCGCGTGGCGGCATGTTGATCCTCCCCGGTTGGTGAGCGCTTGGACGTGTTTGTGCGACGAGGAAGCTACGGCGAGACATTCGTGGTGGCAATGGTCGATGCTGTCAGCAATCGGGCTGCCGGACGATTCGGTAGGCATCACGATGTGGATGCAACGACCTCGCGGTCTGCAAGCATGGAGCATTCGCGTTGGCGCGGATGGCACGTAAGTCCTGACACTCAAGCCTGTCAGGAAATGGTGACCACCACCTGACCCATTACCGCACCCGGCTCGGCAGCAAATCCCCCTTGCCCTCCAACACCGGATAGGCAGCGGCCGCCACGACGTGCCCGTTCACCCGCTTTAGGTCCCGCAGCGTATCCAGGTGCAGCGCGCTGGCGCCCGGGCGCCCTTCGCGCAGTGCCTCGAAATGCGCCGCTGTCGCGTCAGCTTCCAGCGTGCGGAACGCCTCCTTCTCCGCCACCAGCACACGGGCGGCGCGGTCGTCACCGGTCACCAACAATGAGGCCGCGGCCCGCAGATTGCCAATCAGGCGGTCGATCACACCGCACAGCGAAGCCGCCTCCTCGGCCGTGAACGGCACCCCGCGCTTTACCTGTTTGCCGACGAGCCCGATCAGACCGCGATCCACCACATCGCCAGCATGTTCCATGTTCGTGGCAAAGGACAGGATCTCGGCGACCCGGCGATGGTCGGCGTCGTTCATCGCCTCGGCCGGTAGCGATGAAATATAGGCCTTGATCGCCATGTTCAGATTGTCCAGCACGTCGTCCTGCCGCTTCAGGCCACTCAGTTGCCGCCGGTCCGGACGCTGGATCGCGTCACGCAGCCCTTGCAGCATCACCTCCAGCGCATCCGCCATGCGTAGCGCCTCGCGTGCCGCAGCGCCCAAAGCCACCGTCGGCACCTCCACGGCCGCGGCATCCAGATACACCGGACGACTTGGATCGGCCGGATCGACACGCGCAGGCAGCAGGCGGCGCAGCAGCGCGGCGAACGGGCCCAGCAGCGGGAAGAACACGATCGCCAGTGCAATGTTGAAGCCGGTGTGAAAATCGGCGACGACACGGCTGTTGTCCGGGTCCACTGTGACCAGCCAGGTGCTCAGCGGCCCCAGCACTGCCATACCTACCAGGACGCCAATAATCCGGTTCAGCAGGTTGCCGATCGGCAGGCGTTTCGCTGCCGGGTCATCGCCCGCGCCACCCTCCAGCACCGGGTTGATCGCCGACCCGAGATTGGCACCCAGCACCAGCGCAAAGGCCGCCATCGGCGGCACCACGCCTTTGGCGCAGAACGACATCGTCAGCAGCACGACGGCAACGGAGGAATGGGCCGCCCAGGTCAGCCCGGCCCCCAGGATGACGTCCAGCACCGGCTGAGTCGCCACCGCCCCCAGCAGCAACCGTAAACTCGGCATGTCCTCGTATGGGTCGAGCAGAAAGACGAACTGCCGTAGCGCCATCAGCATCAGCCCCAGCCCGATCAGCACCCGGCCAAAGTCGCGCGGGGCGGCGGTGGAGCGGCGAAACATCAGCACACCCACCAAAACAAGGGCTGGCGCCACCTCGGCGACGTTGAACGACAGCACCTGCACGATCAGCGTGGTGCCGACATTGGCGCCGAGCATGACGGCGAGGGCCGGGACGAGGTCGACAAGGCCGCCGGCGGCAAAGCCGGTCACCATCAGGCCGGTGGCGGTACTGCTCTGCAGGATGGCGGTGATCCCGATGCCAGCAACAAACGCCTGGAACCGATTGCGCAGCGCGATGGACAGCACGCCACGCAGCCGCGCCCCGAGGGCGCGCTGGATGCCGGTCTGCACCATGTGCACGCCCCACAGCAGCAGGGCGACGGAACCGGCAAGATTTACCAGTGTGATGGAAAATTCCATGCGCACCTCACGGGGTCGAACCTCCAGCATGGGTTTCCGGGCTCACCGGCTGCAACTCATTTCCTTCGGCACCCGCCGTAGTGACCGCAAGAACCGGGCTGTTGACTTCGAGGGCAGGCAGATAATGTGACTGACTTGGTGAGTCGGAGGATTCGGTGCCATGGACCCTACCGTGCAGCGCTACCACGTATTTGAGACCGCGGGCGGCTTCTGTGGTATCGCGTGGAACGATCTTGGCATCACGCGCTTTCAGTTGCCCACCCGGAGCGCCGCCGCAACGGAGCGGGCGTTGTTGCGCCGGGTTCCCGACGCGGTCCCGGCGCAGCCAACGCCGGATGTTGAAGACGCCATCGCCGCCGCTTGCCGGTACTTTGCCGGCGACAGCATCGACTTTTCGGATATCCGGCTCGACTTGAGCGGCCAGGACGCTTTCTTCCTGGAAGTTTACGGCGCGGTACGGCAGGTCCGCTGGGGCGAGACGACCACCTATGGGACGGTGGCCAAAGCCATCGGCCGCGGCCCGGAAACAGCGCGCGATGTTGGTCAGGCGATGGCGCGGAACCCGGTGCCGCTGATCATACCCTGCCACCGGGTGCTGGCGGCCGGCGGCAAGGTCGGCGGCTTCTCGGCGCCTGGCGGCACCGACGCGAAGCAGCGGATGCTGCAGTTGGAGGGCGTTCAGGTCGCGCCAGTCCGGGCCCAACAAGCGTTCTCGTTCTAGGTCACGCCGGCCGGGCGTCGAGGGTTCGAACCCCATGGTCGGCGGCGGGGCCGGGCGCCGCAGCCTGCGCCCGCTCTCCGGCGCACCGCCATGCCGCGCGGGGAAGCTTAGGCCGCCTTCCTGGCAAGGCGGTCCGCCGCGGCCACCGCATCGCCCCAAACCAGATCGTTGACGGATGACACAGCACTCACCGGCGTCAGCCGCACCGTATGGTCCTCGTCCGGTGACACATCGTCAAAGACAATTCCGGCCGCGGCCAGCGCGGCATCGTGCAGATCACTCATGTCAGTGCATCCTTGTTGGTACGGATTCGAGCCATGCCGCTACATCCAGTGCCCGAGCGACCTCGCCATTGAGGGGCGAAGGCTCGATCGTGCCCAGCACGTCGAACGGGATCGCGCTTTGTGCATGGGCCTTGACCAATGCCAGAAGCAGCGTCTTGGCCTCAAGTGTCGGCAGATAGGTGTCCAACATGTCGGGCAGCATCATCACTCCTCCGAAAGCGAAGCAGACAGAACAAGTTCGTCCGCACCATGCCGGGATTCAGGAAACCGGACTGTGAACCAGTTCACACGGCGCGACGCTCTGATTTGCCGGTAGCGTGCCTTGGTCACGTGCCGGACTGAAGCCTGATCGCAAATCACATGACGCAATAACTGTAGTCACCGCAGGCATGACTTCGATCGCTGTCAAAGATCGGCACGGCCTGGCCGGCTCTGCGGAAAGCGGGTTCCACGACCCTAGAATTACGAATTGGCCGGTTCACTCGGCTTAATATACAGGCGCCTGAGTGCCTCGGAGACGGATTTGAACCGTATCTGCCGGCCCGGCATCGGCTGCGCGAAGACTGTATCCTGATCGCGCCACATCAAAAGGAAGCAGGCTCCGGCTTCGCTGAAGGCAATGACTTCCTCGTACTCCTCGTCGTCAACGCCGTGGTCGAGACGGATATCCAGGCGGATATCGTTACGATCCGCCCAGCTCCGGACCGCCATGAGGTCGGCGATATCGAAGGCCAGGCCTTTCATTGTGCGGCCCCCGCTCATGGCACGCAGACCCCGGCCCAGGTGGTGAGAAGACCAGCGATGATGAGCACGGCGTTCAAAGTGGCGCGCCAGCCAGGCGTTCTCGGCTCGACGCGCATCGAAGCGTAATTGCGCATGGGGACACCGTTGCTGATACCGGGCGATCCTCGTGCCCGAAGCTTGAAAGAAGCCGCGGAGAGCGCTGCTCCCCGCGGCAGTTCAAGTTTGGGGAGGAACGCAGCCTTCATATCTCACGAGCTGTTCAACAGTCAGTTGGGGAATATACGTAGCTGTGATCACAATAATGATACAGGATCGCACTGTGTCTCATGGCGACCGACTATCAACGCCGCGTCTCACCTTCCATGCACTGGTGCGTCGCAGAATGCGAACTTGACAAGACAGGCCTAGCATTTTCGTGAGCAACATGTGCTATGGCTATCAGAGCCTGACGTACCGGCCGCAAGCCATAGCGACACGAGCAGGAAGTCTTCGCTCAGCCTTACGAAACACAACAATAGTATTGTGTACGTAACGTTAAAGTGATGGTGTCGCCGCCATTTCGATGCCTGCCGAAGGCTGTCACGCTGGTCGCTGCCGGGTCCGTTGCGGCACGAGGTGCGGGTCACCGGCAGCGTTCCGTTGTGTCGATGGCCGGCCGCCCGTCATCACAAACGGGACCTGACCAGCCGGTAGGTAGCGCTGAGTCGATTATATCCGCCACGGTTGATAGCGCGAAAATCGTGGGATTAAACCGCCTACCTCGTCGCCATCGTCGCCGTCAGGCGGTGGCACCGCGTCCGATCATTTCGCCGGAACCCGTTGGTCGAAGCGGCGCTGCAGCACCTCGCTGGCGATCATTACGCGGTGAATGTCGGAGGTGCCACCGGCCACGGTATAAGGCCGCACCATGCGGTACATCCACTCCAGCGGCATCTCCTGTGACATGCCGGTCGCGCCGAACATCTGCATCGCCTGGTCGGTGACATAGACGGCCGCCTCGGTCGCCGCGACCTTCGCCATGGACGACTCCAGCCGCGACGCCGTGCCGTCGGCATCGACGCAAGCCTTGTAGACCAACCAGCGCGCCTGCTCGAGGCGCAGGCACATATCGGCGATGCGCCCCTGCACCAACTGGAACTCGGCAATCGGGCGGCCGAACTGCTTGCGTTCGTTGGCGTAATCGCAGGCCATTTCAAAGGCCGCCTGCGCTACCCCAATTGCCCAGGCGCCTGCGGCCGTGCGCTCCAGGCTGTAGCTGCCCATCAACTTGCGGAAGGCATTGCCCTCGAACAGCACGTTCTCCCGCGGGATTGTTGCGTTGTCGAAGAACAACTCGTGCCAGATGTTGCCGCCCATGTGGTGGTGCGGCTTGCTGATTGTCAGGCCGGGCGTGTCGCGGTCGAGGATCACCGCGCCAATGCCGCCTGTGCCGGGGCCGAAACGGCAGAACAGCAGGATATGGTCGTTCACGCCGGCATTGCTGCAGAACGTCTTGGCGCCGTTGATCCGGCAGACATCGCCGTCGATCGCGGCGCGTGTCGTCAGGTCGGTCAGCGCGGTGCCGGCGCCGGGTTCGGACAGCGAAATGGACCAGGCTTCTTCGCCGCGCAGGATCGGCGGCAGGTAGCGGGCCTTCTGGTCTTCGTTGCCCCAGCGGGCGATGAACATGCCGGGTCCGGCGATCGCCATCACCGCCGCCGCGCCGGTGCGCGGGCAGGCATGGGCAATGCGCTCGATCGCCAGGATGCCGGAGATGGCGGATTTCCCAGCGCCGCCGACCTCTTCCGGCAGGCAGATACCCAGCACACCCAGCTCGCCCAGGACACGCATGTTCTCGATCGGGCGACGGTGCGAGTCGCGGTCGTCGTAGGCTTTCGGGCGGAACTGTTCCATCGCGACGCGGTCGATCATCTCGACCAGATCGCGGTCTTCGTCCGACAGGCTGAATTTCATGGCGCCCTCCCCTGGTGGTTGGGAGGATCAGAGGCGGGTTCCGGTTTCGACGCAAGCCGCAGCAGCACGCGCGGCCGATTGAGCGGCGGAGCGACGCAGATGGGCGGAAGTGTGGACTTGGCCCCAGCTTTCAATCCGTTGAAACAACGAGAACCACGAACTACCGTCGAGGCGCGCTCCCGCTGTGCCGCGCTGAAGCAATTACGGCGCCGTCTGAAATAATATCTTGGCTGGCCGCCGCCGGCGACAAGGGCGGCGTGGCATGAACTTCATTCTCGTTCTACTTTCGCATTAATATCGCGTCACTTGCCGTCGGCACCTGCTGCGCCACGGGCCCCCGCATCAGCGATTGACGAGGGGCACTGCGCTCAGGCGGTCCGGCGCCGCACCGGACCGCCGGCCACCACATAGACACCGGCCGAGATGACAATGATCGCGGCCCAGTCGGCAGCGTCCGGCCATTCGCCGAGGACCGGGATCGCCAGCAAAGCGGTCAGCGCCGGCGTCAGGGCAACGAAGGCGGCCCCGCCCGTGGCCCCGAGCAGGCCGACAACGCGGCCGTAGAACAACAAGGCAACGATCGCGGTCAGGACGCCCTGGACGATCGCCTGCAGCGCAATGTCAGGCCAGGGCGCCGAGAACACGCGGACACCGGACAATGCCGCATAGATCGGGACGTAAAGCACCAGCGACCCGACAGCGGCGATGGCGGCGGCATGAAGTCCGCCAAGCAATGCGCGGCGCATCGCCACCGTGTAGCCTGCCCAGGCCAGGCCTGCGAGCAGGAACAGACCGTCGCCGATCCATTGTCCTGGCGCGGATGCGCCGCCGCGGCTCCATACGATCACCGCCGCACCCATAGTGATCAGGGCAAGGCCGGCCCGCTTGAGGACCGGCAACGGCTCCCTCAGGACGATAGCCGCCAGCACCGCGACCATCAGCGGCATGACGCCGGGAAACAAGGCGCCGCCATGAGCGGCCGGCGCAAACAGCAGGCCTGCGTTCACCAGCAGCACCATGGGTGCGCCGCAGCCGGCAATGACCGCCACCACACCAATCCAGCTAAGCCGGTCGGCCACTATGCCTCGCTTCAACAGATATGGCAGCAGCAGAATTCCCGCGACGGAGAAGCGGATTGCCGCCACGTCCCAGGGTGTGAGGCTGGTCTGCACCCCGAGACGGGACACCACGATGAACGCTGCCCAAATGCAGGCCGCAGCCAGGCCGTACAGCGTGCCTGCCGCGTAGGATAAGCCGGTCCGGCTGTTCATGTCCCGCAGGACGTCAGAGATCGAAGATCAGGCATGTTGTCGTGCCATAGGCCAACAACCGCCCGCTTTGGTCCACAAGCCGACCCTCGGCGGTTCCGACACGCCGCCCCCGGCTGAGGACAGTGCCTTCCGCCCTGATCACCCCGGTTTCCGTGGTAATCGGCCGGACCAGGGAGATCTTGAATTCCAGCGTTGTCTGCGCCAGGCCCTGTTCCAGGGTCGATTCGATTGCAAGGCCCATGCAACTGTCCAGTAGCGTCGCCGAGAAGCCGCCATGGACGGTGCCCGCCGGGTTGAGCAGCGTAGCGTTGGGATACGCAACGATGACCACCCGTCCCGCGTCGGCCTCGGTCACATCATAGCCGAGTGTCTGCGCAATCGTGTTCAGCGGCAGCGTCCCATCGGCAATCCCACGCACGAACGCAAGGCCGGCCATGGCCCTGCGCTCTGCTGCGTCAACGGTGCCGTAGGTTCGTTTGCCGATACGGTCCAACATTGGTTTCCAACCCACCTTGTTACGCAAAGGCCACGCCGATACGCATACGCCCGGTTCGCGCTCCTGCGGTCCCGTTCTACTGTCGTGCCCGAGGTGAGGCTGGCAGAATTCGGACCTCATCGGCAGCTTGCAATCGTTTGATCTTGCGAACTCGCCCGCGCCGGTCCTAGCTGGGGCTGCTCGCCTCGCAGCGATTTCTGGAGGGCGTCGCCTCGATGGAAACCGGTGTCCAACCACAAACGTCCGCGTCGACGGTCACTGGGTCACCGGCCAGCGTCCATCCCCTGCGCCGTCATGCCGGGGACCTGGATTTCGCGGTTTGCGATCGCGCCCGCCTTTCTCGCGACCGCGCGTTCGACGGCGTATTCTTCACGGCGGTCAGGACAACAGGCATTTACTGTCGCCCGGTGTGCCCGGCCCAGCCGAAATCCCGCAATGTGCGCTTCTATCGCAGCGCAGCCGCGGCCGAGGCCGACGGCTTCCGCCCATGCCTTCGATGCCGGCCCGAAACGGCGCCATTCTCGCCTGCCTGGAACGGAACGGCGGCGACGGTGGCGCGCGCCGTCCGGTTGATCGAGGCTGGGGCACTCGACCGGGGCAGCGCCGAGACGCTGGCTGCGGCGCTTGGCATCGGTGCGCGGCACCTGACGCGCCTGTTCAGGCAGCATCTCCACGCCACGCCTGTTCGGGTAGCGCGGACCATGCGGGTGCAGCGTGCGAAGCGCCTGCTGGATGAGACCGACATCCCGATCACCGACATCGCGCTGCGCGCCGGCTTCTCCAGTATTCGCAATTTCAACCTGGCGTTCGCACAGGCCTACGGGCGGCCACCCTCGGCGATAAGGCGGCGCCCCCGCTGAGCACTGTTGCGTCGCGCCTCGCGGCGCTCCGGCTGCAGGGAACGACGTCCGGTTGTCGTCGCGCGCTATCAGGCAGCGCGCTTGGCACCCATCGACGGACCGGCTAAAGCCCTCTCACCCAAGCGTTACGTGAGAGAGGAACGTCGATGATCAACAAGATCGTCCAGACGATGGCTGAGGCCATGGAGGGCATCAAGGACGGCTCCATCGTCCTGCTGGGCGGTTTCGGTGCCGTCGGGCAGCCGAACGCGCTGATCGACGGCCTGATCGAACAGGGCGCCAAGAACCTAACCGTTGCCTGCAACAACGCCGGCACCGGCCGCATCGGCCTCGCCCGCCTGATGGATCTGGGCCGGGTCAGCAAGATCATCTGCTCCTTCCCCCGCTCCTCGGACCCGGTGGTGTTCGAGACGCTGTACCGTGAGGGCAAGATCGAACTGGAGATCGTGCCGCAGGGCACGTTGGCGGAACGGATGCGCGCCGCGGGCGCCGGCGTGCCGGCCTTCTTCACCGCCACCGGCGTCGGCACCAAGATGGCTGTCGGCAAGGAGCACCGGGAGATCGACGGCCGCACCTACATCCTGGAGAAGGCGCTGAAGGGCGACGTTGCGCTGGTCGAGGCGTGGGAGGCGGACCGCTGGGGCAACCTGACCTACAAGCAGGCCGGCCGCAACTTCAATCCGGTCATGGCGATGGCGGCGGATTGCACCATCGTGCAGACGCAACATGTCCGCGAGCTTGGGGAACTCAACCCCGACCACGTCGTCACACCGGGCATCTTTGTGGACCGGGTGCTGCACGTGCCCTACGGTGACCCATCCGGCTTCTGATCCAGGAGACGCAGCAAATGTCCGCCACGACCGCCGACTTCAAGCCGTTCACCCGCCAGCAGATGGCGCAGCGCGCCGCCGCCGACATTCCCGAGGGCTGGTACGTCAACCTGGGCATCGGCATCCCGACGCTGATCGCCGATTTCGTCCCGCTCGACCGCGAGGTAATCTTCCACTCCGAAAACGGTGTGCTCGGCATGGGCCCCGCACCGGAGAAGGACAAGATCGAGCCCTGGCTGATCAACGCCGGCAAGCAATACGTCACCATGCGCGCCGGCGGCAGCTTCTGCCACCACGCTGACAGCTTCGCCATGATCCGCGGCCACCATCTCGACCTGTGCGTGCTCGGCGCCTTCCAGGTGGCTGATAACGGCGATATCGCCAACTGGGCGACGAGCGAGAATGACACGGCGCCAGCAGTTGGCGGCGCCATGGACCTCGCAGCGGGGGCGAAACGGCTATGGGTGCTGATGGAGCACACCACGAAGGACGGCCAGGCCAAGCTGGTCAGCAAGTGCACCTATCCGCTGACTGCGCCAGGGGCGGTGAAGCGCGTCTACACCAACCTGGCAACGATCGATGTTACGCCGCGCGGTTTCGTGGTGACGTCGATGGCGCCGGGGCTGAGCTTCGACGACCTGCAGGCACGCACGGACGCGAAGCTGCATCTGGCCTAATCTGTCGGGCGCTGGGACTACCTCGACCGCCCGCCGTTGCGAGTTAGCTGGAGCGTCTCTGACCGTGCCACCCCGTCATAGCGGGCGAAGGCCCGCCACGACGAGGGAGAGTTCGCGCTGATCGTCAAGCATCCGGTACAGCTCATTTTAGCGCCCGTGGGGCCTGCGCCCGCCACCACGGCGACCCGGAACTCACCCCCTAATCCGCCGCCGTCGCCTCCTCTTCCACCGGCGCCCGCTCCGCCGCCAGCGACTGTACCGCCGGATAGTCGATCTTTCCCGTCCCCAGCAGCGGCAGCTTCGCCACCACCATGATGTCACGCGCCACCATGATTTCGGCAATGCCGCGTTCGCGCGCCTTGCCCAGCAGCATGCGCGCTGTCGCGTCGGACTGGGTCGTGACCAGCACCAGCCGCTCGCCCTTGCGCGCATCCGGCAGCGCCACCACCGCCTGCGCGGCATCGGGCCAGACGGCATGCGCCAATGTCTCGGCTGAACTCAACGACACCATTTCGCCGGCGATCTTGGCAAAGCGCTTGGCCCTGCCCAGGATCGTCACAAACCCATGCGCATCGACCGAAACGATGTCGCCGGTGTCGTACCACCCGTCCGGCGGCGGCTGCAGCACCTCGGGCTGATCCGCCTTCAGATAACCAAGCATGATGTTGGGTCCGTGGACCCACAGGCGGCCACCCTCGGCGATGCCGGGGACTGCTTCCAGCCGGTAGTCCATCCCCGGCATCAACTGGCCGACGGCTCCTTCCTTCGACGCGGCCATGGTGTTCAGCGACAGCACCGGCGCCGTTTCGGTAGCGCCATAACCTTCGAAGATCGGCTTCTTGAAGTGCTGCATATAGGCCATGCGCGTCTCCGGCCGCACCTTCTCAGCACCGGCGAAGATGTAGCGCAGCGACTGGAAGTCCATCGGGTCCGCCCGGCGCACATAGCCGGACAGGAAACTGTCGGTGCCAAACATGATCGTCGACTGCTCATCGTAGATCATTTCTGGAACGATTTTGTAATGCAGCGGCGAGGGATACAGGAAGGTCCGCACCCCGTACAGCAGCGGCAGCAGCGTGCCACCGGTCAGGCCGAACGCATGGAACATCGGCAGCGCGTTGAACACCTTGTCGACGGGATTGAAGTCGATCACCGCTGCCGCCTGCGCACAATTGCTCAGCAGTGCGCGGTGGCTCAGCACCACGCCCTTCGGCATGCCCTCGGAGCCCGAGGTAAACAGGATCACCGCCGGCCGGTTGCCCTCCAGGACCGCGCCCGGCAACGCGTGCGGCCGCATCGCGGCCAGCTTGCCGGTCAGCTTGTCGGCCAGCCCGATCGACTCCCGCACATCCTCCAGCCAGACGAAGGGCACCTGCGCGCCCACGGCATCCACCAGCTTGTGCAGCTTGCCCCGCTCTATAAAGCGGCGGGAGCTGATGATGGTGCGCACGCCGGCGGCTTTGCAGCAGGCCAGCATGGCATCGGCGCCGGCGGTGAAGTTCAGCATCGCCACGGTGCGGCCTTGCGCCTGCAGCGCGAAGAACGTCACCGCAACGCCGGCCGCGTTCGGCAGTAGCACGCCGACGGTCTGGTCCGGCACCAGCGTCGCGAGCTTCCGCCCAAGCACGGTGGCACCAAGGATCAGCCGGTCATAGGTCAGTTCGGTACGCGTGTTGCCGCCATTGTCGTTCGGCGACACATCCGCAACGACCGGCTTGCCCATGTCGTACAGCGCACGGGCGCGCAGCAGGCCCGCGAATAGCGTGCCGTGGATGGTCTCGGGGCGGAACGCTGCGTCCACCATCAGCCGGTGCATCGCCACGCCCAGTGCCGCCCGGCGCGCCCGGCCGGTGACCGTTTCGGGGACGTCCAGCCGCCGCGGCGGCAGCACCGTCAGGCTGACGCGCGGGAACCAGCGCAGCGGCAGCTTGCCCTGCATGCGGGAGGTCTTGTGGAACTTCAGGCCTTCGATCCGCACCGGCACGATCACCGCGTCGCCCTTGTCGGCAATCATGCCGGGACCAGGATAGATCTTCATCAGCGCCCCGGTCAGCGTGATGCGACCTTCGGGGAAAATCGCCAGACGCCGTCCGTCACGCACCGCCTTCACCATGGTCTTGGTGGCCATCGGGCTGGACGGGTCCACGGGAAAGATGTCCAGCACGTATTTCAGGAACCAGAAGCGTTGCGCCTGCGCGGTATCGACGGCAAACACCAGATTGCCGGGCAGGAACGCCGCCACGAGGCAGCCGTCCAGAAAGGACTGGTGATTGATCACCACGATGGCGCGCCGGTCGGGCGGCGGCAGGTTCTCCAACCCACGGACCTCGGCACGGTGGAACAAGCGGAAATACCACTGCGCCAGTGCGCGCACGACGGTGCGGGGCAGCAGGCGCACGATCCACAACGCCACCACAAAGTTCGCCACGGCCGCGACCTTCAGCGCGCCGGGTGCGGACACGTTGGCGGCGGCGAGACCTGCCACCGCAGCCGCACCGACCACCATGAACACCGCGTTCACCACGTTGTTCGCCGCGACCATCCGCGCGCGGTGGGACGGTTCAGAGTCCTCCTGCACGATAGCATAAAGTGGCACCGAATACAGGCCGCCGCAGACCGCGAGCAGCAGCAGATCGATCATCATCCGCCAGCCATGGGGCGCCGTCAGCACCGCACTAACATTTTCCAGGTGACCGGCCGAGGCGGCGGCGGTGCCGAAATCCCAGGTAAACACCGTCATGGCCAGTGCGGCGAACGGCACGTAGCGGGCGCTGACCTCACCATGCAGCAGATGCGCGCAGGCAATCGAGCCGACGCCGACGCCGACCGCGAACACCGTCAGCAGCAGCGTCACCACGTGCCCATCGGCGCCCAGTGTGTCGCGTGTGACCGCGGGAAACTCCGACAGCAGCAGCGCGCCGAAGGCCCAGAACCAGGACAGGCCCAGGATCGACAGCCACACCGACCGCGTCTGCCGCGCCAGGCGGACCACGCCCAGCGTATCGGCCAGCAGGTTCCAGCCGATCTTCAGCGTCGGGTCGGCGGCAGGCGCCGGCGGGATGGCGAACGCCGAGACCAGCCCGACCAGCGAGACGGCCAGGCCGGCCGCGGCGACGATCTCGGGACCAGAGTCCATCAACACTAGAGCACCACCGGCGACCGTGCCGATCAGGATGGAGATGAAGGTTGCCGCCTCGATCGCGCCATTGCCGGCAACGATTTCGGTCTGGTCCAGGTGGTCCGGCAGGATGCCGTATTTCAGCGGCCCGAACAGCGCCGCCTGCACGCCCAGGCCGAACAGCACGGCCAGCAGCAGCGGCGTCGAGCCGAGCAGGAAGCCAAGGGCGGAGACCGCCATCAGGGCGACTTCTAGGCCCTTGACGACGCGGATCAGGCGGGACTTGTCGAACCGGTCCGCCAACTGGCCCGCTGTGGCCGACAGCAGCGCGTACGGCGCGATGAACAATGCCCCCGCCAGCGCTACCAGATCGACGCCGGCCGACCCGGTACGGAACATGGCCAGCACGATCAGTGCGTTCTTCACCAGATTGTCGTTCAGCGCGCCGCAAGCCTGGCTCAGGCAGAGCGGACCGAGGCGGCGGGTCTTCAGCAAACCAAGAGGCGACGCCATGACAGAGCCTTTCTTTACGACACGGCTAACAGACGAGGGGCGGCGGCAGGCGCGGAGTTGTCGCGGAAGCACCCGGTTGCCAGAAAACGGCACGTCGCCGCAATAACAGCGGGATTGCGGGCGATGAAGGTGTGAACCGCCGGTACGAGCAGGAACGCGCTTTCGGCGCCAGGAAGGCGCGTCTCGGCTACGGTGACGAGGCCGTCGTTGTCGCCGGCAAGGAACGGATTATAGCCGCGCCGCAGGTTGCCACCGGCGATGACGCCGATCGGCGCGTCCGGAACCGGCACATGCGCCGCCAGTGCCGGCGTCACCGCTTGGCCACATGCGCCCATGATGCTGCGATAAACGCCGAATGTCTTCAGGCGTGCGGCCACGGCGGAGCCACGCGCGGGCGAGCCGATCAGCACCAGGCGGTCGGGCTCCCAGCCTTCTACACAGGCCTGCGCGACGGCCGCACGCGCGATCAGGCCTCCGAGGCTGTGCCCGACGATGGAAATTCGCCGCCCGCCGTCATCCTGAAGCGCACGCGCCACCGAAGCGACGGCGGCAACATGATCCTCGAACGGCCGGCGCAGGCTGGCGTAGCCGAGGGCGGCAACTGCCCAACCGTCAGCCTGCAGCGCCGCCGCCATCGGTGCCATCATCCGTCGTGTGCGGCCAAGCCCGTGCAACAGGATCACACCCCGCTCCGCCCGCGCGCCTGGCGCGGCCCATACTGCGGCGGCCACGCAGGTATCGAGCCTGCCGGATGCGTGGCGGCGGTTCCCCGGATCCAGCAGGCGGGCGGCCCGTGTCGTGGCGTGTTCCTGCACTCGCCAGCCGGAACGAACCCAAACGTCGGTCCAGAACTGCCAACCGCCGAGGGTCCAGGTCACGACACAATCCGCCCTGCCAGTCTGACGAGGTCATTCTGGAGCGCGGCAAGCCCCCGGTCGAGGCGGCCGTACAAGCGAAATGTTGCCGCCTGGATGATCATACCCATCAGTGCCGCTGCGATCAGTGCCGGGTCGCGCTGCGGGATCTCGCCATGTAACATACCCTCAGCAACGGCCCGGCACAGCACATCGACCGGGTTACCATCACCACTCGCAGGTATGTCACGCAGGCTCACGTGCTGCGTCAGCAGCAGGAAATTGAATAGCACCTCATCCTCGGCATGCAGCCGGCAGATGAGGCGAACCATCCCCCCGAGCCTGTCGAGGAATGGCCCCGGCATTGCCGCGGCAGCCGCAAGACGCTGGCCGTAGTCGGCGTAACCGGCCTGGAACATCTCTGACAGCAGCGCCTCACGGCTCTTGAAGTGGGCATAGAGGCTCGGCGCTTTCAGCCCGGCAGCATCAGCGATGTCGCGCATCGAGACGGCGTCGACTCCATGGGCGACGAAGAGCTGCATGGCAGCACGTTTGATCCGGTCCCGCGTGGGTTCTTCCTGCATGGGCGGTCACGCCATTTCCTAACGAACGTTCGTTAGGATAGAGTGAGGGGCGGCAAAGTCAAGCCTTTCGCGCGCCAAATCCTTGGGAGAGGGTTAGTAGTGGTCGCGGTTGCGATGCAGGAGGTTCATCGCGCGGCACGACGGCACGAAGGTGGCCTCGGACAGCGCACCCCCGGTGGTCGGCCCGCAGATGCACATGCTATGACCGGCGCCCTCAACGGCAGCGGAGACGCCGCCGCCAACCCGACATCTGTTGGAAATCCTATGACCGACGCCTCATTCCGTGCCCTCGTCGCCCGTAAGAACGGAGACGCCCAAGCCATCGCACTGGAGACGCTCACCGAGGCCGACCTGCCGGCGGCGGATGTGACCGTCGATGTCGAGTATTCCTCATTTAACTACAAGGACGGGCTGGCACTGACCGGGAAGAACCGGATCCTGCGCAAGTATCCGATCGTCCCGGGCATCGACTATGCCGGCACCGTGGCGGCATCCACCTCCGACCGGTTCCAACCGGGCGACAAAGTCGTGCTGACCGGGTGGGGCGTCGGCGAAGGCTGGTCCGGCGGCTTCGCCGAACGTGCTCGCGCGAAGTCCGAGTGGCTGGTGAAGCTCCCCGACGGCCTGACGACACGGCAGGCCATGGCGGTCGGCACTGCGGGCTTGACGGCAATGCTGTGCGTAATGGGGCTGGAGAAGCACGGGATCAAGTCGAGCGGCGACGTCCTGGTCACCGGCGCGGCCGGCGGAGTGGGCAGCGTTGCGGTCCGGCTGCTCTCCCGGCGCGGCTACAACGTGACTGCGCTAACCGGGCGGCCGGCGGAAGCCGACTTTCTGCGCGGTCTTGGTGCCACCGCGATCATCGACCGGTCGGAATATGCCACGCTGGGTAAGCCGCTGGCCGCCGAGCGCTGGGCCGGCGCAGTGGACACGGCCGGCGGCACGGTGCTGGCGAACGTGCTTGCCGCCACGGTATACGATGGCGCAGTGGCCGCGTGCGGCCTCGCCGGTGGCACGGATCTGCCGGCCACCGTGTTTCCATTCATCCTGCGCGGCATCGCACTGCTGGGAATCGACTCGGTGATGTGCCCCCTGCCCCGGCGCGAAGAAGCCTGGCGGCGCCTGGCCGCGGAGCTACAAGCCGGCGACCTGACTGCCTTGACCAGCACAGTCGAGCTAGAGGATTTGCCCGCGCTGGCGCCACAAATCCTGGCGGGACAGGTGCGCGGGCGGACGGTGGTGCGGGTGCGCGGCGACTGATCGGGACAACGGCCGGCGGCACCGGGCCACGTCCAGGCCAGTTTATGTCGTGTTGCGAATGCGAGAGATCGGAACCTCGGCCACTCCCTCAACACGTTCGTCCCAATGCCGCTCCGCTGTGATCACTGTCGTCTGCCGCTCCCATCCAAGGGCAAGGCACGCCCGGTCGCCCAGCGACAGTCCGAACAGCTTCGTCAGCGGCCGCAATGCCCCGGCCCGGAGTGCGTGCGCCTGCGAGTACGGGACTACTTCCACACCAAGGCTATCGACCGCTTGCATCGCCGCCTCAACTGGCACGCCCCGCTCGCAAAGCTTCGAGATGACCTCGGTCAGATTGACCGTGCCTATCAACGCTGCGGGCAGAACCGATGCAACCCGCTCGTGGCCCGTCTCGCCATTCAGCAGTGCCAGCACTGCAGACGCATCGAGGACCGGCTCATTCACGCTCCGCCTCGCGTCGCCGATCTTCACTAAGGTCTTCAACAAGACTTACGCCACTCGGGACGTATCGGCGAATGATCGCTTGAGCGCGTGCGACCGCGGCCTGAATGGGCTCAAGGCGGATTTGGCCGCCCTCGACGTGAACAAGGAAACGGGCGCCATTTTGCATACCAAGCTCAGACCGAACATTTGCAGGAATCACGAGGCGGCCATTCGCAGCCATGACAATATGCTGGGACATGACAGATCCACTGAATGTGGCAGAATGATAAAGTATGACATCCGGCCACACCCGTCAACCACTCTGTCGACACCGCTCTGTCACACCTATGCGCAACAACTACGTTGTGCGATCGCCTCCGCCCTCCCCATCCGGCATGTCCATCTGCGTCGGATCGCCGCCCAGCCGCCCGTGCAGCAGCAGCGCGATCAGCCCGGTCCAGCCCGTCTGGTGCGCGGCACCCAATCCCTCGCCGGTATCGCCGTGGAAATACTCGTGGAACAGCAGTCGGTCACGGAAATGCGGATCGGCCTGCACAAAATCGCTCCGCCCCATCGCCGGCCGGCGTCCGTTGGCGTCTCGCAGGAAGAGCCGCGTCAGGCGCATCGTCAGTTCCTCGGCAATCTGCTTCAGGCTTCGGGTCTGGCCGGAGCCAACCGGAAACTCGACCTGGAAGTCATCGCCGTAGTAAAAATGAAAGCCATACAATGCCTCAATGAACATGACATTCACCGGCATCCAGATCGGCCCCCGCCAGTTGGAGTTTCCGCCGAAGGCCCGGCTGTTGCTTTCACCCGGGACGTAGCCAACACTGAAGCGCTGACCGTCAAGTTCCAGCACGAACGGCTTGTCCTTGTGCACGCGCGACACGCTGCGCACACCGTATTCAGACAGGAACGCCGCCTCATCCAGCATGCGCCGCAATAGCATTTTGGTTCGGTGGCCGCGTAGCAGTGACAGCAGACGGCGGGCGCCCTGGCCCGGAACGTCCCAATGGGACACCAGGGCGGCAAGGTCGGGACGATGCTCCAGCACCCAGTTCAGCCGTGAGGCAAAAACCGGGTTGCGGGCGATGGTTTCGGGTTCCAGCACCTCAACGGCGAACAGTGGGAACAAGCCCACGATGGAGAATAGTTTCAGCGGGATTGACGCGCCATCCGGTCGGCGCAGCACGTTGAAGTAAAACTGCTCGTCTTCATCCCACAACCCGCGCTTGCCGCTTTGCCGCGTCATGACATCGGCGATGGCCAGGAAATGCTCAAAGAACTTGGTCGCTGTCGACTGGTGCACCGGGTTGCGGGTGGCGAGTTCCAGCGCGATGCGCATCATGTTGAGCGCGTACATCGCCATCCACGACGTGCCGTCCGACTGGTCGATGATGCCCGCCACCGGCAGGTGCTGGGAACGGTCGAACACCTCGATATTGTCGAGGCCGAGGAAGCCGCCCTGGAAAACGTTACGGCCCTCGACATCCTGGCGGTTCACCCAACCGGTGAAATTGATCAGCAGCTTGAGAAAAACCTCTTCCAGGAAGGCGAAGTCCGGCTTGCCGGTCAGCGCCGCGTCCATGCGGAAGACCCGCCACGCCGCCCAGGCATGCACCGGCGGATTGACCTGGTCGAACGACCATTCATAGGCCGGCAGCGAGCCGTTCGGGTGCATGTACCATTCATGCGTCAGCAGCAGTAGTTGCTGTTTGGCGAACTCCGGGTCGATCAGCGCGAAGGTCACCGCGTGGAAAGCAAGGTCCCAGGCGGCGTACCAGGGATATTCCCAGGTGTCGGGCATCGACAGGATTTCGCGGTTGTTCAGGTGGCGCCAGTCGCCGTTGCGGATTTTCTCGCGCCCCGGTGGCGGCGGCGGTTGCAGCGGATCGCCGTCCAGCCAACGCCTTATGTCGAAGCGATAGAACATCTTCGACCAAAGCATCCCCGCCAGCGCTTGGCGCTGTACCAGGCGGGCGTCCGGATCGGCGATATTCCGCTGCAGGGCCCCATAGAACTCGTTGGCCTCGGCAATGCGCGTGGCGAACACCGCGTCATGATCGGCGAACGGGTCGCCGGTGCGCTCCGCCGGACGCCAACGCAGGCGGATGATGCGTTGACCGCCTGGCGGCAGGGTCAGTTTCACCTGGGCAGAGACCTTGGTGCCGAACTCACGCTCAATGGCGTCGGCGTTGCCGTTCACCACAAAGTCGTTGATGCCGTCCTTGAACGGGCCCTTGCTGTCGGAACCAAACAGTCTCTTGGTATTTGTCTCGTTGTTGCAGAACAGCCAGGGCGCCTGCACGTCGATGTCGAGTCGCCGCGTGCTCATGCGGTTGTGCAGAGCGCTAATGCCGTGCCCGTCGAGCTGCAGTTCGGGAATTGGAATGCCCGGCCGCCAGTCCCAGGTGTTGCGCGCCCACAGCGTCGGCAGCACCTGCAGGTCGGCGGCATCAGGGCCGCGATTATCGATGGTAACGCGGAGCAGAATATCTTCGGGTGCGGCCTTGGCGTATTCGATGGTGACATCAAAGTAGCGGTTGCCGTCGAAGACGCCGGTGTCGGTCAGTTCGTATTCAGGCTGATCCTGGCCGCGGCGGGCATTTTCCTCGATCAGCTTCTGGTAAGGGTATGCTGCCTGTGGATACTTGTACAGCATCCGCATATAGGAGTGGGTCGGCGTGTTATCGAGGAAGTAATAAAGCTCTTTGACGTCTTCGCCGTGGTTGCCCTGTTCGTTGGTAAGTCCAAACATCCGCTCCTTCAGGATGGGATCACGGCCGTTCCACAGCGCGACCGACAGGCACCAGCGCAACCGATCATCGGTGAAGCCGGCGATGCCGTCCTCGCCCCAGCGGTAGGCTCTGCTGCGGGCATGATCGAAGGGAAAGTAGTTCCAGGCGTCACCATTGGCGGAGTAGTCCTCCCGCACCAGTCCCCATTCGCGTTCGGCCAGGTATGGTCCCCAGTGGAGCCAGGCGGCGCGGTCGCCGTACAGGCGCTTGCCCTCGGCGGTGTTCAGCAGGCTGGCGGGCATGGGGTGGCCGGGGGAAAGAGGATACGGTGCTGGATTGTGGGAGGTCGTGGCGCACTCAGGCCGCTGCCGACATGCCGAGCGCAGGCCCGCCATCCACGCCTTGCGATGCCTCTCCAGGTGGCGAACAGCAAATCTTGCGGTAGAGGTGTGGATGGCGGGCCTGCGCCCGCCATGACGGTGAGATGTGGACAACGCAAGGCCGGCCACAACAGTGAGATGGTGATGCCGGTCGCCCGCATCATCCCGCCCTACAACTGCTCGCTCTGCATGAACTCGATCACCTCGCCGTTCGGGCCGGTGACGAAGGCGATGCAGACCTCAACCAGCGGATCCGGGCCGAGTTGCCGCGTCACCGGCTCGACTCGTGACACGGCGCCGGCCGACAGCGCCCGCTGATACGCCGCTGGCGTATCCGCCACGCGCAGGCAGAAATGCAGCAGCGCACCTTCGGTCCGCTCCTCCTCCAGCCGTCGGCGGCGGCCTTCGGATTGCACGGTCGAGTCCGGCCCAAACACTTCGACGAACCGCCCGTCGCCAGCGTCGAGGAATGCCGCGCGATCGATACGACCAGGCACCGAAAACCGATAGTGCACCGAAAAACCCAACCCCTCTGTGTAGAAACGGATCGTCTCATCGAAATCCACGGCGCGGATGGCGACGTGATGGAAACCGGGCGGCGAGGCCGGGCTCTTCATGGACATCTCCCCAACAGGTAGTCACCGCGGCCGCTGAGCCAGCCGCCGCTCATAATACTGCGCCAGCAGCGTGCTGGGGAACAGCAGAACGAAATAGATCAACGCGACGACGGTATAAACCTCCAGCGGCCGGTACGTATCAGCCGTAATCAGCGTGCCGTTGTAAAGCAGGTCCGGCACCGCAATGGTCGACACCAGCGACGTGTTCTTCAACTGCGTGATCGACTGGTTGACGAAGGGCGGAATCATCCGCCGCACCGCCTGCGGCAGGATCACGCGTCGCATCATTTGCCAGGGACTCAGCCCCAAGGCTCGGGCGGCGTCCCATTGGCCTTGCTCGATGGAGATAATGCCGCCGCGGAAAATCTCGGCGTAGAACGCGCCGGTGTAGCAGGACAGCGTCATGATACCCGCCACAACCGCGGGAATCTGCACCCCCAGCAGCACCGGCAGCGCGTAGTAGAACCAGACGATCTGCACCAGCACCGGAGTGCAGCGGAACACCTCGATGAAAGCGATCAGCGGCAGGTTCAGCAGCCACGACTTCGCCAGACGCCCGAGCCCGACCACCAGGCCGATCAGCAGCCCGATGGCGATAGTGACGCCGGTATAAGCCAGCGTGACCAGCACACCGCTCCAGAACAGCGGCGCGTAACGCCAGAGCAGGCCGAAGTCCCACTGATAGTGCATCCGGGCGCGGACGCGCGCTCAGAAGGTCAGGTTCGGCGGTAACTGGTCGCGGGTGATGCCGAACTTGGCGATGCCCTCTAGCAGCCATTCACGAATTTGGCCGGTGCCGCGGTTCATCTGGATCCAGGCGTTGATCACCTCCTTGAACCGCGTATCCGGCTCCCGCTGCACGCCTAGGCTGCTGGGCAGTGCCACGGTCGGGTCGGTCAGCAGGTAGTATGGCCCCAGCGACGGGTTCTTGCCGACCGTCGACAGCCCGAGCAACGCGGCCTGGATGTGGGCGTCGGCACGGCCGGACTGCAATGCCAGCGTGCACTCGTCGCGCGTCTTGTAGCCAACTAGCTTCGCCTTCGGGCAGTAGCGGCGGGCGGCGGTTTCGTGCAGCGAGCCGATGTCGAAGACGATCGTCAGCTCCGGCTTGTTCAGATCATCCCAGGTCTTCGGCGCCAGGCCCTTCTTTGCCAGGCAGCCGAATGGGTGGGTGATCACCGGATCGGTGAAGCCGATCGACAGCGCGCGGACCGGCGTCGGGTTCAGCGCGAAGGCCAGGTCGACCTTGTTGGACTGCAGGTCCAGCACCGAGTTGCCGTAGGTGGACTCGACATAGGCCAATTGCGCACCGAACACCTTGGCAATGTCGTTCGCCATGGCGATCGCAGCGCCGGACCACTCGCCGGAGACAAGATCCTTCTGGAAATACGGCAGTTCACCCGGCAGCACGGCGATGCGCAGCACCTTGCTGTTGCGTACGCGGTCGAAGGTGCTTTCCGGTCCGTCGGCGGCACGGGCACCCCTGGGGCCGAGCAGCGCCAGCATTGGCAAAGATGCCACTGCGGTCAGTCCGAGGCGGCGGGACAGGCTGGTTGCCGGCCGGTCGGTCGCGGTTGACTCCACTGGTCGTCCGTCGTTCATGCGCGGCCCCTCTTGTCGTCCGGAAACGTGTCGCTTCGCAATTTATGCATGTTCCTGGCCACTCGCCCAGCGGCATATTGCGGCGCAGCGGACGGCGCGCCGGAGCCCGGTTCACGCGCTTTCCAGGTGACGCGGCGGCCCGCCCCGGTCAGGCTCACCCGCCGCGCTGCGGTTCCGCCCGCCGCGTCCCTGGTCAGACACGCCCTGAAATGTTCGCATGATTCCGCCCGAATCGGGCGCAAGCCTTATGCAGAGCCGTCCGAGATGGCAGGAGAGACGCGATGAAGAGACCTCTGGCGATCGCCGCTGTGGCCCTGCTGCTGGCGCCGCCGCTGGCCGGCTGCAGCGGACCGCCCGCCCAAGGCGAGCAGCAGACGCTGGTCGACCGATCGGCCCTGACGACGCAGGAACTGCTGACGCAGCCCGTCACCAACGGCCCGAAGGATTTCCTGCAGCGCGCCAAGGGCGTGATGATCTGCCCACGCATCTTCAAGGCCGGGTTTTTCTTCGGCGGCGAGGGCGGCATGTGCGTGCTGCTCGGCCGCGGCGGCAACAACACCTGGTCCTATCCCGCCTTCTACAGCATCGGCAGCGCCAGCTTCGGACTGCAGATCGGCATCCAGGACAGCCAGTTGCTGATGCTGATCATGACCGAGAAGGGTCTGAACGCGGTTATGGACAGCCAGTTGAAGCTGGGCGGTTCCGCCTCGATCGCGGTAGCGACGCTGGGGGCTGGCATCCAGGGCTCGACCACCACGGCAATCGGCGCCGATATCCTGGCGTTCTCCGAGGCGCGCGGCCTGTATGGCGGCCTCTCGGTGGAGGGCAGCGTGATGACGACGCAGACGAGTTGGAACCAGTCGTATTACGGCCAGCCCTTCGCCGCCCGGCAGATCGTAATGCAGATGCAGGGATCCAATCCTGGCGCCGATCCGCTGCGCGACCTGCTGACACGGTTTGGGTCTGGCGCCCCGGCGCCCGGTGTTGCCAGCGGTCCGCCGCCGGTGCCGCCCGGCTATGCGCCGGCCGCGCCGGCCGGTGGTGCGCCGCCGGGCGGGTACGCACCGGCCTATCCGCAGCAGGGCCAGGCACCGGCGGGGGGACCGACCTATCTGACGCCGCCAGCGAGCGCCGGGCGGGGTCCGGTGCAGGAGCAGAGCCTGGCGCCGCCGCGGTAGGGGAGGCCTCGAGGGCCCGAACCTGAGGTTGATCGCGGGTGCGATCATGGTGCTGTTGCCAGCGCATCTTCTACTGCTTGTTTTGCGCGGGCGGCGCCTGGGTCGTCCGCTACCTCCAGCCTCGGGTTTGAACCCCAGCGCTTTGCGACTACGTTCACCCCATGTCCCGCCCCCAACCCTTCTGGAAGACCAAGCGCCTGGAGCACATGACCCCCGACGAATGGGAGTCGCTGTGCGACGGCTGCGGCCGCTGCTGCCTGCACAAACTGCGTGATGAGCGGACCGACGAACTCTCCTTCACCAACGTCGCCTGCCGCATGCTCGACCTCGATTCCTGCCAGTGCCGCGACTACCCGCGCCGCCGCCGCTGGGTCCCGGATTGCGTCAGCCTGACGCCCGAGGCGCTGAAGACCATCGACTGGCTGCCGCCCTCCTGCGCCTACCGCCTGGTGCAGGAGGGCAAGAGCCTGTTCTGGTGGCACCCGCTGGTCTCCGGCGACCCCGACACGGTGCACCAGGCTGGCGTATCCGTGCGCGGCCGTGCCATTACTGAGCGACAGGCCGGCCCGCTGGAGCACCATGTGTGCGACTGGCCGGGCAAGATGCCGAAGACCAAGCGCCCGAGCGAGCGAGGAGACTGAGCGATGCTGAAGAACGCGCTGTATGGCGGCGTGAATGCCGCCGTGCTGACCCCGATGAACGCCGACCTGTCGGTGGACCTCGACCGCATGGCCGCGCATTGCCGCTGGCTGCTGGCGAATGGCTGCAACGGCCTGGGCGTGATGGGCACCACCGGCGAGGCGAACAGCCTGGGCCTGCAGGAGCGCATGAACGTGCTGGAGGGCCTGATCGCCCGTGGCATTCCGGCGGCGAAAATGATGCCTGGCACCGGCGTCGCCAATCTGGTGGACACGGTGATTCTGACGAAGCACGCCGAGTCCGTCGGCTGCCCCGGCGCGCTACTGCTGCCGCCGTTCTACTACAAGAACCCTTCGGATGACGGGCTGCTAGCGTATTTCAATGAGGTGATCCAGCGGGTCGGCGGCTCGATCAAGGTCTACCTGTACAACTTCCCGCAGCAATCGGCGGTGCCGTTCAGCGTGGCGTTCCTGGAACGGCTGCTCAAGGCGAACCCCGGCAAGGTGCAGGGCATCAAGGACAGCAGCGGCAGCTATGAAAACGGTCTTGGCTACGTCGAGGCCTTCGCCAAGGACGGGTTCGAGGTCTATGCCGGCGACGACACGCTGCTGAAGCCGCTGCTGGAAAAGGGCTCCGCCGGCTGCATCACCGCGGCGTCGAACGTGAACTGCGCGGTTGGAGCTCAGGTCTATGCCGGATGGAACACCGGCGCCGGCGCGTCAGCGCATGAGGTGCTGGCGGCGACGCGCAAGGCGGTGATTTCGGTGCCGCTGATCTCCGGCCTCAAGGCGCTGGTCGCTCGGAACACCGGCGACGCGCGGTGGGAGACGATCCGCCCGCCACACATGAAACTGACCGAGGCGCAGAAAGCGGCGCTGTTCAGCGCGTTCGACGCCTGCGGTTGCGCACTGGCGAAGGCGGCGTAGCGCGACAGTTCGTTTGTTGGTGGTCATGGCAGGCGAAGGCCCGCCATGACGGTGGAGCGTCTACGCCCGCCCGATGCGAACGGGACTGTCCCTAGCCTTACGCCTCCTCCGGCGGAGACGCATTCGGAATGCCTGCCATCAGCGACGCCGGAATCGTCTCAACCAATTCATCGACGGTGAACATGCCGTCATCGGTGTACTTGTAGATCGACTTTGCTTCCTCGCCATACCGGTAGGTATGGATCAACGACCGTTCCGCGTGGAACAACTGGCCATTGACGTCGCGCGATGCCTCGGAGCAGAGATAGGCCACCATTGGCGCCACATACTCCGGACCAGGCATCGCCATCCGCGAGTCATATTGCGCCTGCGTCAGAAGCCCGCGTTCCAGCCGCCGCTTCCACCCGGCGATCACCGCGTCATTGACCGTCATGCGCGTCGCCGCCATCGGGCACATGGCGTTAGCCGTGATGCCGTAACGACCGGCCTCGTTGGCGATCGTACGCGTCAGGCCGATGATGCCCGCCTTGGCCGCTGCATAGTTACACTGGCCAACCGAACCCTTGAACGCGTCGGACGAGAAATTCACGATCCGGCCGTAGCGGGCGCCACGCATCACCTTCACCGCGTGGTGGCACATGTTCCAGTGCCCTTTCAGATGCACCGAAATGACCTGGTCGAAATCCTCCTCGGTCATGTTCCAGATCATGCGCTCACGCAACATGCCGGCGACGTTGACCACGAAATCAATCCGCCCATAGGTGTCCATGCACTGTGCGACCATGCGCCCGGCGCTGGCATAGTCGGCGACTGAGGAATAGTTCGCCGTCGCCCGGCCCTGGAAACTGGTGATCTCGTCGACCACAGTATCCGCCGGCTTCTCTTCGGTTGCTTCACCACCGCGCCCGAATCCCGGGTCGTTGACAATGACGCTGGCGCCTTCCTTGGCCAGCAGCAAGGCCACCGCGCGGCCGATACCACGGCCGGCGCCCGTGACGATACCGGCCCGTCCTGCAAGGTTCATCTCGATTCCCTCCCAAAAAGCTCTTTCGTTAGCGTCAACGGCTACAACTTCCTATACGCCAGGCCAGCCGGGAAGGCCACTTCAGGGGAGCCAGCGCTTCCGGCATCGCCCGTCTCACACATCCGCATCACCGGCCCGCCCTCGCCGAATGCTGGTTGCCGCCCGGTCGGACATTCGCCACTCTCGCCGTCGACGACAAGACAGGACAAACCGATGCGACCGATCCGGTTACCGGCCATGCTCACCGCCCTTGCTTCGCTGGCCTGGATCACCGTCGCGACGCCGCTGGCACAAGCCGGCACGCTCGACATCGTCAAGAGCCGCGGCATCCTGCACTGCGGCGTCAATACAAACGTCGCCGGATTTTCTCTGCCGGACAGCCAAGGCGTCTGGCGCGGCCTCGACGTCGACCTCTGCAGGGCCGTTGCCGCCGCCGTGCTCGGCGACGCCACCAAGGTCCGGTTCTCGCCGCTGACGGCCACGCAGCGCTTCGTCGCCCTGCAATCGGGCGAGATCGACGTGCTGATCCGGCAGACCACCCTCACCCTCTCCCGCGACACCACGCTCGGCCTGCGCATGGTGCACCCATACCTTTACGACGGCCACGGGTTCATGGTGCGGCGTGACGCGCATCTGCGCAGTGCGAAGGACCTGACGGATGCCGCCATCTGCCTGATCGGCGGCAGCAGTAACGACGCCACCACATCGGATTGGGCCCGCACCAATAACATCCCGTACCGGCCGGTCTTGTTCGAGCGCATTGGCGAGGCCGCCGACGCCCTGTTCGCCGGCCGTTGCGACGCGCTCGGCACGGACGCGACGCAGCTTGCAGCGATGCGCAGCGCCACGACCCATCCAGAGGACTGGGAGATCCTGCCCGACCGCATCTCGAAGGAGCCGTACGGCCCGGTGGTGCGCCGCGATGACCAGGAGTGGTTCGAGGTCATCCGCTGGACCGTCATGGCGGTGATCGCCGCTGAGGAACTCGGCGTCAATCAGACCAATGTCGCACAGCAAGTCACCAGTCCGAACCCAGAAGTGCGCCGCCTGCTCGGTGCGGTGCCGGACACTGGGCAGGCGCTGAAGCTGAACAAGGATTGGGGGTTCCAGATCGTCCGCCAGGTCGGCAACTACGGCGAGATCTACGAGCGGAACCTTGGTCCACAAACGCCCATCAAGCTGCCACGCGGTCTGAACGACCAGTATACGCGCGGCGGCCTGCTCTACGCGTGGCCATTGCGGTAGGTTGCGTCGTTAAGCATTGTTTGTCGTCCGCTGCCGGTGGCCAGGGCAAGCCAGCAGGTGGACAACAAATTAGCCTGTCAATGGCGGCCATTGCTACATCGTCGTAGCGGGCCCTGAGGCTTTGAGGCCTGACGTCTGCTGACAAAGCCGTTCCACAAACGTTTCGACTTGCCGGGCCTTACGCCGGCCGCGTCAGTGACGAAATTCCCCGTGCGCCTCCGCGCGGCCCGCCACACGCGTCGCCAGCAGCTTGCCGATCCGCCGACCGTCCATCTCCATTACGTCGAAACGCCAGCCGCCGTGCTCAAAATGCTCACCGGCCTCGGGCAGATGGCCCAGCCGAGCCAGCGCGAACCCGGCGATGGTGCGAAAGTCGTCGTGCGGCCCGGGAGCCAGGCCTAGGCGCCCGTAGGCCTCCAGGATCGACGTCATGCCGCGAATCACCAGCGCGCCGTCGTTGCGCTCCGCGATGTCGGGTTCCTCATCGACCGCGCCCGGCAGTTCACCCGCCATGGCCTCCAGCAGGTCTGTCTGCGTCACGATCCCCTGCAGGATGCCGTACTCGTCTACGATGATCGCCAGCCGCACCGGCGCGCGCTTGAACTG
Organism: Pseudomonadota bacterium; assembly: GCA_018240405.1. Taxonomy (GTDB): domain Bacteria; phylum Pseudomonadota; class Alphaproteobacteria; order Acetobacterales; family Acetobacteraceae; genus Rhodopila. The sequence continues at coordinate 65,480 of JAFEFW010000643.1, forward strand.
CTCCAGCACACGGAAGATCGGCGTTGCCTCGTGCAACACCAGGGGCTGGCGCATCAACGCCTCGATGTCGACGGGCGCGCCATCCAGCAGCCGGTCCAGGATGTCGGGCTTGACGATCATGCCGACCGGCTCATCGATCTCGCCCCGCGCGACCAGAAGCTGCTGGTGCTGACAAGCCCGGATCGCGCGCATCTGCTCCTCCTGAGGATCGTCCAGGTCGACCCAGTCCACGTCGGTGCGCGGCGTCATCAGGTCGCCGATACTGCGGTTGCCCATGGTCAGGACGCGGGCCACCACCTCCTGCTGCGCATGCTGCAGCAACCCGGCTTCCTGGCTGGCAGCGACCAGCAGCTTCAGTTCATCGGCTGAGTGCAGCGCCCCCTCGCCGCCGCCCGGCTGGAGCCCACACAAACGCAGGACGCGGTTGCCCAAGCCGTTCAGCACGACGATCGCCGGACGGAAGATCAGCAGGAACAGTTGCAGCGGCCGCACCACGGTAAGCGCCGTGCCCTCGCTGCGCTGCAAGGCAAGGCTCTTCGGCGCCAACTCGCCCAGCACGATATGCAGCGCGGTGATGATCATGAAGGAGATCACAATGGCCGCGGCTTCGGCACCGTGCGCCGCGATCTCAACTGGCAGCAGGCTCAGCAGCGGATGGATCAAGTGCCCTAGTGCCGGCTCGCCCACCCAGCCCAGCGCCAGCGAGGAGATGGTGATGCCAAGCTGCGTCGCCGCCAGGTTCGAATCGAGGTGGTCCAGCGCCCGGCCGAGCGCGCCGGCGTTGCGGCGCTTGTTGGCGATCAGTTCGGCGACGCGGCTGCGGCGGACGGCCACCAACGCGAATTCGGCGGCGACAAAGAAGCCGTTGGCGGCGACCAGTAACAGCACCAGCAGAATGCCGATGATCGAACCCCAGTAACTGTCGCCGGCGGGCATGCGGTCTCCAATTATCAAATGACACGCCGGGTGCGGCGTGATCTTCAGATGGCGCGGAAACTGGCATTATCGACGGGACGGTGCCACCACCATTGCACAAATCCGCCGCGCGGGCCTCGCGTGCCGCACAGCCGGGCCGGCACGGCATCCGCATCAACGGCCAAGCGCGGCATTGGTCGGGACGCTCGAACTCGTGGATCAGGATGAACGGTAGCCATGATCATCGGGATCCACGACCTCGTCGCCATGAACTTTTTGGACCTGGCGAGCGGCGAACGCATTGGCGCTGTGACGGCGGACAACCCGTGGAGAACCAGGTCCCGGCTCTCCACGGGTTGTCCGTGCGCGCCTGGGCCCGCGAACTCCACGTCCCATCGAACGGGTTCCCTCGATTATCCCCGGCGAACGCAGCATCACTGCCGATAGGGCGTTGCTGCTGGCTGAGCGCCTCGGCACCTCTGGTGAGTTCTGGATGAGCCTGCAGATGCACCATGTCCTGGAGGAAGCGCGCCGGCGTCTGAGCCGCACCGCTTAGCGCTCGGTTGTTCGCCCCCCCGCATCTTCCCGCCCGCGCGCGCATGGCCTATGCGTCGCCCGACCAGGAAGAGCAGCGCGGGGGACTACAGCGTGACAGGACCACTCGATTCCGGACCACTGGGGGGTGTCCGCATTGTCGAAGTCTCGGCTTTCATCGCCGCGCCGCTGGGCGGCATGACGCTGGCGCAGCTTGGCGCCGACGTGATCCGCATCGATCCGATCGGCGGCAATATCGACATCGCCCGCTGGCCGCTCGCGCCGGACGGCAGCAGCCTGTACTGGGCCAGTCTGAACAAGGCCAAGCGCTCTGTCTGCCTGGCGCTGAGCAAGCCCGAGGGCCAGGAACTGGCGCAGGCACTGATCTGTGCCCCGGGCGACGACAATGGTACCTTGTTGACCAACCTGCCTGGCTCCGGCTGGATGGATTACGCCACACTGGCCGCAAAGCGCGCTGACCTGATCATGCTGCGCCTGACCGGAAGTTCCGACGGTTCGCAGGCCATCGACTACACGGTGAACAGCGCCGCCGGCTTCCCAATCGCAACCGGCCGCAATGAGGAACCGGTGAACCACGTCATGCCGGCGTGGGACGTCGCCGCCGGGCTGTACCTGGCAACCGGCTTCCTCGCCGCTGACCGCAACCGCAAGCGTACCGGCCGCGGGCAGGAGATCACGCTGGCACTGTCCGACGTGGCCTTCGCCACGGTATCCAACCTCGGCTACCTGGCCGATGTGCGCGTGAACGGGTCGGTGCGCCCGCCCATGGGCAACGACCTGTACGGCGCCTTCGGCCGCGATTTCCTGCTGGGCGACGGCCGGCGGATCATGCTGTGCGCCATCTCCAACCGGCAGTGGCGCGCCATCGGCAAGACCACCGGACTGAGCG
>JAFEFW010000644.1 GCA_018240405.1 Pseudomonadota bacterium
GCAGATCTGCGCGGCTTCCTCGGCACGGCGGCCGTGGTGACACTGGTCAAGCTGGTGGTCATGCCCGCCGTGGTCTACGGCATCGCCGTCTGGTGCGGCCTGGGACCAACGGGCACAGTCGCGGCGGTCGTCTGCGCGGCGGTGCCGACGGCGAAGACCGCGTACATGCTTGCCGGCGCCTACCGGACCGAGGAACCGCTGGTCGCGTCAGCCATTTCCCTCACCACGCTGCTGTCGATCGTGACATTGCTGGTCTGGCTGGCCGTGCTGCTCTAGCTGGTACCGGCAGGTGGTCGATCGGCACCCCAAAGCGGACCTTGGTTGCCAAACTGGTTCGGCCTAGCATTTCCGCCGGCTCAGACCCGGGAGTCTGGGACACGTAACAAGGGGATCTTCCGACCATGCCGCCACTGCCGGCGATGGCTGAGCTTCAGCGCGAACTGGCAGAGCTGCGCGCGGAGAGGGATGCCGCCTTGGCCCGCGAAGCGGCGATGAGGACGACATTGGCCGCCCGTGAGGCGGAAAACCGTGCGCTGATCGACCGCCAGGCCGCGAGCATTGAGGTTCTGAAGGCGATCTCCGCCGCCCCCGACAACGCCGATCCCGTGCTGGAACTGATCCTGCGGCGCGCCATTCCGCTGGCCAACGCGCAGGCGGCAAACCTGGTGGAGTTCGACGGCACACTGATGCACCAGCGGGTCTTCGTCGGCGGTGACCCCGAGGCGCGGGCACGCCTGCTCGCCGCCTTCCCGCGGCCTCCCGGACCCGAAACGATGCCAGGCCGCGCAATCCTGAGCGGGCAGATCGTCCACGTGCCGGACGTGCAGGCCGATCCGGGCATTTTCCAGCCTGGGCGTGGGTTGGGCGCCCGGGCCTTCCTGAACGTCCCGCTGAAGCGGGAAGGGCGCGTGATCGGTGCGCTTGGCTTTACCCGTTTCGATCCCGGCGAATTCGATGAATCCGCGGTTGCACTGGTCCAGGCTTTCGCGGAGCAGGCTGTCATCGCCATGGAGAACGCCCGCCTACTGAAGGAGCAAAGGGAGGCGCTGGCGCGACAGACCGCAACGGCAGAGGTCCTGCAGGTTATCAATGCCTCACCCGGTGACTTGCAGCCGGTGTTCGACACGATGCTGGAAAAGGCGACGCGGCTTTGCGATGCCCATTCCGGCTTCCTTTGGACATACGACGGCGAACAGTATCGCGGCGCGGCGACACGCAATCTGCCGCCCACGTTCAACGCATTTCTGGCAGAGGCGCACCGGCCCGGCGCCGAAACCGGCATCGCGCGTCTGGCAAGCGGCGAAGAACTCGTTCAATTCGTTGATATGGCGGCCGCGCCGTCCTACCAGCATGGCGATCCGCTGCATCGCCTTTCCGTCGATACCGGCGGCTTTCGCACTGTCCTGGTTGTGCCAATGCACAAGGACGGCCGGCTGCTTGGGGGTTTCACAGCCAATCGCCAGGAAGTCCGGCCGTTCTCCGACAAGCAGATAGCGTTGTTGCAAGCCTTCGCCGCGCAGGCCGTGATCGCGATGGAGAACGCGCGGCTGCTGGAGGAGATCCGTCGGCGGCAGGAGGAACTCCGCATCACGTTTGAAAACATGGGCGACGGCGTGGCGCTGTTCGATAGCACGCCATGCCTGGTTGCGTGGAACCGCAACTTCCAGGACATTCTCGATGTCCCGGACGATACTGTCCTGCAACGTCCAACCATTGATGACTATCTCCACTATCTGGCGGATCGTGGCGAATTCGGAGCCGATCCCGACCTGGATTGGCAACTGCAGCGCCTGCTTGGGGATGGATCGTCACCCGTCAGGTTCGAGCGTACCCGCCCCAACGGCCGGATTATCGAAATACGCCAGAACCCGGTACCCGGCGGCGGCTTCGTGTTGATCTATACCGACATCACGGACCGCAAGCAGGCCGAGGAAGCCTTGCGCGCCGCCCGTGACTCCGCGGAATCTGCTTACCGCGACCTGCACGCCGCGCAGGCCAATTTGATCCAGGCGGAGAAGATGGCCTCACTCGGCCAACTCACCGCCGGCATTGCGCACGAAATCAAGAATCCGTTGAATTTCGTTAATAACTTTGCCGCGCTGTCGGTCGACCTGCTGGATGAACTGAAGGAGACCGCCGCACCGGCCTTCGCCAGCCTGGACGGCCCCGCGCGTGGCGATATCGCGGAGCTGACGGAGACGCTGACATCAAACTTGAAGAAAATCGAGGAACACGGCCGGCGCGCCGATGGCATCGTCCGATCGATGCTGGAACATTCCCGCGCCTCCTCTGGAGAACGGCGCGCCGTGGATCTGAATGCGCTGGTCGATGAGGCATTGAACCTCGCGTACCACGGCGCCCGCGCGCAGGACCCAAGCTTTAATATCATACTTAAACGAGATTTTGGTGCCGGCATTGCGCCGCTGCAGGTCAGTCCGCAGGACCTGATGCGGGTATTCCTCAATCTCTTCAGCAATGGATTTTACGCCGCCCGGAAGCGTCAGCAGGCCGGCACGGCACCCGGTTTCGAACCGATGTTGCGTGTGACCACGCAGGATCTTGGCGAGGCCGTGCAGATTCGCGTGCATGACAATGGCACCGGCGTGCCGGCCGAGATGCGCGACAAGCTGTTCCAGCCGTTCTTCACCACCAAGCCGACAGGGGAGGGAACGGGTCTCGGCCTGTCGATCACCTACGACATCGTTACGAAGCAGCACGCAGGAACGATCACGCTCGACAGCGAGCCTGGCGCTTACACCGAGTTCATTGTCACGATCCCTCGCATCCGCTCCGCGTAGCCGGCCGGGTCACTTCAATCCCATGAAGCCCAGCGACAGGAACACCGTCAGCACGATGGCGTTCAGAATGTCGATGAAGAACGCCCCGACGATCGGGACGATGAGGAAGGCCTGCGGCGCCGGCCCGTGGCGGCGGGCCAGCGCCTGCATGTTGGCAATGGCTGTGGCCGTCGCGCCCATGGCGAAACCGCAGAATGCGGCCGACATGACCGCGCTCTCATAGTCGCGGCCTACGATCTGGAACGTTACGAGTGACGCCCACAGTGCGACCAGTGTCACCTGGCCTGCCAGAATAACCAGCAGTGGCCCCGCCGCGCCGAGCACCTGCGCAAGGTCGAGCGCCATCATCGTCCAGGCCAGAAACAGCGACAATGAGACCGATCCGAGCAGGTCGGAGGATGCATCGTGCAGTTCCAGCCCTATCAGCCCGCCAAGATTACGCAGTGCCAGCCCAGCGAGCAGGCACAGCAGGAAGTCCGGCACTGTCACTGGGGCGCCGGCCAGCAGCTTCCCCACGCCAACGCCGGCCAATACGGCCACGAGCGCCGCGGTGAGCGAGCGGATCAGCGAAACCGAGGAGACCGGCGTCGTCGTCGGACCGGTGATGACGTCACTGTCCTCGGCGTCCGGCAGCGGATTGAGCCTGTGCCGCCGGATCAACCGCTCCGCCACGGGCCCGCCGACGATGCCGCCTAGCAGGAGTCCCAGGGTGGCGGAGGTCATGGTCAGGCCCATCAGGCCGGGAACGCCGACGGCGGCGCCAAATTTGTCGACATAGGCAGCGCCGGTGCCATGGCCGCCGACCAGCGTGATGGATCCGGCCACCAGCCCGAGGAACGGGTGCAGGCCGAGCAGGGAGGCAATCAGCACGCCCAGTGCATCCTGCATGACCAGGAAGGGGATCAGGGCGAGCAGGAAGCGTAGCAATCGCGGACCGCCGCGCACCAGCAGCTTCAGGTCGGAGGTCAGGCCCAGACTGGCAAAGAAGATCAGCAGCAGGTCCGCCTTGACCTCGTTGATCATAAGGATGCGGATATTGGCGAACTTCACCAGCAGCCCGGCAGCGACCGCGAACAACAGTCCGCCGACAACCGGGCTGGGGATGCTGTAGCGGGCCAGGAAGCCGACGCGCTGGCACAGCCATGTGCCCAGCAGGAGAACGATGCAGGCGGCGAGCAGCGACGGCAGGGCGTCGAGGCTGATGATCAGGTCGGTAATGGTCATGCGGCCCCGTTCCGGCCATGCTTCGAACCGGATGCAGTATGGCCGTGCGGGACCGCGGTTGGCCAGACGGACGTCTACACGAGGGCGGCGTTACAAGTCAGTGCCCAATCTCCTTGTTGGTCACGCTCCGCGGGATGGGGGCGCGCGGAGGCAAGGTGGCGCATCTGCTCGCCTGGACCGAAAGTGGTCCATTACGGCGGACGAAGCAGTGACGACATGTGCGTAACGTCACTCAAGCAGGCCGCTGAGGTGCTCGACCGCTTCCAGGAACTCCTGCTTAAATTCCTGCACCACCTGGCCGGCGGAGCGCACTTCATCGATCAGCCCGACGCCCTGGCCGACAAAATACGACACCATCTCGCGCGCCTTTGGGTTCCCCGCTGCCGCGGCCCGGTCGATCGAGCGGAACGCATCGCGGCTGATCAGACTCATCAGTGGCATCGGCAGCGCGCGCGGGCTGTTCGGGCTGCGCTCCCACGCCTCGGTCCAGGTCGAACGCAACTGCCGCGCCGGCTTGCCGGTGCGACTGCGCACCCGCACCGCGTCGCGGCTGGAGGCGGCGATCATCTTCTCGCGGAAGATCTCGGACGTTTCGGACTCGACGGTTGCCAGCCAGACCGATCCGGTCCAGGCGCCGGCCGCGCCCATGGCCATGCAGGCCGCCATCTGACGCCCGTTCATGATACCGCCGGCCGCCAGGATCGGCACCTCGCGGATCGGCCTGATTGCCTTCAGCACCTCGGGCACCAGCACCATGGTCGACACTTCGCCGCAATGACCCCCCGCCTCGGTGCCCTGCACGACAAGGATGTCGACGCCGGCGTTGACTTGTCGGACCGCGTGTTCCTTGGCACCGACCAGCGCCGCAACAGGGACGCCGTGCGCGCGGCCCATCTCGATCATCTCCGGTGGCGGCACGCCCAGCGCATTGGCGATCAGCTTGATCGGGTGGCGGAAGGCGACTTCCAGCACGCGCAGTGCATTGTCCGGATCGAACGGCTGCGGCTGGTCCGCCGGACGTTCCTCCTCGACCAGTTCCACATCGGCCTCGGCCAGCAGTTCGGTGGTGAAGTCGCGGTGCTGCTGCGGCACGCGGGCGGCGAGCTGCTGCCAGGTGACGTTGTGCTCGCCGGCGGTGGCCATGTTTTCCGGCACCAGCACGTCGATGCCGTACGGCTTGCCGCCGACATGCTCATCGATCCATTTCAGCTCCGCCTCGACCGATTCCGGCGAATGCGCGGTGGCGCCGAACACGCCGAACCCGCCGGCCCGGCTGACGGCCGCGACGACGTCGCGGCAGTGGGAGAAAGCGAGCAGGGGAAACTCGATCCCCAGCATGTCGCAGATCGGTGACTTCATGACGTCCTCCTGGGTAATGGAAGCTGAGGCGGTTCAGCCTGTGGCGGCGCAGGGCGGCGGCGGCGGCCAGTTCTGCCGTACCGGGTTGGGCGAGCGGTTGGGCAGGATCGTGCCGTCCACGTCGCCGAGGTAGCAGCGCGGCGCCTGGCCGTTGGGCTTCGCCCAGGCAGAGCGGTTGCCGCAGACGCCGCCGTTGCGCATGGTGGAGTAGGGGCACGGGCAGGGATGGCCGGTCGCCAGGTAATTGCCGATATCCTGCGCGATGATGCGGCAAGCGAGGTCTGTCGGCACGCCGGCGGACGCCGGGGCCGCCAGCAGGATCAGGATCAGCGCGAGGCCGCGCAGGGGTCGGGCTGGCATGGCGGTCTCCCGGTGGTGACGCAACGGAGAGAGTACCAGTGTACGCATAGCAGACAACCGGCGTGCCATTGCCGCTTTACCGCCGGCCGTCGATTGCTCCAGAGTTCCAGGTCCGTGCCCCGTGCTCGTGACGGAACGGTCAGGGGCGACGTGTTTGGTCCGGAGGCGGCATGATCCTGATTGGCCAGTATGATTCTCCCTTCGTGCGGCGTGTGGCCGTCGCGATGCATTTGTATGGCACTGCGTATGAGCATTGGCCGTGGTCCACCTTTGGGGATGCCGACAGGCTGGCGGCCTATAATCCGCTGCGACGCGTGCCGACCGTGGTGCTGGACGATGGCGAGGTGCTGATCGAGAGCGGCGCGATCCTGGATTACCTGGATGAGCGGGCCGGACCGGCGCGGCTGATGCCGGCGTCGGGGCCGGAGCGCCGCGCGGCCCTAAAGATCTGTGCCCTGGCGACGGGGCTGTGCGACAAAATGGTCAGCCTGGTCTATGAGCGGATTCTGCACGAGGCAACGTCGGACGCCTGGGTAGCGCGTTGCGAGACGCAGATTGGCGGCGTGCTGGATGTGTTGGAGGCGGCGCGTGCTGCTGTTGCAGGTCCGTTCTGGGCTGGTGGTGCCCCGGGCCATGCGGACGTCGCGGTTGGCTGTGCGCTGCGATTCCTGTCAGAGGCGCATCCTGACATCCACGCGATCGGCCGTTGGCCCGCGCTTGCCGCGCATGCCGGACGTTGCGAGGCTCTGCCGGCGTTCAGCGCCGTGGTACAGCCATTCGATCCGCCGCGACGATAGGACGCAGCGGATAGGATCGATTTCGCAGTGACCGGCGCTCATCGGACGTAAGGTGCAACAGGTGGGCGGCGCACTATCGCACATTGCTTTGGTGTCGTAGCGGCCGCATGGACGGTTGCGCGTGCGGACACGCGTCAACCGCCCATGACTTCATTGGGATTCCGTTCCGGAAGCCGTACAAGTGGCGGTGAGCCCGGACGATACCGGGCAGGCTGCCAGGACGATAGTGGAATGAACGCAGGGCCTCCAGTTGCGGGGCCGCTATTGCTGTTGGCGTGTTGTGGAACAATTACCGAGAAGTTTTATTTCGGATTTCTAAATAAAATTTGTGGTAGCGAGAGCGTAGCGCCCAAGTATAGTCACATTCTCTGTTTATCTGAGCGCTATCGGATTTGGCGCCGAAACCACTGCAGCCGCCCGGCCTGCGTCGCGCGATGGGTCCACCGCGACCCCTCTGCATCGTGCGTTTATCAAAGGAAGCCGCGTATGGCGAAAATGAACGAGTCCACCTCGCAGTTCCTCGATGCGGCTCGATGGATTTCGGCGCTGGCCGTCGTGGTCTCCCATGTCTGCGGCCTGCTGCTGTTCAATCCCGACCGCGTGCCGGAACCATCGGCGGCGCTGACAGCGTTTTTCAGCCTCCGCAATGCCGGTCATGTTGCGGTGGTGATCTTCTTCGTCCTGAGCGGCTACCTCGTCGGTGGCATCGAACTGGCACGAATCCTTGACGGCCAGCGGTTCAGCGTCCGGCGTTACGCCGTGCAGCGCGTCAGCCGCATCTACGTTGTGCTGATTCCCGCGCTGCTGCTGACACTGCTGTTTGATGGTCTTGGGCAGAGCCTCTTCAAGAATTCGCTACTTTACACCACGTGGGCAGCGGACGGCATCGATTCCCTCAAATACGTGATCGCGGAGCGCCACGACGCGGCCACGCTGGGCGGCAACATCCTGATGCTGCAAACCATTGCTGTGCCACCCTTTGGCAGCAACGGTCCGCTGTGGAGTCTCGCCAATGAGTGCTGGTATTACCTGATCTTCGGCCTGGTGCTGATGGCATTGTCGGCCGGCCGCTCGCTGCTATCGCGAGGCGCCGCCCTGGCGACGGCGGTCGTGGCGATCGGCGTGTTGCCCTATACGATCTCCTGGTGGTTCGCGATCTGGCTGTTCGGTGCGGGCTTGGCGTTGCTCGACCGCTACCGGCGCGGCCTGGCGTTTCGTCCGGCGCTGGCGATTGCTGTGGCGGGGCTGGGACTGTGCCTCTACGCGATGACCTGGCCACATCCGCTCGCCGCTTTGCCGGATTCGATGCGCCCGGCGGTTGGATGGCTGCTCGACTGCGTGGTTGCGCTCAGCTTCGGTGTCGTGCTGCTGAGCGCGAAAAACGCGGCATGGTCGCGGTGGCGGCGCATGCACGCAGCGCTGGCCGGATTTTCCTTCAGCCTCTACCTCGTGCACTTTCCGGCGCTGATCCTGCTGGGCGCCGCCGCGCATGACCGCTTCGGCGTGGCGCTCGCCCAGCCGCCACGGACCGGCAACCTGCTGCTGGTCGTCGGCTTCGTTGCGGTACTGACGGCGTTCGCCTGGGGCTTTGCCATGGTGACGGAGCGCCACACCGCTGTAGTGCGGGATGCCCTGATGCGCGTTGCCCCGCGGGCACGCCGGCTGGGTTGAGGCCGGACGGCCGGCGGCATCATGTCGGGCTATCGTGCCGCGGACGATACCGGTGAGGCGGCGTCGAACTTCGGCACAATCTCCGACGCCAGCAACTGCATCGTTTCGGCATCATTCTTGGCGATGCTGGCGATCAGCATGTCCACGCCGGCGTCCCGGTAGGTGCCGATCAGGTTCATAGCTGCCTCCACGGTGCCGGCAAAGCCGTTGAACGCAGCGCCGACACCCAGCCGCGACCGCTTCGCCGCAAGCTCCGCCTCGGTGCGCGCCAGCAACAGGCTGGTGATGTTGGTCTTCTCGATCGCACCGAAGTTGCGTCCGACGCTTTCGCAATGGCTTCGCAGGATCGCGAATTTCCGCTGCACATCCGCCGGCGTTCCCGCGACATTGCACATGTCGCCATAGCGGGCGACGACGCGCAGCGTCATCTGCTCGCCGCCGCCGGCGATCATCACCGGCGGGTGCGGCTTCTGCACCGGCTTCGGCTCCAGGATCGCGTCCTCGATCCTGAAATAGCGGCCGTGGAATGTGGCGCGCTTCTCCCGCCACATCGCCAGGATCAACTGAACGGCTTCCTCCATCTGGCGAATGCGCACCGCCGGCTTCGGGGGAAATTCCCAGCCGTATTGCCGGTATTCCTCGTCGAACCAGCCGGCCCCGATCCCGAGCGTCACCCGCCCGCGGCTGATCACATCGACATTCGATGCAATCTTCGCCAGTAGCGCCGGGTTGCGGTAGGCGACGGACGACACCAGTGTCGAGAGGCGGATGCGGCTGGTCACCGCCGCCAGCGCGGTGATCGCCGTCCAGCCCTCCATGAACGGTTCGTCGGACGGCCCGATCCACGGGATTTGGATCAGGTGGTCCATCACCGAGAACCAGGCAAAGCCATTGTTCTCAGCCCACTGCGCCTTCGCCTTCAGGCCCTCGAACATCTCGGAGGAGTCGGGGCCAAACACAAACGATGGATTGTGGATGCCGAACTTCATCGCAAACCTTTCGCCGCTGTTGCCTGCAACGATGGACCGGCTGGTGCGTCAGGATCAATTGGGCGCCATCTGGACCCAAGCGGAACCGGCCGCTATATCCGTCGCACTATAGCCTCCAAATCGAGGAGTTGCCACTATGTCCGTCACCGAGCAGGCCCGTCCCGCCGAAGCGAAGCCGCGTCATGCGCATATGCTGATCGACGGCAACTGGGTCGACGCCCTCTCCGGCGCAACGCTGGTGGTCGAGAATCCGGGCCGCCGCACGCCAATCGCCACCATCCCGCGCGGCAACGCCGACGACGTGCAGCTTGCCGTCGCAGCGGCGCAGCAGGCCTTTCCGGCCTGGAGCCGAATTCCGCCCCGCCAGCGCGGCCGGATGCTGCTGCAGGTCGCCGAGGCGCTGGAGGCGCGCATTGAGGAACTCGCCCGCATCATCGCCGAGGAAACCGGCAACGCCATCCGCACCCAGGCGCGCAACGAGTCGACGCTGACCGCCGATATCTTCCGCTACTTCGCCGGCCTCGGCGGCGAACTCAAAGGCGAAACGATCCCGCTCGGCGAACACGTCCTGAGTTACACCCGCCGCGAACCTCTCGGCGTTGTCGGCGCCATCATCCCCTGGAACGCACCGGTTCTGCTCGGCGCGCTGAAGATCGCCCCCGCGCTGGTCGCCGGCAACACGCTGGTGCTGAAGGCCGCTGAGGACGCGCCGCTGGGCGTGCTGTTCATGGCGCGCGTCTGCCAGGAATTCCTGCCGCCGGGTGTGCTGAACGTGCTGACCGGCACCGGCGAGGAAGCCGGCGGCCCGCTGGCGCACCATCCGGCGATCCGCAAACTGTCCTTCACCGGCTCGACCGAGGTCGGCAAGATCATCATGCACGCGGCCGCGGAGCGAATCGTTCCAGTGTCGCTGGAACTGGGCGGCAAGAGCCCGTCGATCGTCTATCCGGATGCGGATCAGGACTGGGTGGTGGACGGTGTCATCGCCGGGATGCGTTTCACACGGCAGAGCCAGTCCTGCACGGCCGGTTCGCGCTTGTTCCTGCACCGCGACATATTCGACAGTTTCCTCGACAAGCTGACGAAGAAGACGCAGGCGCTCAAGCTTGGCGACCCGCTGGACGAAACCAGCGATATCGGTGCGATCATCAATGAGAAGCAGTTTCGCAAGGTCTGCGGCTACGTGGATGAAGGCCTGCACCGCAAGGACGCTCGTCTTGTGTTCGGTGGCCTGCCGCCGAAAGAAGGCCCGCTGGCGCAGGGCTATTTCGCGATTCCGACGGTATTCGCCGATACCTCCAACGACTGGCGCCTGGCGCGTGAGGAGATCTTCGGGCCGGTGCTGGTGGCGATTCCGTGGCGGGACGAGGCGGATGCTATCCGAATGGCCAACGATTCTCATTACGGGCTCGCCGCATATGTCTGGACGCACGATATCGGCACTGCGCTGCGCACGGCGCACGCCATCGAATCAGGGTGGGTGCAGGTGAACCAGGGCCTTGGCCAGCAGCCCGGTCATTCCTACGGCGGCTACAAGCAGAGCGGCATCGGGCGGGAGTTCTCACTGGAAGGGATGCTGGACAGCTTCACCCAGCGGAAGAATGTGACGGTGAACCTGAACACGCCACGAGCTATGTAGCTGCTAATTCGTCCTCACCGCAGGCGGCACCCCATTCCGCTTGCGTGACGGGCCTGTGTCGTAGTCCTGGCTGATCCGCTCCGTGAGGGCGAGCAACCGCTCCAGCAGGTTTTCGTCGCTCACTTGTCGTCGTCTGCGTACGGGTTCTTTGTGCCCCGGAACTGCAGCCGGATCGGCGTGCCGGGCATGTCGAACGTTTCGCGCAGGCCGTTGACCAGATAACGCGCGTAATCCTCCGGCGTCTGCTCCGACCGCGTGCCAAAGCAGATGAAGGTCGGGGGACGGGCCTTCGCCTGCGTCACATAGCGCAGCTTCAGCCGGCGGCCCTGCACCAGCGGCGGCTGATGCCGTTCCAGCGCCGCTTCGAACCAGCGATTCAGTTCGCCGGTCGGCACCCGCTTGTTCCATATCTCATACGCCTTGCGCACCGCCGGCAGCAGGCGGTCGACGCCGGCGCCGGTCAGCGCCGAGAGCGTCACCACCGGCAATCCCTTCATCTGCGCGACGCTGCCCTCCAGCCGCTCCAGCAACGCCTTGCGTGTGGCGTTGCGATCGGCGACCGCGTCCCACTTGTTCAGCGCCACCACGCAGGCTCTGCCCTCACGCTCGATCAGTCGGGCGATCTGCAGGTCCTGGTCGTGGATGCCCTCGACGGCATCCAGCGTCAGAACCACGACTTCCGCCATTTTCAGCGCCTCGATCGCCGAACTGACCGACATTTTCTCCAGCGGCGCCTCGATGCGCGCGCGGCGGCGCAGACCGGCGGTATCGACCAGTTCAACCGGACGACCCTCGGCATCGTGCAGGATCACCGCCACCGCGTCGCGGGTCAGGCCCGGTTCGGGACCGGTGATCATGCGCTCTTCGCCCAGCAACCGGTTCAGCAGCGTCGACTTGCCAGCATTCGGACGGCCGACGATGGCCAGCTTCAGCGGGCGATCCTCGCCCGCGACGTCCTCTGACGTGTCCTCCGGCGGCAGGCGGTCGGCTATCTCCGCCATCAGGTCGGCAACGCCTTCGCCATGCTCCGCCGAGACGCCGACCGGATCGCCCAGGCCGAGCGCGTAGGCATCCAGGATCGAGGATGACGCCGTCCGCCCCTCGGCCTTGTTGGCGACCAGCAGCACCGGCTTGCCCTGCCGGCGCAGCCAGCGGGCGAAATGAGCGTCGGCGGGCGTCACCCCCTCCCGCGCATCAATGACGAACAGCACGAGGTCAGCCTGCTCGACGGCGGTGGCCGAGGTGGCGCGCATGCGGCCCGCGAGCGTTTCCGGCGCCGCTTCTTCCAGCCCCGCGGTATCGATCAGCGTCACCTCACGCCCGCGCAGCAGCGCCGGCGCCTGCTTGCGATCGCGCGTCACGCCAGGGGTATCGGCGACGATGGCGATGCGCCGTCCCACCAGGCGGTTGAACAGGGTCGACTTGCCGACATTCGGCCGGCCGGCGATGGCGACGATGGGCGGCATCATCATCCTCCCACGAATAAATCCGGAAACCGGGGCGAAATCCCGCCCAGGCGCCGGCTAGCGCAGCGCCAGCAGGCGCCCGCTATTGGTGACGATCAGCACCGTGCCATCGGCAACCACCGGGCTGAGCGGCGCGGCGGCCGAGGACAGGTCGATCTTGCCCAGGATCTGGCCCGTGTAGGGGCTGATTGCCAGCGCTTCCTCACTGGTGCCGGTGACGATCAGCCGGTCCTCGACCAGCAAAGGCCCGTACCAGGTCAGCGTGCGCTTCTTCTTCTCTGGATCCTCATAGCGGGGCAGGGCGGTGACCCAGGCGACCCGGCCCGTCGGCGCATGGATCGCGGCGATTTCCTGGTCGACCGAGACGACGAACAGCCAATCGCCGGCGATGTATGGCGTGTCCTCCCCCGCGACCTGGCGCTCCCACAGGCGCCGGCCAGATGGCACGTCGGTGGCGACCAGCAGGCCGCCCATGCTGATGGCGAAGACCTGACCGTTGCTGATCACCGGCGCGCCGCGGATGGAGACAAAATCGGCCATGCTGGAGCGCCCGCGTCCCGCGCTCAGCCCGTCCGTCCAGGCCACGGTGCCGCTTTCCGCGCGCAATGCGGCGAGTTCACCGGAGCCGAACCCGGCCACAACCAGGCCACGGTAGTAGGCCGGGGCTGGGCGACCAAGCAGGGTATTCACCGGTTCGGCTGCCTGGTGATCCCAGAGCGGATGGCCATCGTCGGCCGAGAAGGCAAGCAGCCGGTCCTCGATATTGGTGAGGAAGACGCGTCCGTCGGTGATGGTTGGGGCGGACCGCGCCGGCAGGCCGATGTCGCGGCGCCATTTCTGCTGTCCGGTCTCCAGATCCAGCGCGACAAGCTGCGAGACGCCGTTGCTGGCGTAGAGCGTGCCGCCGTCGATCCCCAGCCCGCCGCCGACATTGGTGCTATCCACGTCGTCCGGCACGGTGTCCACGCGCCACAGCCGCTGACCGGTGTCCAGGGCGAACGCGGTGACCTTGGCGGCGGAGTCCATGGTGTAGACCTTGCCGTTGGCCACCACCGGCTGCGCCATGATGATGCGCCGATAGCCACCACCCGTACCGATATCGGACGACCACGCCTCGGCGAGCTGGTCGCGTGCAGCGAGGTGGCCCATGTTATGGGCAGGATTGCCGCCGGCCTGGGGCCAACCGGCGTTGCGGACCGGTGCCGGCAGCACGATTTTGGGCACGTTTTCGTCGACGACCAGGCCGCGGCTGCCCACGCTGAAGATCGATTCGCGCTCACCGGGCAGCGGCGTCTTCTTTTCGCCGAACCAGTTATCGAACAATCCGCAGCCCGTCAGGGCGAGCGGAGCCAGCAGCGCCGCGCGGCGCGACAGGGCCAGCCGGCTCATGCGCCGCCGAGTCCCAGCAGCGCGGCGGCTGCGCGCTGGCGCAGCCCGTCCGGGGCGGTGATGTTTTCGGCCAGCGCCTTCAGCTTGGTCTTGGCGTCTTCCACCTTACCCTGGCGCAGGTCGAGCAGCGCCAGTTGCTCCCGTGCCAGCGGCGCCCAGGCGTTGCCAGGTTCTGCCAACGGTTTCAGCCGAGCCTCCAGCGCCGCGGGATCGCCGGTGTCAAGCTGGTGCTGGACGGCGAGCAGGCTGGCCAGGTCGCGCAGCAGCGGATCGGCCCTGTTGTCGGCCGTCACCTGATTCCACGTTTCCACGGCGCCGGGCACGTCGCCATTAGCGGCTTTCAGGCCGGCGGCGCGCATGAGGCTGAGCGTGCGGTAGCCCTCGGGAGCGGTGAGCGCGTCCTGCTGCAGGATCTTGATGGCATCGGTTCGGCCGGGGGCGCCGGGCACATTGGCGCCGGCCGCGGCGGCCTGGGCCGCGAGGTAGCGTTGGGCCGCTTCCATGTCCTTGCCGGAGCGCCAACGCTCCCAGGCCTGCCAGCCAACAGCGGCGCCGATCACTCCGACCGCCGCGACGATCAGCACCCAGCCATATTTTTTCAGCAGCAGAGCCGTGCGTTCGGCTCTGAGGTCTTCGCTGACCTCGTCGAAGATATCAACCACGCGGCACTCTCAATGTTTCGGCGGGCCGCGGCGGAGCGGCGCGGCGGCGGACCATAGCGGCGCCGGTGCGTCGCCGCAAACGCCGCGGAGCGGGCGCTGCCGTTTCGATTTCAGCGGGCGAGCGCGGAAACGGTTCGTTTACCATTTCGGCGCATGGTGGTGGGGATGCGGGTGTGCCGATCCCTGTTGGTATTCGCTCTGGCTGTCGTGCCCCTCGGTGGCTGCGGCATGCCAGCGGAACTGATGTCGGCCGGCGCTATTGCCGGCGTGGCGGGCACGATTGCGGTGTTTGGGCGGAGTCCAGCCGACCTCGTGGTATCGCTGGTCAGCGGCAAGGATTGCTCGATCGTGCGATGGGATGAGGGCAAGAGCTACTGCAAGCCTCAGGAGCCGCCGCCGCAACCGCCGACCTTCTGCACGCGGTCGCTGGGCGTGGTGAACTGCTGGTCCGACCCGGCGCTGTTGCAGGATCATCCGACGCAGGTGGCGGACGGCCCGACAACGCTGTCCCCGGCGCAGGAGGCCGACCGGACCGCTCGGTGGCCTTAGGCGGCGGCGATAGGCGTGGTGTGATGGCTGGCGTGCAATGGCGGCCTTCCGTTCTGCGCCGGGGTGCGCTATGTGGTGCGACAGACGGACCCGTAGCTCAGTTGGATAGAGCGTCGCCCTCCGAAGGCGAAGGTCGCACGTTCGAATCGTGTCGGGTCCGCCAATCTCGCTGACTGCTTAGACGTATTAGTGGCAGATGGCTGGACACCGGGTCCTGCGCCGTCGGCTCGCTGTCGGCCGATCGGGAGGCGCATCGCGGTTTTCGGTGTGCCCTGGCATGGACGGGGGCCCACGCATCGCAGGACACGGATCAGGCGTCCGGTGGCAATTCCATCGGCATTGAGAGAAAGCGAACCGGCACCAGCCGATCGCTGACACCATTGGGTTCGACGGGTCCGCCGGTAGCCGACCGGCTGGCACTTATGGTGGTCCAGCGGACGGTCTGATCCCGGGACAGCTCGCCGCGCGACGGCCCACCGCGGTTGGCCGGCGCCACAGCGGTGACTACGTCCGCAACCGAGTGGGTGGTCTGCCGGTCCGCCACGGATGGATGTACACCCGGCAGTTGTCGCTTCAGCAAAACATGGAAATACACTTGTAAAATAACAATGTCGGAATTCTTTACACTGTCCTGCAGATGATGCGAGCCATGACCTGCCGGTTGCAAGCGGAGCGGGGTTTCAGCTCATCTGCTGACACGTTCGCTGTCTCGTCGCACCGACACACGGCGGCCAGGACACAAATGTGCGGCTGGCACGTCGCGCGGCGTTAAATTACACATGAAACGAATGAATATTCTACAAGTTGTGTGTGAAAGTATGAATTAACAGCAACTACGGGTGTCAGATGATTTTACATCCATCCCGGTGTCCGCGGGTCTTTGGCTAGTCGTGTCCTGCGATACATTTGAAAAATTTTGCTTTTCTTTCGTGGCACAAAAGTTGCTGAAAGAAGTTGCGGTTGACTCAATGCCAATTGGGACATCGGCTTGCCACGAAATCAGGAAAGGAGAAACCTGATGAAAAAACTGCTTTCCCTTACCGCGGCCATGATGGGACTGGCCGCATATGCCGGCGTAGCGAAGGCCGACCTCTTGATCACGACCAACGGCTCTTACGGACATCATGCCGTCCCTGAGACCGTCCTGAACGGGGGGCCCGGTTATCCATGTGCGAATTGCACGTCAAATCCCGTACCGACTTACGGATATGAAGGCGAGTTCGCGCCGGTCACACTGACCGCAACATCAACGGCCTGGTACAGCTTTACCTTCCTCGGGTCGGGCAACTCCCAGAAGATCGAGACGTTCAGCTTCGGCGGTTCGACGTTTACGTCCTATCCACCTGGCGGCACCGGGGCCGGATCGACACCGAATGGAGCGAGCTATTCCGTCTTCCTGACCGCTGGTTCGACGATCGATTTCATCATGACATCACGGCCGGTGGGCGGTGCGGTCGACTGCACAGCCAGCGAAGGAGCCTTGGCCGTCTCAGGGTGCGACTATCTTGTGGCCTACGCCAACGCGTCCGATCCGATCATACCGCTGGCCGGTCCACAGCCGGTCGTCTGGATTGGCCTCAGCAATGGTGGTCTGCCGCTTTCACCTGGGGATGAAGATTATCAGGACATGGTCGTCCGTGTGCAGGTTCCAGAACCGGCGTCGCTCGCGCTACTGGGTGCCGGCCTGCTCGGGCTCGGGGCCTTCCGTCGCCGCAGGGCGTCCTAGGTCATCACACGCGGCTGGTGTCGTCAGTACGTCAGTTCCATAGCCGCAGAGGCGGGCTGGAGATCAGGCGCACCGGGCCGCGTATACTGCGAACGTTATCAAGTGGTCGGCATGCCCGACCGAGGACCAGACGAATGCGTAACCGTCTTCCATGGTATACCGCCTTCGGTGGCGTCATGCTGATCGCCGCGACGGCCCCGGCATCAGCGCACGTCAATTTCTTCACCGGCAACCAGCAATACACAAATGTGAACATTGCGGCGGACGCGAGTGCTGCGTCTCTCATGGGAGAGATAGACCAGACGAACCTCTTTGTGACGTTCAGTACCATGATCGGGCCTGACGGCTCGACGCCGGTTCTCATGCATGGGCAACACGGTGTCGCATTCATCGAGAGTGCCTACGACGCTGTTAACACGCCGCACACCGGTTTCACCTCCCTGACGATGTCAGCGCCGGACAATTACGGATTTAACGCGGGCGACTTCAAACTGGATACGCTTAATCTGACCGGTACCGGCACGGTCACCTTCACCAGCACAAACCAGTTTGGCCAAGTCGAGACCACGAGCATGCCGATCGATCTCAACGGCCAGAACGGATATAACTTTACGACATCCGACGGCCAATTGGTTACCAGCCTCGTGTTCTCTGTCCCGACCACCACACCACTGCAAGATCTCAAGCAGGTATCGGTTGGGGTGGAATTGATCCCCGAACCGGCATCGATGTTGCTCCTTGCCAGTAGCGTGCTGTCCCTCGGCCTCGCCCACCGCGCACGGCGGCGCCGGACCGTATCGCACGCTCCGGACTCCTGAACGAGGTCGCGGTGAGGCGGGAGAACGCCGCGCCGATGACAGCAGCGGGCGGCGGTAGAACGCCGAGGCTGGCGCGCAGCTTGGCAGCCGGTAGCAGGTGCCACGTGCTGCCGGCTTGTGCGCCGTAGCGGATGGCAACTTCCACGCCGGTGAAGCAGCAAAGGCTTGGCTGCCGGCGCAGAGACTGTACGCCGAACTGCCTCACCCGCCCGCCGGCTTGACGAACTTCAGCACGAACTCATCCTTCGGCTGCGGCGGGTCCGGCGTGTTCTTGTCGCGCGGATCGTTCGGATTGCGCAGGAAACTTCCCTCCGCCACCAGCTTGAACCCGGCCGCCTCAACCTCCTGTCGCAGGAACGATTCCTCGATCCGGTGCAGCGTTCCGGCTTCGGAAATACCCGTGCCAGGCCGGCCGGAGTGGTCGGCGATGACATAGAACCCGCCCGGCTTCAGCGCCTTGAAGACCGCCGCATTCATCGCCGCGCGATCGACGCCCATGTGCCCGAGATCATGATAATTGAACATCAGCGTCACCAGGTCGAACCGGTCGCTCGCCAGCTCCGGCGGCAGCGGGTCCGCGAACGGCCGGGCGATCGGGATGAGTGGCGCCGCCGCGATCCCGCCGGCGCGCAGCTTGCTGTCACGATCGACCAGCGCCACCGGTGAGGGCCGCGGTGCTCCAGCGGGCGCCGGCGCGGGGGCGATGGTCGGATGGCTGTTGCCCTCGGCCTGCGCGGGCGGCGGCGCGGCGGCGGCGCCACGCGGCTGGCTCTGGCCATACACCCGTCCGCTCGGCCCGACAGCTCGTGCCAGAAGTTCCGAGGTGTAGCCGCCGGCCGCACTGACATCCAACACGGTCATGCCGGGGCGCGGGTCGATGAACGGCAGCAGCAGCTCCGGCTTGCGGCGGAGATCGTTGGTGCGGTCAGCGGCGCTGCGATCCGGGCTCGCGACGATCTGCCCGACCTGCGCCGATGACAATGCCGGCACGCTCTGCTGCGCGAGGGCCGGCGTGGCGGCCAGCAACAGCGTGGCCAGGCTGGCCGCAGCCAGCATGACAATGCGGCGGGTTCTCATGGCGCTTCCTCCCGGCGGTGACGATTGATCGTTCGTGCGCTCAGCGTAGTGGGTTGCGCCGCCGCCGCCAATGCGGGGCAGGGCGCAAGCGCAGGCCATCGCTTGAACGCCGAATGCGTGAGCATGCTTCCCGGCACGGCCTCAGGCCGGACTCAGAGGAGAGGCCGACTTGCAAAGCAAATGGCGAAGCGCGCCAAAGCGTTGGTCGTTCGGCCGGGGCGTCGCGGACACGCCAGGGAAATGTCTGCCGTGCCCCGGGTCCCTTTGGCACCCTTTGCCCGTGGCGGTGACTTACACCAGCCCGCCGCAGGCGCCGCCTATCCGGCGCCAGAGCAGGCCAGGAGCATCCTGATTGTTCGAGCGATTGTCCGGCGGCGCCGGTGGGCAGCGACGTCGTGGTAGGGATCGCGCCTTCGGCGCCAGGAGCGGTAGACTGCCAAGCAACCGGCCAGACCGGTCGTGCCCGCGACAGCCACGAGGGAACCGCCTGTGCTTGCAGCCCCGATATTCGGCGAGGCAAAGATCGACTGCCATTGCCACGTGCTCGACCCGGCGCGCTTCCCTTATGCCGCCGATACAAGCTACCAGCCGTCCGGCCAGGAAATCGCACCGGTCGACAGCCTGATACGAACAATGGATTTGTACGGGGTGCGGCACGCCCTGCTGGTCGGTACCAATTCCGGCTACGGCAACGATCTCAGCCCGGTGCATGATGCGCTGGCGCGGGGTGAGGGGCGCTTCCGAGGCATTGCCGTCGTTCCCAACACGGTCGGCGCGGACACGCTCGCCAGCCTCAAGGCGATTGGTTTTGTCGGTGTCGCCTTCAACGTGCCATTCCATGGCTTTGAGTTCTACGCGCATACCGGCGACCTGTTACGCAAGCTGGCGGACCTCGATATGGTCCTGAACGTCCAGGCCAGAGACGACCAGTGGCCGGACGTGCTGCGGCTACTCGATGCCAGTAACGTGCGGGTGCTGATTGATCATTGCGGCCGCCCGGCGCCGGAGCGCGGCCTGACGCAGCCGGGATTCCAGGCCGTGCTGGAACTGGGCCGGACCGGACGCGCCTGCGTCAAGCTGTCCGGCTTCGGCCAGTTCTCCCGCGAGCGCTATCCCTACGCGGACGCCCATCCCTTCGTCGCGGCATTGCTGGAGGCCTTCACGCCAGCGGCCTGCCTGTGGGGTTCCGACTGGCCGTTCCTGCGCGCGCCGGAACGGATGGACTATGCGCCGCTGTTACAACTGCTGGCAGTGCTGATACCCGATGCGGTGGACCGGCGGTCAGTGCTGTGGGAGACGCCGCGTCGCCTGTTCGGCTTCGGGGGGTAAGCGCGCATCGTCGGCGGAACGAGTGGCACTGGCGGGCGTTGAGGTCTTCCGCCATTCCCACTGTCGCAGCCGGCCGAAGCTTTCATGTCTACCATCCTGTTTGACCAGAGCCTCCAGACGCTGCTGCTGAAACTCGCCGTGTCCGGGCTGATCGGCGGGCTGATCGGGTTCGAGCGCAGAGCGTATCACAAGCCGATCGGCATCGCGGGCATGATCATGGTGGGCCTGGGCAGCGCCAGCTACATGCTGCTTGCGCAGGATCTGGCGGGTTCGGATCCAAGCTCCATCAGTCGGACGCTGCAAGGCTTTCTGTCCGGCATCGGCTTCCTCGGCGGCGCGGTGATTTTCAAGAGCGGTTTCGACGTCAAGGGCATCAAGGCGGCAGCGGCAGTATGGATTACCGGCGCCGCCAGCCTCGCCATTGCCACATCGCACTGGGTATTGGGCGTGACGGTCGGTCTGCTGACGGCCGTGGTGATGGTCGTCGCCGACAGTTTTCCCGACACGGTGCGAGAGGAAAAGCAGGAGCCGAACCTGCCCCGCGACCGGCTGCCGTAATCAGGGCGGAGCGACCGACGTCCCCGGCCCGGCTGCTGGCGCGGTTCAGCCAGGTGAGCGGGGTGACGAGAAATAATCTCTGCGCCGCTCATTCGCCGTCCGGAGATACAAGCCGATCCTGTCGCGGAGATGGGGTGCCCGACAGGGCGGTCGCCAAGTCCTGGCTTCGGCCACTCCATACGAAGGTCCACCTCGTAACTGTTTGTTAACAGTTCGCCTGTAGTCACTGCGGCGCTCGCTGACCGTGCCGCCATCCGATTACCTCGGGAGCGATAAGGGAGAACCATATGCGCGTGCTCAATGACCTGAGGCTCGTGACAAAGATCCTCATCCCCGTCCTGCTCCTGCTTGTGGTCACCAGTGGGATCGTCCTCCACGCCCGGGATGGGCTTGGAGAGCTTGCAGCAAGGACCCAGGAGCTTGTCGATGTCACCGCGGCTCGGTTAGAGGCCGCGCTCACGCTGCAATCGGCCTCCAGGAACGTAACGATCGATGAGAAGAACATCATCCTCGAACGGGATCAGGAGCAATTGCGGAACTATGAGCAACGCTATCGCAAGGACAAGACGGATACACTGCGTGCCGCCGATCAGCTGATTGCACTCGCCGACACGCCTGAAAGGCGGGAGAAGACTGGCAATATTAAGGCGCTGATGCAGGCCTATTTCAGCGTCACGGACAGGAGCGTGGAGCTCGGCATCAAGAATGACAAGGAGGCGGCTATCAAGATCTCGCAGGGCGAGGCATCCGAAGCGCGCAAGAAGGTAAGGAGCGCAATCGACGAACGCGTCAGCAGTTATGAGCACGACCTCGCCACGGCGAAGCAGGAGGCCGCCGATCTTGCTCAGCGCACGACCACGACCCTGATCATTGTGGCGGCAGGCGGCTTGTTCGGTGCCGGTGCCCTGATCGTCGCGATTGTGGTCTTCCTGGTTGCCCGCCCGTTGACGAACATGGTCGCGGCGATGCGGCGGCTCGCTGAGGGAGACCTGGAGATCCAGGTGCGGGACACGGATCGCAAGGATGAGATCGGGCGCTTGGCTGGCGCGCTCCAGGTGTTCAAGGATAACGCCGTCGAAGCGAAACGCCTCGCCACCGAACAGCAGGACGAACAGGAGCGCAAGGCGCGGCGGGCAGCGCAACTGGATGGTCTCACGCGCTCGTTCGAGAGCAAGGCCGGAGAGTTGGTCGACGCGCTCGCCTCGGCGGCAACAGAAATGGAGGCCACGGCGCAGGGCATGTCGTCCACCGCCGAGGAAGCCAACCAGCAGTCCGTAGCAGTTGCCGCTGCCGCGGAGCAGGCCAGCGTGAATGTCCATACAGTCGCCAGTGCGGCGGAGGAACTGGCCTCCTCGATCTCCGAGATCAGCCGCCAGGTGGCGCAATCCTCCAGGATCGCCGATCAAGCCGTGGCAGCGGCGAAACAGACCGACGCAACGGTACGCGCGCTGGCATCCGGCGCGCAGAAAATCGGCGACGTGGTCACCCTCATCCAGGACATTGCCGGGAAGACCAACCTTCTGGCGCTGAACGCGACGATCGAGGCTGCGCGCGCGGGCGATGCCGGGAAAGGGTTCGCCGTCGTTGCGAGCGAGGTGAAGGCGCTTGCCGGGCAGACGGCGAAGGCGACCGACGAAATTGCCAGCCAGATTGCCGCAATCCAGGAAGCGACCGGTCGCACCGTGAGCGCGATCGCCGATATTGGAGCGGTGATCCGTGAGATCAGCGAAATCGGCGCCAGTATTGCCGCCGCCGTCGAGGAACAAGGCGCGGCGACCCAGGAGATCGCGCGGAACGTCCAGGAGGCCGGTCAGGGAACCGAGCAAGTCAGCTCGAACATCGTCGGCGTCAAGGAGGCGGCGACCGGCACAGGAGCCGCCGCAGCGCAGGTGCTGAGTGCCGCTGGCGATTTGTCGCGGCAGTCGGAGGTGCTCAGGGCCGAGGTGAACGCATTCATTGCCGGCGTGAAGGCTGCCTGAGGAACGATCATAAGAGGCCGTCTCGTGCAGCGGACCGACTAACGGCGCTGCCATCCCGGCGTCGCGACGTTGCACTGGGCGCTGGGACTGACGGTCGGACTGCTGACGGCCGTATTATAGTCGTCCCCGAGAGCATCCCCGGTACGGGGCGGGAGGAAGCGCAAGAGCCGCAACTGCCCGGCCACCGCATGTCGTAGCCGAGGCGGAACGACAGGCGTTCTCTGCCCCGGCAGCTGGCATTGCCACAGCCTCAGTCGTTCTTGTGGCTTTCGTGGCCACCCTTGCGCCCGGCGGCGGCCGCGCGGTCCGGGTTGTTGGCGAAGTTGTTGGGATCGTGCTCCTTCCCGCTGCCGACGGTTTCCTGCGACACGCCCTTCTTGCCCTGCGCGCCTTCGTTGTCGCTACCATGGCCCTGCGTCTGCTTGCTCGTCATGGTGGTCTCCTTTCCTGCGGTTGGGACAAGGACAACGGCGCAGCCTGCGTCGGGTTCTCCAACTCGATTGCAACTGCGTGGCGGGCCCGCCGTTAAGCGACCGCGAGGACAGGAGACAGGCCGTGCGGATTACCGACGTCATGACACCGAATCCGGAAACCGTACAGCCTGGTGCCACCCTGCAGGCCGCCGCTCAGCGTATGGACGCGCTGAACGTTGGGGCGTTGCCAGTGGTGGAGGATAATCGCGTTGTCGGTGTGCTGACAGATCGCGACATCGTTGTACGGTCGACTGCGGTGGGACAGGACCCGCGGACAACAAAAGTCGCAGAGGTGATGACCGCCGAACCGCGGACGGTCACAGTGAATGCCACTGTGCTGGAAACCATCCGGATGATGGAAGACCAGCAACTGCGCCGTGTCCCGGTCCTGGACCCGACCGGCGCTGTAGTCGGTATTGTTTCACTTGGCGATCTTGCGGCGGCGGGCACGCCGGAGGCGGCCGATGCGCTGGAGGCGATTTCAACGCCCGCCGAACCGGACCGTTGATCAAGGCGGGCGGCGGAGTCGGCCGTATCGCGCCCGCACGGCTTGGATGGCGGGCCCTGCGCCCGCCATGACCAGAGAGTAACGATCCCCTTCGATAGGCCTATCTTTACCCCCATTGGGCCTGCGCCCGCCCTGGCGGTAGATCAAGCCGGCAGTACCAGTCCGCGCCCGGACAGGTCAGGCCTTGACGAGCGGGCAACCGCCCTCGGACATCGGCTTGAAGGCTTGGTCGGCCGGGATCGTCGCCGATTTCTTGAAGTAGTCCCACGGCCCCTTTGACTCCGCCGGCGTCTTGCTCTGCCAGACATATTCGGTGTGCACGTATTTCCCGTCCTCACGCACCTTGCCCGGACCATACAGCGGATCGTCGGTCGGAATCTCCTTCATCTTCGCGACCGCCGCCCGCCCGCTCGCCTTGGCCGCATCGGCGCCCAGCGCGGCCACCGCCTTCAGGTAGTGGGTCACCGCCGAATAGCTGCCGGCATGGTAGAAGTTCGGCTTGTTGCCCTTGTACAGCGGCGAGAACCGGTCGGCGAAGGCCAGCGCCGCCTCATTCATGTTCCACACCCAAGGCATCGTGCCATACAGGCCCTGCGCGGTTCCCAGGCCCACCGACTTGACGATGTAGTCCTGCAGGACCAGCGTCGCCAGGCGCACACCAGATTGCGGAATGCCGAACTCATAGGCCTGCTTGATGCAATTGGCGGTATCATCGCCGGCATTGGCGAGGCAGATCACCTTCGCCCCACTGGTCTTGGCCTGCAGCAGGTAGCTGGAGAAATCCGTTGTCCCTGGAAATGCATAGGCGGCCCGGCCGACATCCTTGCCGCCCATCTTGGCCAGGATGCCAGCAGCGTCGTTCGCCATGGCATGGCCCGAAATATAGTCTGCCAGGATGAAGAACCAGGTGTCGGCCTTCTCCGCCATCAAGCCGCGCACCACGCCATTGGCGTTGGCCCACAGGTCGAAGGTCCACTGCACGTAGTTCGGCGTGCACCATTTGCCGCTGAGGTCCGCCGTGCCGGCCGAGGTGGTGATCACCACCTTGTCCTTCTCCTGCGCGATGCGGTTGACCGCGAGCGTCACCGCCGAGTGCGGGATGTCGAAGATGGCGTCGACCCCCTCCTGGTCGTACCACTGCCGAGCGACGGCGGCGCCCACATCCGGCTTCAGCAGCATGTCGCCTGAGATGATCTCGACGCGGATGTCCGGGTGCTGCTTGTTGAAGTCCTCGATGGCGAACTTTGCCGCGATGACGTCGCCCAGGCCGGTCGCTTCCGAATAGGGGCCGGACATGTCGCTGAGAATGCCGATCTTGATCGCCTTCGCCTGGGCGCGGACGATGGAGGGCGTGAACAGGGTCGCGGCGCCGAGTGCTGACGCCTGCACGAGGCGGCGGCGGCTGAGTCCAGTCATCTGTGGTGCTTTCCGTCGGACGTTTCGAGAGGCGCTAAGTAGCGACACCGTGCGGAAACGGCAAGCCGCGCTGCGCCTGGTTCGGCCGCCCAGAGCAGGGCCTGACGAGCCGCACTCTAATCCACCGTAGGTGCGTGGCAATTCGTTTGATCAGCGATCCGCAGGCTGCATATGCGTCGCGATACACCGGCGGAGCGGCGCCAGGTGGGACGACGCCGACGATGCAGCCAGCGGCGTATGATCAGGGCACCCGAACCGTCGCGGCCATTATGCACGTCAAGCCTGCGCGTGTGTCCCAGGGGCCGCGTTGCTGGGCTCTCGTGGCTGGGCTTGCCCGCGCCATGGGACGCCGCCATGACGAGAAAGAAGCGGCACGCGCCGCCCGTACGTCAGCGCCAACGGACCTTCGCCCACCCCAACCGAGGGCGGGCGCGGCCGGCATCACCGACGATGGCGATGGAATTCACGGGACCGGCGCGGTTGCTTCCGCTGTCAAGCCGGTCGATCGCCGCACACCGTCACGCGATAGCCGAACCGCTTCTGCGGATAGTAGTCCCACATCGCCTGGTGCATCGTCGCACGGTTGTCCCAGAACGCGACCGACCCCGGCTCCCACTTGAAGCGGCAGTGAAACCGAGCCTGCTCAGCATGGCGGAACAGCATTTCCAGCACCGCGTCGCTTTCGGCTGCTGTGAGCTGCGGAATCCGCGCGGTAAAGCCGCGGTTGACGAACAGCGCCTTGCGGCCGGTTTCGGGATGCGTTCGGATGACCGGATGTTCCGCCTCGGGAAAGCGCTGCTCCGGCCCGCGCTCGCGATACTGGTGGTTCGCGGATTTCAGGCTCATATGCACGGCCGTCAGCCCCGCCAGAAAGTGCTGCATCGGCGCCGACAAGGCTTCGTAGGCGGCGTACATGTTGGCAAACATTGTGTCGCCGCCGCCATTTTCCGGCACCTGATGAATATGCAGGATCGAGCCCATCGGCGGCTCCAGCTCGCATGACACGTCAGAATGCCAGACTTCGCCGGCAACGCGCTTCGACGTTTCATCCGCCTTGATCACAAGGATTTCGGGATGGCCCTCCACCGCGCGCGGTGCGTTCGGATGCACGTGCAACTTGCCGAAATGCGCGCCGAACGCCTTGTGCTGCTCAACCGTCATGGTCTGGTCACGGAAGAACAGCACCAGATTATCCAGCAGCGCCTGATGGATTTCGTCGAACTGCCGGTTGCTCAAGTCGCCGCCCAGGTTCACGCCGGAGACCAGCGCACCGATCGTGGGCGTCAGCTTGCGAACCTCGATTGTTTCGTAGCCCATGCTCTCCTCCCTTGCTTGGCAGGAACGCTAGGCCAACCCGGTCAGGCCGGCAACGCCTCCGCGGGAGTCGGCAGCGGATGACCGAGATACTGTGCCAAAACCTCGTCGGACGGACCGTCGGCGCGTATATGCCCCTGATCCATCCACAGCACCCGCGTGCACCACTCGCGGATGATCCCCTCCTGATGGCTCGACAGCACCAGAATCTCGGCGCCGCGCACCATCTGCTCCAGCCGGGCGCGGGCCTTTTCCATGAAATCGGCATCACCCGCGAGGAACCACTCATCCATCAGCAGGATCTGCGGCCGGATGGCAGTCGCAAGCGCAAAGCCCAGCCGCACCACCATGCCGGAGGAGTAGATCCGCATCGGCAGGTCCATGAAATCGGCGAGGCTCGCGAATTCGGCGACGTCGTCCTCCAGCCGGGCGATTTCCGGCTTCGTCAGGCCGTTGTATAGACCGCGCAGCAGGATGTTTTCTCGCCCGGTCAGTTCCATGTTCATGCCCAGGCTGGGATCCAACATTGCATTCAGGCTGCCCTGGATGCGTACGCGGCCGGCGACCGGTTCATAGATGCCCGCCAGCACGCGCAGCAGTGTCGTCTTGCCCGCGCCGTTGGAGCCGATCAGGCCCAGCCGTTCCCCGCTGCCGACGGTAAAGCTGACGTCCTGCAGGGCGCGCACCACGACCCGGTGCTGCTGGTCCTGGCCCAGCCGGCCGGACGCCGCGGCAAACATGGTCTTCTTCAGGCTGCGGGCACTGCCATGGTACAGCGGGAACCAAACCGAAATATTATCAATTGCAATGCGGGCGTGGGACGCCATGACACCTACATCCAGAACGTCACGCGGCCGCGAGCGCGTACGAAAAAGGCCCAGGAAATCGCACACAACACGGTGCTGTAGACCAGCGCCGCCGCCCAGACGCGCAGTGCCACATACTCACCCAGCATCGGCGCCCGCACGATTTCCAGCAGCGAGTAGAATGGATTGATGAACAGCAGTGCCGCCGAGGCGCCCAGCTGTTCCGGCTTCCATATCACCGGCGAAATAAAGAAGGCGATTTGCATAACACTATTTACGATCGGCTGAATGTCGCGAAAGCGCGCGCAGAACGCGCCCAGCAGCAGCGTCAGTGCCAAGGCGTCGACCACCCATAGGGCCAGCCCGGGCAGCGCAAGGAACGCGTCTGCGCCGGGCCACATCCAGAAGATCGCAAACACGACGATGATCACGACGATGTTGTGTGCAAGCGTAACCAGGTTCCGGATCAGCGTGCGGATGGAAAACACGAAAAACGGCATCCGCACGGAACGGATGACCGATTCGGCTTCGGTAAACGTCGTGCATGCTTCCGACACCAAGGAGGCCAGGAATCCCCACAGCACCTGTGACAGCGCCAGGAACGGCAGGTAGCTGCGCAGGTCCATGTTGAACAGCTTGGCGTAGAGGAAGCCCAGTGAGGCGACCATCACGCCGGTGGAGATCGTCAGCCAGAACGGGCCGAGCATGGAGCCGCGGTAGCGCAGGCGGACGTCCAGCCATCCCAATGTCAGCGCCAGCCGCCACAAGCGGAGCCCGGCGACAACGTCCTCCACGGCCTGACGATTCCGTGAACGCATGGACATGTCGGCCGTCAAATCCAGGACGACATCCGCCGGCGCGGGCGGGATTTCGTGCAGTGTGGCGGCAGTGCTCATGGCGCGGTGCCGATACTCGATTCCCCAGGCCCAGACAACACAACCAACAATGCCGGCTGCGCCCTGCGCGACAATTTTCGCGCATACAATGACATGGGTCGAAATTACCCCGACATGACTTGATTGAAAGATGGAAGTGCGCTAGGCACTTAGGCGAGGTTTCTGAGTCCCTGGGTAAGCGTCGGCCGACCGGTCGCCGTAACCGGAACGTCGTTTCGCGACCGCGGAGAAAAGCTAAGCATGAGTGGGTCCGATCGTGCCATCCTCGGCCGTAGTCTGTCCGCTGCCGGGGCCCTGGCTCTTCTCGGTTTGCTGTCCGCCTGTAGCGATCCGGCCACAAAAAGCTCCTTGGCAGAGGCGAAATATTACGCCTCCCACGCTCGTGGGAACTACAAGCCGCCCGGACCGCCGGAGGACCCGTGGGGCCCGTACATTCGCGAGGCGTCAGCCAAGTACGACGTGCCCGAGGTTTGGATTCGCTCGCTGATGCGCCAGGAGTCCGGCGGCCGGCTGTACGTGAACGGCGGCCTGGTGACGTCGTCTGCCGGCGCTATGGGGCTGATGCAGGTTATGCCGGCTACCTATGACGGCCTGCGCAACCGCTACAACCTGGGCGAAGACCCTTACGATCCGCACGACAACATCATGGCCGGCGTTGCCTACATGCGGGAGATGTACGACATCTACGGGACCCCGGGGTTCCTGGCAGCCTATAATGCCGGGCCCGCGCGGCTGGATGACTACCTGAACAACGTCCGCGGCCTGCCAAACGAAACGCGGAAGTATGTTGCGTCCATCGGCCCGAACATCCAGGGCATCTATCCGAACAACCGCTCCGCGGCGGACGAGCTGGCTCTGTACGATGTGCCGATCAACATCCCCGTCGGCCGCCGCTACGGCATCACCTCGGTGTTTGCCAGCAATTCCGGCGGTGGTCGCGCTCCGAAGCGGGCGCCGGTGGAGGTTGCGGCGATGCCTGAACCGCCGCGCTATGGCGGTGCCAAGGTGCAGACCTTCGCAATGGCCGCACCGGTCGTGACGCCGCCGCCGCCCCCGGGGCCGACCCAGGTGACAGCGGTTTCGAAGTCCGGTGGCTTCCACATCATTTCCACAGCGAATGCCGCTGACGCAGCGCCGGCGCGGCGGTCCGCCGCGCCGTCCGGCGGCGGTCAATGGGCCATTCAGGTTGGCGCCTATGGCAACGCCGCACAGGCGCATGGTGCTCTGGCGAGCGCGCAGCAGCATGCGCACACAGAACTTGGCGTGGCGCGGCCGACCGTGGCGAATGTCAAGCAGGGTAAGACCGTGCTGTGGCGCGCCCGCATGACCGGCCTGTCGCGGGAGAGTGCGGCGTCGGCCTGCGAGAAAATCCAGCGCGGCCGGACAAGCTGCATCGTACTGTCACCCGAGGCTCAATCATAATTTGTCCCGCCGGCTCAGCCGGGTGCCAGTGAAGGCGGGCCGGCCATATGAAGCGTCTACCGCCTAGGCGATAACATGGGCCAGTAGACGGCGGCCCGTCCGCTCCTCGTGGCGGTGGACTGACTATGCAGGAGCGTCCGGCACCGATGCGGCTTACTGAACGCCGCCAGCTAATGCCTACGCCGCCGCCAGCAGGGCCCTAGAGGCCGGCCGCTGGAGCAGTCCGGGCACCAAAGCCTCGGCCGCCAGGGCGCCGGAGATCACCACCGCCTCCACGCCAGGACCATGCGTCGCGGCGCCGGCCAGTACCAGGCCCGGCAGGGGTTGCTTTGCCGCCAGTCTTCCCTCGATACCATAGATCGCGCCGCCCGTGCTCCAGGCATAGCGCCGGAAGGTCGCCGGTGAGGCATCGGTCCGGAACACGATCCTCTCCGCCAGGTTCGGGATGACCTCGGCAGCGCGGGCGATCAGCCTGTCACCCATCGCTGCCTTGGCCGTGCAATAATCGGGACGCCGCCGCCAAGCCGCCAGCGCGGGCGGGAACGTGTCACCATCTGGTAGCCAGGACTGCGCCTCGGACTGCGGCACCAGCGCCAGCAACTCCAGCGTGGCGTAGCCCGGTGGCGCGGCGGATGGGTCGACGACTGACGGCGCGACGATCCCGACAGAGCCCAGGCTGGTACGGGCATGCACGATCGGCGGCATATTCACCGCCCCCCGCAGCCCCAGATGAACACCAAAGGCGGAGCAGGCAGGACGCATCGGCGTAGACAGCCGGACCAGCGCGCCCGGCGGCAGCAGGTGGCGCGCCGCGGCGATCGGATCGCCGTTCAGCACGACGGCCGAGGCAGGCACGCGCCGCTGCTTCCCACTGGTGTCGCGAATCAGCAGGCTACGGACGCCGCCGTTGTCGGCTTCGATCCTCAGCACCTCATGGCCGGTATGGACCAGCCCGCCCCGTTGGCGGATGGCGGTAACCAGCGCCTCCGCCATGCGGCCGGAGCCGCCGGCTGGATAGACGCCGCCGTGGAAGCTGTAGCCGAACAGGGGAACCATCCGCGCCACTGTCAGCGTTCTTGGCTGATCCGTCACATAGCCCGCCAGCGCCGAGACGCGCTTTTTGGCGGCATCGGTGTGGAGGTAGGTCGCCAGAAGCTCTGCCCAGGGGCGGTCCAGCCAAATCGCCGCCTCGGGCTGCGCCTTGGCAAATGCCAGCATCGCCGCGGCGGTCTCCGGCGGCCCGGGAATGCCCCCGCGTGCGGCTCCCGTGCTGAACATGGCCTCGTAGATG
This sequence comes from Pseudomonadota bacterium, assembly GCA_018240405.1. Lineage (GTDB taxonomy): Bacteria > Pseudomonadota > Alphaproteobacteria > Acetobacterales > Acetobacteraceae > Rhodopila. The sequence goes on from JAFEFW010000644.1 coordinate 30,517, forward strand.
CGGCGCAACACGGCGAACAGCCGGCGCAGGCCGTCGGCATCAGCCGGGTGCAGCACAGCCAGCGCTTCGGCATGGGCCTCCGGGTCGCGGGGTGGATCGAATACCACGCCATGGTCCCAGAACCGGTGGTCCATTCGCCGCATGTCCAGACGGCCGTCGATGCCCAGGCGCTCGAATACCGATCGCACGGGGCCACCAGGCTGCCAGCCGGAGACGTCGTGCACGCCGGAGTCAAAGCGAAACAGCACCGGTTGCCCGGTCAGGGGATCGAAGCCGCGCATCCGCCGTGGCCAGTGATGCGCGAAACCGCCGGCCACGTCGTGCTGCTCGTGCACCTCCACTGTCACCCCGGCATCGGCTAGCAGGGCTGCCGCGGTAAGGCCGCCAAGGCCGCCGCCCACCACCTGCACCGGCGCAGCGTCCGCTTGCTGAATGGCAGGTGCAGGCCAGGACGCCCCGGCCCGCTGCCGGACCGCCCGCGCCGCAAACAGCCGGGCCAGCAGGTTCGGCAGCACCGCCGACAGGGCGCCGGCGACGGCGGCAATCCCCCAGTGCAGCCACGCCGGCAGGGCGAGCAACGCGGCCAGTGCAAAGAACGCGAACAGCGCCGCCCACAGGCCCGACATGATCTGGTTGACGCGATGAAAGATCGGCGATCCTGTCGCGCCCGGATAGTCCGGCGCCGAGAAGTCCGACGTCCAGGGCCGGCCGAGCGGCAGGCTGATCGTGGCGCCTGCGGCCAGACCCGTCAGGATGATGGCCTGCGCGTGCCCGGCCGTCACGGGCAGCCATCCCCATCCGGCGACGGCCACGATGGCCAAAGCCGCACAAAGCGCCAGTTCGATCGTGCGCCACTGGCCGCCTCGGATCAGCCAGAGATTGCGCGCGACCGACGCGGCCAGGGCGAGGCCGAGGCCGGCGATCTCCCAAGGCGACAGAAGCGCGACGGCGGCGATCAGCGCCGGAGCAAGACCAAGTCGAACCCGCAGGTTTGTCTTCAAGGTACCTTCCCCTCTTGCCGATCCGGCTGGGCCGGACAATGTTAACGGCGTCAACATAGGGTGAGATGTAAACAGTGTCAACATCGGAGCGCGGCTACCACCACGGCGACCTGCGCACAGCCTTGCTCGACGCAGCCGACACGTTGCTCGACTCGGGCGGGGATGGTGCGGTGAGCCTGCGTGAGGCGGCCCGCATGGCGGGCGTGTCGCCCGCCGCGGCCTATCGCCACTTCGCCGACAAAGAGGCACTGCTGGGTGCGCTCGCGGCTCGGCACTTCGCCGCCTTCGGGCTGGCACTGGGGCAGGCCGGTGGATCCCGTACTGCGTTGGGCCGCGCCTATATCCGCTTCGCACTGGCCCGGCCCGGCCGGTTCCGCCTGATGTTCGGGCCGTTGCTGGGGCGCGTCGAGCCGGGCTCGCCGCTCGCGCGAGCGGCGGAAGCGACGTTCGCCGGCATTGAGGCGGCCTCGCCAACGCGGGATGATGCCCTGCGTGCCTGGGGCATGGTGCATGGGCTCTCGCATCTGTTGCTGGACGGCGCGATCCGGGAGAAGGACGCAGATGCGCTGATCGACCGGTTGATCGTCTGAGGATGATTCTCGCCATGTCCCAGCTTCTTCTCCGCCGCACACTGCTCGGCGCCGCCGCCTTGTGGCCCGCACACGGCTTGGCCATAGGGGCTGTCGACGTCGTGGCGGAACTGGCCGCCCTGGAGCAGACGCATGGCGGCAGCCTGGGGGTTGCCATGCTGGATACGGCGACTGGCGCAACCGCCAGCCACCGCGGCGACACGCTGTTCCCGCTGTGCAGCACCTTCAAGCTTCTCGCCGCGGCCTGCGTGCTGTCGCGGGTGGATACCGGCGCCGAGAGCCTAGCGCGGCGGGTCGTCTATGGCCCCGACAAGCTGGTGCCTTATGCGCCGGTGACCGGCGAGCATGTCGGTGCCCCCGGCCTGACCGTTGGGGAGCTTTGCGATGCGGCGGTAACGCTCAGCGACAACCCGGCGGGCAACTTATTGCTGGAGAGCCTCGGCGGTCCGGCTGGCCTGACTGCATGGCTGCGACGCCTGGGCGACAGCAGAACCCGGCTGGACCGGTGGGAACCGGCGCTGAACGAGGCGGCGCCAGGTGACCCGCGCGACACCACAACACCGTCGGCCATGCTGTCGCTGCTGAACCGCCTGGTGCTGGGCGATGTCCTGTCGGTGCCGTCTCGCGCGCAGCTTGCGGCGTGGCTGGTCGCCTGCCGCACTGGCGGCAAGCGGCTGCGCGCGGGGGCGCCAGCGGGCTGGAAGGTCGGCGACAAGACGGGCGGTGGCGAGCGGAACGCGACGAACGACGTCGCGGTGTTCTGGCCGCCGGGCCGCGCACCTGTGCTGGTGACGGCGTATTATGTCGGATCGCCGGCAGCCGAACCCGAACGATCTGCTGTGGTGGCGTCGGTGGGGCGGCTGGCGGCTGGCATGACAGGGTAAGGGAACAACCGTACGGGTGCGGTGCACCCATCATGACGCGTACAATCTAGCCACCACCACGGCCGGCGTCCGCTGGAGCATCGGACAAGCGAGGCGACTGTCCGCCAGACGGCCTTTGCAGGCGGTGACGCGAGCGATGGAACGCAACGGCGTTGAACGGAGCCGTGAGGCTTACGCCGCCCATCCCGCGACCGCCGGGGGAACCGCCCCCGGCCGCCGCCATGCCCGATACCGCGCCACATCTGCCATACGCCCGGCATTCAGGTACGCCTTCAGCAGCGTGAACTCCACCAGGTCACGCTGCGCCCTGCTGCCGCCCATCGGCTCGTGCGCGGCAACTCCGGCTTCCAACGCCTCGATCGCCCGCGTCCAGTCGCCCTGCGCATAGGCGCTGAAGCCGCGCGCCAACGCGGCCGTCAGCGGCCGGCTGGCCAGCGGCGACTCGGCCTGCTGTGCCTCGATTGCCTCGATCCGCGCGGAGACACTATCGAGATCCCCGGCCATCGCGTCGGCCAGGGCAACATGAACGTCGGCAAACGGATTGCCCGGACTTGGGAAGGCAGTGCGGCCGGCCTGCCGGATAGCTTCCCACGCTGCTTTGTCGCCGGGCGCGCCCGCCAGTTCGGCGCGCCACAGGAAGGACAGCCCGTCGCACAGCACGCTCAAGGCCGGGCCGGGCGCGTTCTGCGGATGCACATTTTCATGGAATTGCTGCCACGCCGCGTCGGCGTTGCCAGCGAGCAATTCGAACAGCGCGATGTGCCAGCTCAGGTGCCGGTGAAGCTGTGCGCCCTTACGGTAGCCCGGCATCCAGCCGCGCAAATACGCCATTGCGGCCGCGGCCTCGCCGGTTTCGTAGTGCACGTGCGCCTTGATGTGGGCGCCATGGGCGAAGCGGGGGTTCTGCGCCATCGCGTGCTCGATCTTCGACCGGGCGAGAGCGATCTGGCCAGTCTCTTCCAGCGCAAAGGCGTGCATGCCGGTGAACCACCAGTCGTCGCCGTAGTCGTCCGCCAGCGCGTCCATCAGATCGGCAAGGCTGCGTTGCCAGCCGAGCCGCCCGCTCAGCCCGAACAGGCCCAGCGTCGTGGCGCAAGGGGCGAGGACCATCGCATCGCGCGGGAAATCGGCGAGGTGACGGCGCGTCGCTTCCAGTGCGGGCTCAGGCCGGCCGGCGATCAGTAGCGCAAACACCGCCCGCTGGCTCTGCTCACGGGGCGTCAACGGCACGGCGATCCCTTGGGCGTCCGCCAAAGCGGCGCGTGCGCCCGCCATGTCGCCCCGCATCTGCAGCGCCCGCGCCTTCCCGAGATGGGCCAGCATGCATCCGGGATCGGCCTCGAGCGCGCGCTGGAATGCCTCCGCTGGCCCGTCGTTCGCAGCCAGCAGGAGATCGACGCCCTCGACATAGGCGTCGCGCGCAGCGGCGGAGGCGGTCGAAACGGGCAAGCCATAGCGGTCGGTCAGCATGCGTCACCTCTGGGCTCCGCTGAACCGTGCCACGCAGCATTCCGGCGTCGCAAGCCGGGGATGTAACCGGTGTGAAGCACTTCATACCGGCCGTTGCGGGCCGGTGACTAACCTTTGCGGCAATGAGTAAGGGGGAGGGTGCTGATGCATCGCACAGATGTCGACGTCGAGCGGCTGACGTGGTGCCTTCGCAGTGAGCCGGCATGGCATCGGGCTCCGGCGGGTTTGAATGAGGCAAGGTGGATCGCCACGTCCTATGTCGTGCGGGTTGCCGCCATGCGGGCCTCGGTCCTGGGGCTGCACCAGCGGATGAAGCACACATGGGTCGTGTCGGTAACAGCGCTGGCCGGCCGGCGACGGTCCGGATAGCGGCAGGCGGTACGCTCAGCCGGCGATGATCTCAATCGGCGCGGGCGCGTCGGTGATCGATCGCGGCAGGCTCCCGGCGGGGTCGCCGTCGGCCTGCACCGGCACGGCCTGATTACCCAGGAAGTCGATCTGGCGCGCGCGCATCTGCCGCACGCCGGGCGCGTGACCGAGGAGATGCAGCGGCAGCGCGGCGCCATACAAGGCGGTGGACAAGGGGCCACCGCGGTCGAACAGCACGACGGTGAATCCGGGCTCTGACGGGTTGGTGTCCTGCGCCAGGCGGAAGGTACCGCCATACAGCCGCCCCTTGCTGACAATAACGCTGGCAGCCTCGGTTTCCCTATCGTCAATGCGGACGCGGATTGGCGGAAACCGGTAGCGCGCCATCTCCCGCATCGACTGCACCACATAGGCGCTCTTGCCCAGTGCCCGCTTCAGCGGCGGCGAAACATGGTGCACGACCGACGCGTCGAAGCCGACGCCGATCATCTGTACGAACATCCGCTTGTCCTCACCGATTGTCGCCTGCCCGGGCCATAGGCGTCTGGTCCGCCCGAATGCGAGGGCAGCGGCGACCGCCCGCGGCGCGAAGGGCAGGGCAAGTTCGTGCGCCAGCACGTTGGCAGTGCCCAACGGGATCACGCCGAGTCTGGTGTCGCTGCCCAGCAAGCCGTTGGCGACCTCGGCGATGGTGCCGTCGCCGCCGGCAGCCACAACCATGGGCTCACCGCATCGAGCGGCTTCCTGCGCCAGGTCACGGGCGTGGCCGGGCCGCCTGGTTTCGGCAAGGTCCAGCCGGACCCCGTGGGCAACCAGCACATCCAGAACGCGCCAGAGCAGGTGTGCCCGGCGCCGTCCCGCCACTGGATTGAACACGATCATCATGGCAAATCCGCCGCGCTCCAGGTGGGCCGACTCGGCCTGGGAAATCAGTGAGATCGCGTCGCTTAACGGCAGTGTATCTCAGCCCCATGGCAATATCATTACAGTACAATGACTTTGCTTATTTGTCCATTTCCAAAGGGGATTCATCGAACTTTCACGTGCGCGGCGCGGGACCGCCAGTATGTGCTGCAGGCGGATGAAGGATCGGCAATGAACGCTATGTCCCCCGCTGGCCTGCCGCGTGCAGACCTGACCGAATACCGCGCCGTTTTCATTTCGGATACGCATCTCGGCACTCGCGGCTGCCGTAGTGACTTCCTGGCTGACTTCCTGCGGCGCACCAATTGCCGGCAACTGTATCTGGTCGGCGATATCATCGACGGCTGGCGGCTGCGCAAGTCCTGGTACTGGGACGATGGCCATGATGACGTGTTGCGGCAAATCGTACGGCTCGCCCGCTCCGGCACCGAGGTCACGTATATACCCGGCAACCACGACGAAATGTTTCGCTCCTGGCTGCCGATGGGACTGGATGTCTGCGGCATCCGCCTGCGTCAGCAGGGTGAGCACATCACCGCCGACGGCAGGCGCCTGCTGATCATGCATGGCGATGAATTCGACAACGTCGTCCGTTACGCCAGGTTCCTCGCCTTGCTGGGTGACTGGGCGTACACCGTGGCGCTGGAAGTCAACCTCTGGTTCAACGCTGCGCGGCGGCGCCTGGGCTACCCATACTGGTCCCTCTCCGCCTGGCTGAAGCGGCAGGTGAAGGAGGCGGTAAAGGCAATCGACCGTTTCGAAGGCGCGCTGGCGGCCGAAGCCCGCAAGCGCGGCTTTGATGGCGTGGTCTGCGGGCATATCCACCACGCCGAAATGCGCGAGGTGAATTCCGTTCAGTACCTGAACTGCGGCGACTGGGTGGAGAGCTGCACGGCGCTGGTGGAGCATCACGACGGGCGCCTGGAACTGATCGACTGGGCCGCGATGAACCGCCTGTCGTTCTATCAACCGCGCCCGGTGAGAGTGCCGCAAACTGTCTGAAGCCCTGGCACTGCCGGACGTCGCCCCGGCCGAGCGGACCGCCGACAAACCGTGGCCGAACCGGATCGCGATCGTGACCGACGCTTGGAAGCCACAGGTGAACGGCGTCGTACGCACCATGACGACGGTCATTGCTGAACTGGAGGCAATAGGCCATGTCGTCGAGGTGGTGGGACCGGATCGATTCAGTACCATTCCGTGTCCGACCTATCCTGATATCCGGCTGGCGTTGTTCCCCTATCGGCGCGTGGCGCGGACGATCGAAGCGTTCCGGCCGGACGCGCTGCATATTTCCACCGAGGGGCCGCTTGGGCTTGCCGCGCGGCGGTGGGCGCGCCGGCACCGCGCCGGCTTCACGACCGCGTTCCACACACGATTCGCCGAGTACATCTCCGCTCGGACGGGCATGCCTGTATGGCCGATCTATGCCTGGATGCGCCGCTTCCACGCCGCGGGGGCGGGCGTGATGGTGGCCACGCAATCGTTACGAAATGATCTGGCATTGCGCGGCTTTCATAACATCCTTACCTGGACCCGCGGCGTTGACCTGGCCCTGTTCAAGGCCGGTGGAGACAATGCGTTTCCCGACCTGCCGCGGCCGGTGTTCATCTATATTGGGCGCGTCGCCGTCGAGAAGAATATCGGCGCCTTTCTCGATCTTGACTTGCCGGGATCGAAGGTGGTGGTCGGCGGCGGGCCACAACTGGATGCATTGCGGCAGACCTATCCGCGGGTGGTATTCACCGGTCCCCGTTTCGGCGCCGAACTTGCCCGGTCTTATGCCAGCGCCGATGTCTTTGTCTTTCCGAGCCGGACCGATACGTTTGGCCTTGTGCTGCTGGAAGCACTGGCCTGCGGCACGCCCGTGGCGGCCTACCCGGTCACCGGACCGGTGGACGTCCTGGCCGCCGCTGCGGGCAAAGTCGGCGCTGTTAACAACGATCTGCGCACTGCTGCGCTGGCGGCGCTGGATGCGGACAGAACGGCCTGCAGGGCGCATGCCGAGACCTATTCCTGGCGCGCCTGCGCTGACGCTTTCGTGGCAAATCTCGTGCCGGTCGGCCTGCGTTGGTAGCAACGGGGTTTGAACACTTTATGTAACGAAAGGATGAGCCGTCTTTGGCGATCGTTGAGCAAATGGAAACGGATCAGGTTGCAGAAGCATATCGCCGGTGGGCACCGGTCTACGACCTGGTATTCGGACCGGTATTCCGCCAGGGGCGCCGCGCCGCGGTTGTTGCGGCGGAGCAGATCGGTGGACGAATTCTGGAGGTTGGCGTCGGCACCGGGCTATCGCTGAGCGGCTACGCCAAGCGCAATCGTATCACCGGTATCGACATCTCGGCGCCCATGCTGGAGAAGGCGCGCCGCCGGGTCGAGCAACTGCGGCTGGCCCAGGTCGAGGACCTGGCGGTGATGGACGCGGAAGCGTTGTCGTTCCCGGATGGATCCTTCGATGTCGTGGTGGCGCAGTATGTCGTCACGGCCATCCCGCGACCGGAGAAGGCGCTGGATGAGTTCGTCCGTGTCGTGCGACCGGGCGGCGAAATCATCCTGACCAGCCGGATCGGCGCCGGAACAGGTGCGCGTGGGACGGTAGAGCGTTGGCTGATGCCGCTGACAAACCGGCTGGGCTGGCGGAGCGAATTTCCCTGGGCGCGCTACGAGGACTGGGCCGCGCGGTCCCGCGCTGTGCGCCTGCTGGAGCGGCGCGCGCTGCCGCCCTTCGGCCATTTCTCCCTGATCCGCTACAGGCGGCTGAACGACGACCGGGCGGCCGCGCCGGACAGGTAAGGTGGCAAGGACCACGCCTCACTGCACGACTACAAAACAAGGAACATCACATGCCGTCCTTCATCGAGGCACTTCGCATCCAGCGCTGGGACGACCACCGCTACTATCACCACAGCCTGGTGAACCAGTCGCTGCATCTGTTGAGCGCGATCGGTTTCTGCATTGCCTACCTGCTGCTGTTCAACGATCCGGCGATGGCCGCCCTGATCGGCTGGGTTGTCTCGATGAGCAGCCGCCAGCTTGGCCATTTTGTATTCGAACCGAGAGGCTACGACCATGTCAACCAGGCAACGGATGAGTATAAGGAGGCGGTGAAAGTCGGCTACAACATCAAGCGCAAGATCTGGCTGATCGTGATCTGGGCCGGGTCCCCGCTGCTGGTCTGGTACAGCCCGACCCTGTTCGGCCTGCTGCCGACGCCGCAGAGCACGGTGCAGTGGCTCCGGCAGGTCGGCTATATCTGGTTCGTTGTCGGTATCGGCGGCCTGATCTTCCGTGTGACGCAGCTTTGCCTGACGCGCGGTGTGCAGACCGGCCTGGTCTGGGCCACAAAGATCGTCACCGATCCATTCAACGATATCCAGCTGTACTGGAAATCGCCGTATCGGCTGCTGCGGCGGAAGGTGGCTGAGGCCGAGCAGGCGCTGGCTGCCGAGGACGCGGACCGGGATGCGATCGAGGCGCCGCAACACTGACGCCAAACCGAATCCGGCACGTTCGCCAGGAACGTTCCACGTACCAACCGGCGTACGGATGGTCAGGGTGCGGGCAGCAGCCGCTTCTGCTGGAACACCCTGAACCAGTTGCGGAACATCTCTTCTGTATCGATCACGTCATGGAAGCCGGCCCGCATGATCTTGACCGTCGACACGATCGCCGGCCGGCCCAGCTCGGCGAGGCCGTACCGCATCTGGTAGTCGGCATATTCCATCGACAAACCGACGAAACCCTCCAGACCGGGCGACGCCAATCCATGGCGCTGCCGCACCTGGTCCCACGCGGCGGCGGTGATCGAACGCAGGCTGAACGGCTCCGCGGGACCGGGCTGCATCCCCACCGCCCCGGCGATCGCCGGCCATATGTTAGGCCAGGTGAACACGTCGCCATTGGTAACGTTGAACGTCTCATTGCGCGCCGCCGGCGTTTCGCCTGACCAGCTGATCGCCCGGGCCAGCAGGTCGGCGTCCACGGCCTGACTGACCCGCTCCGCACCGCCGGGATAGGGCAGAATGTTGCCACGCTCCTGCATGACGGCGGCGTACACGCCCAGCGCCGGGATCAGGTTCATTGCCCCGCCGATCGCCTCGCCGACGATCAACACCGGACGGAGGATGGTGAAGCCCCAATCCTGCCCTGCCTGCACAGAGCGCAGGTAATCCTCCTGCTGCCAGTAGAAGTTGGGCTGTTCCCGCATCTCCGACCGGCCCTCACGCGCCGGCACGGCCAGCGGGCGGACATGCACCCCGTAAGCCTTGGTGCCCTGCAGCAGCGTCACATGCCGCAACCCCGGCGCCGCCTGCATCAGTGGTCCAAGGAGGTTGCGCAGCATGCGGTCGTTGGTCTCGATCTGCGCGTCGTTGCGCCAGCCTTCGACCAAACCCGGTAACTCGAACAGCGCAGCGTAGACGAGATGGGTGACGTCGCGCAGGGCGGCCAGCGCGGCGGCACACGCGGCGGCATTGGTCAGGTCCAACGCAAGATGCCGGCCGGTGAAGCCCGGCGGCCGGCGGCGCGACAGCGCGATGACGTCCGTTCCGGGCTGGGCCGTGAAATGCTTCAAGGCCGCATAGCCGACCAACCCGGTGGCGCCGGCGATCAGGACTGTCTTTGCTGCCATGCACACTCCTCCTGCTTTGAGCCTATCACGTTGATCCGGATCAACGCACTGTGCGACCCTTGGCGCGAGACAGGTGGCAGGAACATCCGGATCGTCGCGGTCTATGCCCGAGTTGAAGGACCCACCGAAAACCGGCGGCGCAACCCAATCACCTCCGCCCCGAACCGACAGCCTGCCGGCGGTGATCCCGCCGCCGCCTGCGCCGGCGCTGAAGCGCGCGGCCTGGACACGCCGGCTGCCATTGCTGCTCCTGCTGCTGGCGGCGGCTGGCGGTGCCGGATATTGGTACCTGCATCCGCGCACCGCGCTCCCGCCCGGCTTTGCCGTCGGCAATGGGCGCCTGGATGCCGACGAGATCGACATCGACACCAAGTATCCCGGTCGCATCGCCGAGCTGAAAGTCGACGAAGGTGATCTGGTGAAGACCGGCCAGGTGCTGGCGGTGATGGATACGCGCGACGTACAGGCGCAGCTCAAGGCAAACCAGGCGCTGATGCAGCAGGCCCAGCACAGCCTGGACCAGGCGAAGGCCGATTACGCCAACCAGGAAGCGGTGGTGAAACTTGCGGAGCAGGAAATTGCCCGCACCCGCTACCTGGTGCCGAAAGGCTTTGCCTCGGTCCAGCAGCTTGACCAGCAGCAGCAATCGCTCACCAGCGCCAGAGCCAAGCTCAACTCGAATGACGCAGCCATTCACGTTGCCGAACGGGCGCTGCAGGCCGCGACGCATCAGGTCGAATACTACGCCGTGCAGATCGCCGACAGCCAGTTGATGGCACCCCGGGATGGGCCGATCGAATATCGCGTCGCCAATGTTGGAGAGGTTCTGCCAGCCGGCGGCAAGGTGTTCACCATGCTGGACGCAAACTACGTCTATATGGACGTCTATCTGCCGACGGTGGAGGCCGGCCGCGTCGCCCTCGGGTCGGAGGCGCGAATCGTATTGGATGCGTATCCGGACCGTCCGCTGCCCGCGCGTGTCACCTATATCTCGAGCCAGGCGCAGTTCACGCCGAAGACGGTGGAGACGAAGGATGAGCGCGACAAGCTGATGTTCCGCGTGCGCGCACGGATCGAGCCGGCTGTCCTGGCCGGCGCCGCATCGGTCGTGCGCAATGGTTTGCCGGGCGTCACCTATGTTCGTACAGACCCGGCCGCGCGCTGGCCCGCGAACCTGGACTCCAATCCTGCGCCTGACGCCAAGGCGAAATGACCGGCGGCACAATCGCGGCGCTGCGCGAGGTGACGCAGCGCTACGGCAAGGCGGTTGCACTCGACCGCGTCACGCTCGACATTCCCAACGGCTGCATTGTCGGACTGATTGGTCCGGATGGCGTCGGAAAGTCCTCCCTGCTGTCCATCGTCGCCGGCGCTCGGCGGGTCCAGCAGGGCAAGGCGACCGTGCTGGGCGGTGACATTGCCGACAAGGCGCATCGCGTGGCGATCTATCCGCAGGTCGCCTACATGCCGCAGGGCCTGGGCAAGAATCTTTACCCCGACCTCAGCATTCGCGAGAACATCGAGTATTTTGGCCGCCTGTTTGGCCAGGGCAAAGCAGAGCGGGACGCGCGCATTGCCGATCTGCTGGCCAGCACCGGTCTGACGCCGTTCGCGGACCGCCCGGCGAAGAAACTGTCGGGCGGGATGAAGCAGAAGCTGGGTCTGTGCTGCGCGCTGATCCATGATCCCGACCTGCTGATCCTGGATGAGCCCACCACCGGCGTCGATCCGCTATCCCGCCGGCAGTTCTGGGACCTGATCGACCGGATCAAGGCGCGCCGGCCCAACATCAGCGTGCTCGTCGCCACCGCGTATATGGAAGAGGCGCAGCGCTTTGACTTCCTGGTGGCAATGAATGACGGCAAGGTGGTCGCCACGGGCACACCCGAAGCGCTGAAGCATCAGTCGGGTACTGCGACGATCGAGGAAGCGTTTATCGCGTTGCTGCCCGAGGCTGACAGAAGCGGTCGCGTGGCGCTGACCATTCCACCGCGGCCGAACCTGGACGGCGGCGAGCCCGTCATTGTTGCCCGCGACCTGACCTGCCGCTTCGGCGATTTCACCGCGGTGGACCATGTCAGCTTCAAGATTGAACGCGGCGAAATCTTTGGCTTCCTCGGCTCCAACGGCTGCGGCAAGACGACGACGATGAAAATGCTGACAGGCTTGCTGCCGCCGACTGAAGGCGAGGCGCTGCTGTTCGGCCAACCGTTGGAAGCGGGCGACCTGCAAGCCCGGATGCGGGTCGGCTACATGTCGCAGGCTTTCTCGCTGTACACCGAACTGACAGTGCGGCAGAATCTCGATCTGCACGCGAGGCTGTTCCATCTGAAGCCGGCTGATGCACGCGCCCGTATCGCTGATCTCATTGCCCGCTTTGGGTTGGAGGAGCACGTCGACCAGCGCGCCGAGGATCTGCCGCTGGGTATCCGCCAGCGCCTGTCGCTCGCCGTTGCAATCGTGCACCGGCCGGAGATGCTGATCCTGGACGAGCCGACATCGGGCGTGGACCCGGTCGCGCGCGACCGGTTCTGGGAGTTGCTGATCGGTTTGTCGCGTAATGAGGGGGTGACGATCTTCGTTTCCACTCATTTCATGAATGAGGCAGAGCGCTGCGATCGCATCTCGCTGATGCACTCCGGGCGCGTACTGGCGACGGACACGCCGGCCGGGCTGGTGGCCAGGCGCGGCGCCGCGTCCTTGGAGGAAGCGTTCATCGCCTATCTGGAGGAAGCCACAAAGGCACAGACCACGCAGGAGGTGGACGTCGTTGCTCCCCCGCCGCCGGTAGCGCATGCCGCACCGGCGCGCGGCTTCAGCCTGCTGCGCCTGACGGCCTGCACAATCCGGGAAACACTGGAGTTGCTGCGTGATCCGATCCGGCTCGGCTTTGCCCTGTTCGGCACAGCCTTCCTGCTGCTGGTCTTCGGCTTCGGCATCTCGACGGATGTCAACGAACTGAAGTTTGCCGTCCTGGATCACGACAGGTCGCACGAAAGCCGGGCGTATCTGGAAGAGGTGAGGGGGTCGGCATACTTCGTCGAGAAGCCGCCATTGGCAGATTACGCGGAGATGGATCGGCGGCTGGCGAGCGGCGAAATCGACTGCGCCATCGAGATTCCTCCTGGTTTTGGCCGCAACATCGCACGCGGTCGTCCAACCGAGGTCGCCGCCTGGCTCGACGGCGCCCGTCCATTCGTTGCACAGACGATTCGCGGTTATCTGCAGGGCATGCACCTGCTTTATCTTGCCGATCCTGCCGTGGCAATGAACCCGTCCGCGGAGAAGGCGCCGGCGCGCGTGGAGGTCCGCCTGAAATACAACCAGAATTTTGAGAGCGTCTACGCCATGGTGCCGTCTACCATGTCGATGATGCTGGCGCTTTTCCCGGCCATCCTGATGGCGCTGGCGATCGTGCGGGAGAAGGAACTCGGTTCGATCACGAATCTATACGTCACGCCGGTGACACGGCTGGAGTTCCTGCTGGGCAAGCAAGTACCGTATATCGGGCTGGCGCTGGTGAACTTTTTCATCCTGTTCCTGATGGCGCTGTTTGTCTTCCAGGTACCGCTGAAGGGCAGCTTCCTGACACTGCTGCTGGCCACTGTCATCTACGTCACCGCCACGACCGGCTATGGCATGCTGATCTCGGCCTTCGCCAGCACACAGATTGCCGCGTTATTCGGCACCGCGATTCTGACCGTACTGCCGGCGACCATGTTCTCCGGCATGCTGGTGCCGGTCTCATCGCTGACGGGCCTCGGCCGTGTGCTCGGGCGGTTGTTCCCCATGAGCTACTATCTGCCGGTGAGCCTCGGAGCTTTTACCAAGGGCCTCGGCTTTGCCGACCTCGGAACCAACCTGCTGATCCTGACACTGTTCGTTCCGGTGCTGTGGTCGCTCAGCCTGATGCTGCTGCGCAAGCAGGAGCGCTGATGACCACCTTCCTCAACATCTTCTGGCTTGGCACGAAGGAATTGCGCAGCTTCCTGCGCGATTACACGCTGCTGGGGCTGGTAATCTACAGCTTCTCCTTCGCCATCATCGCACAGTCGCAGAGCAGCACGCAGGAGGTGGTGAACGCCTCGGTCGGCATTGTTGACGAAGACCATTCCCAATTGTCCGGCCACATCGCCCGCGCCTTCCTGCCACCGTACTTTCAAACGCCCGAACCCGTACAGGAACGCGATATCGTGCCGTTGATGAATGCGGGCCGCTACACGTTCATCCTGGATATCCCGCCGTATTTTGAGCGTGACGTGCTGGCAGGGCGCCGTCCCGCGCTGCAACTGAATGTCGATGCGACCGCGATGATCCAGGCCGGCCTGGGCGCCACCTATGCAACGCAGATCATCAGCACCGAAATCGAGCGATTCATCACGCAGACGGATACAGTGCCGGCGCCGCTGATCAACCTGGTGGTCCGTATCGCCTTCAATCCGAACGCGCAGACTGCGTGGTTCAACAGCGTCATGGGTATCCTGAACAGCATTACCATGCTGGCGATCGTGCTCGCCGGCGCGGCGGTGGTGCGGGAGCGTGAGCACGGTACGATGGATCACCTGCTGGTGATGCCGGTGACGCCCTTCGAGATCGCCATGTCGAAGATCTGGGCCAACTCCCTGGTCATACTTATCGCGACCGGCCTGTCCTGTTACTTTGTCGTTCGTGGCGTGCTGCAGGTGCCGATTGCCGGATCAATCCCGCTCTTTCTGTTCGGCTCTGCGCTATATCTCTATTTCACGACGGCGATCGGCATCTATCTGGGCACGGTCGCCCGTTCCATGCCGCAACTTGGCCTGCTGTTTCTGCTGGTTTTCCTGCCGCTGATGCTGCTGTCAGGCAGCAATACACCGCTAGAGAGCATGCCGGACTGGCTGGCGAAGATCATGCGATTTTCGCCGGCGGCGCATTTCGTCTCATTCTCGCAGGCGATCCTCTATCGCGGGGCGGGCTTTGAGGTCGTGTGGCGCGACTTTGTGTTCGTTGCATTCGCCGGTGCTGTGTTCCTGGTGCTAGCCATGCTGCGATTCCGCCGGATGGTGGCGGCGGTGCAGTAATGTCAGCGGATGCCTCGGTGCCTACCCGGTGGTCTCGCCCACCGTGTCGGCGGCGTAGGCGCCACGTTGCCCCAATGGTTGGTCCGGCTTCTCCGTGGAGTCGTGGCGCGTCTGGCGTTCAGCCTGGGCATTGATGACAGCGCCCAGCAGCGCGACAAAGGATGACAGATACAGCCATGTCAGCAGGATCACGACGCCGCCGAGCGATCCGTACGTGGCGTTGTAGGAGTTGAAGTTGGAGACATAGATGGAGAAGCCGATCGAGCCGATCAGCCACAGGATGGTGGCCACGATTGCGCCGGGAGAAACCCACCGCCACTTAGCCGGGCTGCGGTTGGGCGCATAGCGATACAGCACCGCGAGGCACACCATCACGACGGCAATCAGGATCGGCCACTGCACAATCAGGATCACCCATTTCAGGATCACGCCCAGGCCAACAAACTGGATGGCTGCTGGCAGAACGCCGACCAACGCGATGATAATGACGCCGCCGACCAGTCCCGCGATCGTCAGGCCAAGGGCAATCATATTGAAGCGGATGAAACTGCGGCTTTCCTGCTGGCGATAGGCAATATTGAAGGCGGTGATCAGGCCGCTCATGCCGCGCGAGGCACTCCAGAGCGCGAGCAGCAGCGCGACGATTGCCCCGATGCCCAACGATTTTCCGGACGCCTCCACCAGATTGTGCAGTTCGGTCCCGACCAGTTCCGTAGTTTGCGGCGGCAGTACGGCAGATAGGCTGTTGATCTGCTGCTCGACCTGTGCCGGGTTGAACAGCAGGCCGTAGAGCGCGACCAAAGCGGCAAGCGCGGGAAACATCGCCAGCAGCAAGGCATACGTGACCCCGCCGGCGACGAGGAAGAGATTGTTCTCGCCGATCTCCTTGTAGGTGCGGAGTGCGATGTCCTTCCAGCCCGCCGCGGGAATCTGCGTCGGCGTGTCTGCCGAGCGGCCGCGATTCAGCTTGGCGTCGCTTGCGCGCTGCTGCGCCTCCGTCGGGCCGGTGTGGGCGGCCACGTCCTGCTTCAGTTCCTCAAGGCGGCTGGATGTGCTCATGCGTCCTCACCATCACCGGTGGACGCAGAACGATCCTTGCCGCTGGTAGTTGCGTCGGACGCTGTGTCAGGCCCTCAGCTTCCACGCGCCGCGCGCCGGCTTCGACAGGCCGAGGTTCTCGCGCAGCGTCGCTCCAGCATAATCCTTACGATAGAGCCCGCGCCGTTGCAGTTCGGGCACCACGAAACGGACGAAATCCTCGAACGTGCCCGGCGTGTGTGTGCCGGCGACGACAAACCCGTCGCAGGCGCGTTCAGTGAACCACTGCTCCAGGTAGTCCGCGACGTCCTTGCCGCTGCCAACGGCCGTTTCGCGCGGACGGCCGCGGCGAGTCACCTCCAGGAAGTCGCGCACGGTCGGGTTGCGGCCGGTCACCTTCATGACGCGGTCGCGCATCGCCTGCATGCCGGACATTCCCTGCAATTCCTCGCTGGTGAAGGCCTCGTCCATGCCCTTGGTCTTGAAGTCGAAGTTCAGCGCTTCCGATAGCAGCGAGAGGCCGTCGACCTCCTTGTACAGCGAGTTGATCAGCGCCATCTTGTCTTCGGCTTCGGAGCGTGTCTCCGCAACGACCGGGTAGACGATGGTGTTGGCGGTCATCAGGTCGGGGTCGCGGCCCAGCCGCGCCACTTCGGCCTTGAGTTCGGCATACTGCTTCTTGCCGTCTTCCAGATCGGGATACGCAACGAAAACGGTTTCCGCCCAGCGTGCCGAGAAGGTCTTGCCGCGGTTGCTGCTGCCGGCCTGGATGATCACCGGATGACCCTGCGGCGAGCGCGGGACGGTGAAGGTGCCTGACGACTTCAGGAACTTTCCCTCGTACTCCAGCCGGTGAACCTTCTCCGGATGGGCGAACAGGCCGGACTTCTTGTCGACGACAAGCGCATCGTCCTCCCAGCCGTCCCAGCAGCCGAGTACGATCTCCATGAACTCGTCGGCGCGGTCGTAACGCAGATCGTGGTCCATATGGACGTCACGGCCCATGTTCTGCGCCTCGCCATCGTTCACCGAGGTGACGACGTTCCAGGCGACCCGCCCGCCCAGCATCAGGTCGGCGGTCTGGAAGCGGCGGGCGACATCGAACGGTTCATAATAGGTGGTGGATGCGGTCGAGCCGATGCCGAGGTAGCGCGTGCCAAAGCCCATCGCCATGAGGGTCACAACCGGGTCGATTTTCACCACACGGACACCATTGGCGACGACCTCGGCTGGGTTTCCGCCGTAGATGTCGGGCATCGCCAGCCGGTCGTCGAAGAACCCCAGATGGAACTTACCCTCCTCCAGCACCTGGCCGATCTTCTGGAAGTAGGCAGCGGTGGTAAAATCAGTGCGGGCGTCGGGATGGCGCCAGGCGCTCGCCAGGGTCGTGCAGTTCTGCGCCTGCAGGAAGCCAACCATCACCATTTGCCGCATTGCGTCCCTCCGGGTCCGTATTGGCGCCCAGTGTGCTCTGAAACGACGCGGCAGGCCAGGGGCGGACGGTCAGGGGCGGACGGTCAGCGGGGCAGGGCAGCGCGCAATCGGTCAACGAGATCTGTTGGCGAAATCTGCTCCGACAGGATATCGTCCAGAGCTATCGGGCATGTGTTATTGGACGTAAGCCGTCGCAGGGCCGTTAGAGCATCAGTTCGATCCTGCTCCTGCAAATCCAATTCTGCTTGGCGAAGCGCTCTCCGCCACAGGACATCAAGATCAATCCGCTGCTGCATACTCGGCGAGAACCGATCTGCAAGATCGCTTTGCCAGTTGCCGATTTCTGCAATCCAATGGCGGACGCTTTGGGCGTCCGTGTCGGCCCAGCACTTTACGAGGTGGCCGAGGATGAGCCGAATATGGCTTTTCACCCCATTGAGTTCGCTTAACCCCACGTCTTCGATTTCCTCCGCGACATGGGCGAGGTCGAGGGCGTTTGGCAGGTCGCGGCGCGACGCCAGTTCACGCAGCGCCGCCGCCTGCTGTTCGGACCAGGCGAGGATGTCCGTTTCGTATAGATCGCCGTCAGCCATCATCACCTCCGGCCGCGGCTCTGCCGCCGCCTGGTCTCAGTTTAGCAGAATGAAGGCGACGTTGGCAGCGCGGCGTCCGCGCCTATCGTCCCTTCCACACCGGCTTGCGCTTCTCAAAGAACGCCTCGCGTGCCTCCCGCGCGTCCTCGGACTTTGACAGCGCCACGGTCATGCCCTGCTCGAACCGATAGGCGTCGCGGGGCGGCATGTGCATCGTAACATTCATCGACTGCTTGGCGTAGCGCATTGCCAACGGGCTCTTGGACGCGATGTCGGCCGCGATCTTCATGGCCTCTGGCATCAACTGCTCCAGCGGCACCGCGCATTCGATCACACCGGTGCGGTAGAGTTCTTCCGCCGGCACGCGCCAGCCCGTGAAGAACATCCGTCGCGCGCGGGACTTGCCGAAGAATTCCTGCAGCATGGTAGCGCCGCCCATTAGCCCGATATCGATCTCCGGCATCCCGAAGACCGCGTTGTCCGAAGCCAGGATGATGTCGCATGCCGCCACCAGACCGAAGCCAGCGCCGAGCGCCGGGCCGTTCACCGCGGCAATCACCGGCTTGGCGCATTCATGGATGGCGTTGAACATCTCCCGCACATAGCGGTTGAACGCCCAGTATTCGCCTGGCTCCCCGCTCTGCGGCCGCGCCTTCATATCGGCGCCGGCCGAGAACATGCTGCCGAACCCGGTCAGGATTGCCACCCGCACATCGTCACGGTCGCTGAAGCCGTCGAACGCGGCGATGATCTCCTCGCGGAACGGCGTGTGCTGCGCGTTCACTGGCGGCCGGTTCATCTGCACGGTGGCGACGTAGTCCTCGACCGTAATCTTGAGGAAGTCCGGCATGGCGTGTTCTCCCGTCTGGTCCGCGCGCGGCGGGCGGTCAGCACCGCCCGGCGGCGTGGGGCGCCGCGCGCGACATATCGCCGCGGCTGTGCCATAGCTTCGCCGCCCGGTCCAGCGGACCGGTCCAAGGCGAGCCCACGGATAACGCTCCAGGTGAGTACCATGTCGATCTTTGACCAAAACCTCGATCGCACGCCGGCCAATTACGTGCCGCTTTCGCCGGTTTCCTTCCTGACGCGCGCCGCGCGCATCTATCCGAACCGCACCGCCGTCATCCACGGCGACCGCCGCTTCACCTACGCGCAGTTTCTGGAGCGGACGCGGCGGCTGGCCTCGGCGTTGGCACGCGCCGGGGTCGGCAAGGGCGACACCGTCTCTATCATGGCGCCCAACACGCCGCAGATGCTGGAAGCCCACTACGCGGTCCCCATGCTCGGCGCGGTGCTGTGCTCGATCAACATCCGGCTGGACGCAGTTGCGGTGGGCTTCATCCTGCGGCATTCGGAGTCGAAGGTGGTGCTGACCGATACCGAGTTCGCCAAGGTCATGCGACCGGCGGTCTCGGACGTGAAACTGCTGGTTATCGACATCGACGACGCCCCGGGCGGCGAGCGGGTCGGATCCGTCGAATATGAGGACTTCGTCGCCACGGGTGACCCGGCGCATCCTGTCCTGCTGCCGGATAATGAATGGCAGGCGATTGCGCTGAACTACACCTCCGGCACCACCGGAAATCCGAAGGGCGTGGTGGCACATCATCGCGGCGCGTACCTGAATGCATGCGCCAATGCGCTGACGTTCCAGTTGTCGCCGCAGAGCGTCTACTTGTGGACGCTGCCGATGTTCCACTGCAATGGCTGGACCTATACCTGGGCGGTGACGCTGGCCGGCGGCACGCATGTGTGTTTGCGCCGTGTCGAGCCGGCGCCGATCTTCGCGGCCATTGCCGACCATGGCGTGACCCATATGTGCGGCGCGCCGGTGGTGCTGTCGATGCTGATCCACGCGCCGGTTGCAGCGAAGCGGAGCTTCCAGCAGCGCGTGAAGATCGCCACCGGCGGTGCCGCTCCGCCCTCCACGGTCATCGCGCAGATGGAGGCCATGGGCTTCGCCGTTACGCACCTATACGGCCTTACCGAAACCTACGGTCCCTCGACAGTCTGCCTCTGGCAGCCAGGTCTCGACGAGATGCCGATCGATGATAAGGCGGCCTTCATGTCACGGCAGGGCGTGATCACGCCCATGATCGAGGAAGCCGCGGTGATGAACCCAACCACCATGGAAGCCATGCCCGCGGACGGCGCCACCATGGGCGAACTCATGCTGCGCGGGAACACCGTAATGAAGGGCTACCTGAAGAATCCAACTGCAACTGGCGAAGCCTTTGCCGGTGGTTGGTTCCATACCGGCGATCTCGCGGTGATGCACCCGGACGGCTACGTTGAAATCAAGGACCGGGCCAAGGACATCATTATCTCCGGCGGCGAGAACATCTCGTCGCTGGAAGTGGAGGAGGTGCTGTACAAGCACCCAGCGGTAATGGAAGCGGCTGTGGTCGCTCGGCCCGACGAGAAATGGGGCGAGACGCCGCAGGCCTTCATCACGCTGAAGCCGGATGCGCCATCGGTGACGCAGGCGGACATCATCGCCTGGTGCCGCCAGCATCTGGCTCACTACAAGTGCCCGCGCTACGTCACGTTCGGCGCCCTGCCAAAGACGTCGACCGGCAAGATCCAGAAATTCGACCTGCGGGAACAGGCGCGTGGACACAGTGCGGCTTGATGGGCGCGACGACCCCGGTCACGTTGGACCAGCACCAGAATTCCGTTGTGTGTCCGATCCGTCTGCGCGATGGATAGCCCGAGATCCGCCAGGCGCATCAAAGCCGCGTCTGTACCGGTCAGAATGCGGTGCCAAGCGCGCGTAACGCGCCGGCTACGGTAACGCGCCGGGGCAGCGGCCGGCGGCGGGGAGGACATGAGCGAATCGGCCCATGCAGCACGTAAGCCGATTGCGATGCAGTACATGCCGGGGGACGCACCCCCGCTGTCGGTCGTCATCGGCAATGCATTCCAGTACATCGCCGTCGTCTCCAGCTTTCTGATCTACCCGCTGATCATGGCGCGAGAGGGCCATCTTACGGACACCGAAGCCGACAACATGCAGGCCTGGGGCATGTTGGTGCTGGCACTCGGCACAACGTTGCAGGCGCTGCCGCGCGGTCCGATCGGCAGCGGCTACTTGGCACCGAGCGTCATGACGGCAATTTTTTTGGGGCCGTCGCTGGAAGCGGTACGGATCGGCGGCCTCGCTTTGCTGTCCGGCATGACGATATTCGGCGGCATCGTGCAGGTCATGCTGTCACGCGGCCTGAACCGTATGCGCGCATTGCTGCCGCCGGAACTCGCCGGCGTCGTGGTGTTCCTGGTCGGCATGTCGAATGGCGTCGTCGGCCTGCGCTACCTGCTGCAGCCAACGGGCGGCGCGCCGGCCGCTGGGCATTGGATCGTCGCCGGCCTGACGCTCGCGGTGATGGCCGGCACCAATGTCTGGAGCAAGGGCGTCATCGGCCTCTCCTGTGGCCTGATCGGCACGGCCGTGGGCTATATTATTGCAATTCCCCTCGGGGTGCTGCCGTGGGAGAGCCTGGTGCAATTGGCCGACCTGCCGTTGGTATCAGCGCCTGGGACCTCGCATTTTGGGTGGTCCTTCAGCCCGGCGCTGATGCTGCCCTTTGTGATAGCCGCTCTGGCCAATGGCCTGAAGGGTGCAGCGCTACTGACGGCGAGCCAGCGCATGCTGGATGACGATTGGAAACGTCCGGACATGAGGCCGATCAGCCGTGGCGTTCTGGCCGATGGCCTGACCGTCATAGCTGCCGGCATCTGTTCGGTGTTCGCAGTGAATGTCAGCGCCTCCTCGGTCGGTCTGACCGCTGCGACCGGTGTAGCAAGCCGCCGGGTTGCCTATGCCACCAGCGCGATCTTCGTGCTGATGGCGTTCCTGCCAATGTTTACCCGGTTCCTGGTACTGGCGCCGGACTCGGTGGTCGGTGCCACGTTGCTGTTCTCAAGCTGCACCATCCTGAAGAGTGGCATGGAGGCGATCGCCGCCCGCCTGTACGACACCCGCAAGACGCTGGTCGTCGGCTTGTCAATCATGGGCGGCGTGGCGGTCGAAGCATTTCCCGCGGCGTTCAACGAGATGCCCGGATGGATTCACCCGCTGACCGTGTCAGCGCTGGTGTTCGGCACAGCCATTGGTTTCCTGCTGAACCTGTGCTTTCGCATCGGCCAGCGCCAGCGCACGCTGATCGTGCTGGATCCCGAGATGCCGGACCTGGAAGCGCTGGCGCGCTTCATTGAAGGGCGCGGCGCCGGGTGGGGCGCCATGCGGGATGTGGTGAAGAAGGCAGAATGGGCCGCGCAGGAACTGGCTGGCACCGTCGTGCACTACTGCAATCCGCGTGGTCCCATGGAACTGTCGGTCAGCTTCGACGAGTTCAATCTGAACATGCAACTACAATATACCGGCGACATGCTGCCGATGGTCGACCGAAGGCCTAGCCCGGATGAGATTGCCGATCATGAGGACGGGCCGCGGCGGCTCGCGGCGTATCTGCTCCGGCGCGTCGCCACCAGCATCTCGAGCCGCATGCGTGGTGGAAAGGCGGTCGTCGATCTGCGTTTTGAACACTGACACCGGACGCTGAAACGCATCCTGTTCTTACACAAGCGAAAACGACGTAGCCGTCAGCTGACGAGTCTACGTCGTGCCACCGGGCGCCACCGGATCAGGTGTTCATCGCATCAAAGAAATCGTTGTTGGTCTTGCTGTATTTCAGCTTGTCCAACAGGAACTCCATGGCGTCTACGGTGCCCATCGGATTGAGGATGCGGCGCAGCACCCACATCTTAGAAAGGACGCTCCGCTCAACCAGCAATTCCTCCTTGCGGGTGCCGGATTTGGTGATGTCGATTGCCGGGAACGTCCGCTTGTCCGACAGTTTCCGGTCAAGAATGATTTCCGAGTTGCCGGTGCCCTTGAACTCTTCAAAGATCACTTCGTCCATGCGGCTGCCGGTATCGATCAGCGCGGTGGCAATGATGGTGAGCGAGCCGCCTTCCTCAATATTACGGGCAGCACCGAAGAACCGCTTCGGCCGTTGCAGGGCGTTGGCGTCTACGCCGCCCGTCAGCACCTTGCCGGATGACGGCACGACCGTGTTGTAAGCGCGGGCAAGGCGGGTGATCGAGTCGAGCAGGATCACGACGTCCCGCTTGTGCTCCACAAGGCGCTTGGCCTTCTCCAGCACCATTTCGGTGACCTGCACGTGCCGTGTGGCGGGTTCGTCGAACGTCGAGGCGATGACCTCGCCCTTCACGCTGCGCGCCATGTCCGTGACTTCCTCCGGGCGCTCATCGATCAGCAGCACGATCAGGAAGACTTCCGGATGGTTCGCGGAAATAGCGGTGGCAATGTTCTGCAACATCACCGTCTTGCCGGTGCGGGGCGGCGCAACGATCAGTGCGCGCTGACCCTTGCCGATCGGGCTGATCAGATCGATGACCCGTGGCGTGAAATCCTTGGTCGGCCCCTTGGCGACGGATTGGAAGTTTTCCACTTCCATTTTTAGCCGCTCTTCCGGGTACAGCGGCGTCAGATTGTCGAAGTTGACGCGGTGGCGCACCGACTCCGGTGGCTCAAAATTGACCGTGTCGACCTTCACCAGGGCGAAATAACGCTCACCCTCGCGCGGCGCCCGGATCTGACCGTCAACCGTGTCGCCGGTGCGCAGGCCGAATCGGCGAACCTGGCTGGGACTGACATAGATGTCGTCGGGCCCTGGCAGATAATTAGCCTCGGGACTGCGCAGGAACCCAAACCCGTCGGGCAGGATTTCCAACGTGCCTTCGCCCTGGATGACCTGATCGTTGTCCGCCAGGTTCTTCAGGATGGCGAACATAATGTCCTGCTTGCGCAGCGAGGATGCGTTTTCGACCGAGAGGGACTCGGCGAAATTCACCAGTTCGGCTGGCGTTTTCTTCTTCAGTTCAGCGAGATGCATGCATGGGCCTCGGACGAGCGGGTACAGTGGGGGCCTGATCAGACGAACGGAGTTCGGGCAGCGTGCCCAAGTGATCGAAGCCGGTTTTGAGGTCGCATCGGGCGGCGCGCAGGGGTGTCCCGGGCCAGCCCAGCGTTCAGGAGGGAACTCATTAATAGGAAGGCCGCGCTGCCGCGTCAATCCAATGCGTTAATCCGGCCTAATTAGCCGCCATATGGGCACGCCTTATGTGCTGTGCAAGAGTCGGTGCCTTCATGCTGTCCGTTCGGGTGTGACTGGCCGTGCGGCAGTCGTCGAAGTGTCGCGTGCCGCCGGCCGGGTCGGTTGATGATCCGGGCCGATGCGACGCGTACCATCGCGGTGAGTCACCGTTGGCCAGGTCAGCAGCTCCTACTCCAGGCGCGCCAGCGCAGCGTTGAGGCGATCAATCTCCGACTCCGCGGCAGCCAATCGCTCCCGATTCTCCGCAACAACCTCTTCCGGTGCGCGCGCGACGAAGTCGGCATTCGCCAGCTTCTGCCGGGTCTTTGCAGCGTCGGCCACCAGCCTGTCGCGATCCTTGGCCAGCCGGGCGCGCTCGGCGGCCAGGTCGATCAGTCCTTCCAGCGGCAGCACCACGGTGGTCTCATCCAGCACGGCTTGCGCCGAACCGCGCGGGACGTCACCGTCCATCGCCTGAACGTCAGACGCGCGCGCCAGGCGACGGATCGCCTCCAACCAGCGGTCGACGCGGCCGAGTGCCTCGGCGGGCACATCGCGCAGCAACACGGGCGAGGGCTTGGACGGCGGCACGTTCATTTCGCTGCGGACCGAGCGCACCAGGGTGATAAGCCGTATCACCCAGTCGAGTTCCGCCCGCGCCTCACCGGCTCCGGACACTTCGACCTGGCTTGGCCAGTCGGCACTGATCAGGCTGCCGGGTTCACCATAGCCGAAACGATCCCATAGCTCCTCGGTCACAAACGGGATGGCCGGATGCAGTAGCCGCAGCGTCAGCCCGAGCACATGCGCCGCGACAGCGCGGATTTCGGCAGCGTGCTTCGGATCAGCGCCATCTGCGAGCAGCGGCTTGGCGAACTCCAGGAACCAGTCGCAAAAATTGTTCCAGACGAAACGATAGCAAGCGCCCGCATATTCATCGAAGCGGTACGCCTCCAGCGCCTCGCTTGCTTCCGCGACGGCGGTGTTGGTGGCGTCGAGAATCCAACGTGACAGCGGCAGTTCAGCCTTCGCCGGATCGAAGGCGGGGTCGATCCTGACACCGTTCATCTCGCAGAAACGGGCGGCGTTCCACAGCTTGGTGACAAAGCCGCGGTAGTCCTGCACGCGTGATGCGCCCAGCTTGACGTCGCGGCCGGGGCCGGTGAGGGCGCAGATGGTGAATCGCAGCGCATCGGCGCCGTAGCTGTCGATCAGTTCCAACGGGTCAATGACGTTGCCGCGCGACTTGGACATCTTCTGTCCCTTCTCATCGCGCACCAGGCCGTGGATGTAGACGGTGCGGAATGGCACGTCCTTCATGAAGTGCAGGCCCATCATCATCATCCGGGCAACCCAGAAAAAGATGATGTCGAATCCGGTGACCAGTACGTCACCGGGGTAGTAACGATCCAGCTCCGGCGTCTGCTCTGGCCAGCCGAGCGTGGAGAATGGCCACAGCGCGGAGCTGAACCACGTGTCCAGCACGTCCTCGTCCTGACTTAGCGCTTCGTCGCGGCCGTAGTGCTTGCGCGCAAAGTCCCGTGCCTCGGCCTCGTCCATGGCGACAAACACCTCACCGTCCGGGCCATACCAGGCGGGGATGCGGTGGCCCCACCACAGCTGGCGGGAGATGCACCAGGGCTGGATGTCGCGCATCCAGGCAAAGAATGTGTTCTCCCACTGCTTTGGGACGAACACTGTCCTGCCGGTCTCGACCGCCTCGATTGCCGGCTTCGCCAGCACTCCTGCATTGCAGTACCACTGCGTCGTCAGCAGCGGCTCAACCGGTACGCCGCCACGATCGCCATGCGGCACCGTGTTGGTATGCGGCTCGATCTTCTCCAGCAGCTCCAGCCGCTCCAGTTCCTTGACGATGTTCGACCGCGCGGTGAAGCGTGCCTGGCCGGCCAGGCTGCGGACGAATGCCGGATCGGCCACGCCGGGCACCGCGCGCAGCGCGTCCTCGATCTCGGCCAGCGTCACATTGGCCTGCTTGTCCAGCACCGACGGCATCGGCAGATCGTGCCGGCGGCCGACCTCAAAATCGTTGAAGTCGTGCGCCGGCGTGATCTTTACCGCGCCAGTGCCCTTCTCCGGATCGGCGTAGGTGTCCGCGACGATGGGAATGGCCCGGCCCACCAGCGGCAGGATCGCACGCTTACCGATCAGCCCCGCCATGGTCGGGTGTTCCGGATGCACCGCCACGGCGGTGTCGCCCAGCATTGTCTCGGGCCGCGTCGTCGCCACGACGATGAATCGGCCGGCCTCGCCCTCGACCGGATAGCGCAGGTACCAGAGCGAGCCTTTCATCTCGCGGTTCTCGACCTCGAGGTCGGAGATCGCGGTCTGCAGCTTCGGGTCCCAATTGACCAGACGACGGTCGCGGTAGATCAGCCCCTGGCGGTAGAGCGTAACGAACACCTCCTTCACCGCGGCGGACAGGCCGTCATCCATGGTGAAGCGTTCGCGCGGCCAGTCCAGCGAAGCACCGAGGCGGCGCAACTGCCGGGTAATGGTCCCGCCGGATTCCGCCTTCCATTGCCAGACACGTTCTAGGAATCCGTCGCGGCCGAGTTCGCGCCGGTCCTTGCCTTCGGTCGCCAGCAGGCGCTCCACGACCATCTGCGTAGCAATGCCGGCGTGGTCGGTTCCCGGCTGCCATAGCGCATCGCGCCCCTGCATGCGCCGCCAGCGGATCAGCGTGTCCTGGATGGTGAAGGTCAGCGCGTGGCCCATGTGCAGGCTGCCGGTGACATTCGGCGGCGGGATCATGATCGTATAAGGCTGTGCGTTGGACGTCGGATCGCAGGCGAAGCTGCCGTCCTTCTCCCAGTCCTCATAGAGGCGGGGTTCCACGTCCGCGGGTGCGAACCGGCTGTCCAGGGTCATCGGTGTCTCGTCTAATTGCGTCAGGTTGGGCGGGCCCGGGGGCCCGGGCCGGAACGGCGGCTCCTATCAGGAAACCGCGCGGCCGACGACCCTTTCAATTTCGGCCCTGACCAGCCGTTCGACAAGGTCCGGCAGGTGGCTGTCCAGCCACTCTTTTAGTAGTGGACGGATTTCCTCGCGCACCAGATCCTCCAGCGTCGGTCCGCCGCGATAGACTTGGGTGGCTCTACTGGCGGCCAGCGTACGCAGCAATCCGTCGACTGATGAGGCCGCCGCCGCCGCCGCGGCCGGCGCCAGCAGACCCGTATCAGGTGTCGGCCCGGCGTCGCTTTCTGCGGTCGATGGAGACGGCTCGAGACCAATCGCGTCAGGCGCGACACCATTCGTCGCCGGAGGCGGTTCTACGACTGGCGGCTGTTCTTCCGCCGCATCCTCGGGTGTGGAGACGAGCATCGAACGGTCCAGGACCAGTACGTCCTCATCCGCTTCGGCGGCTGCTTCCGAGTTGGAGGCAGGCGCAGGCGCCGCTGCAGGTGGCGCTTCGTCGTCGTTCAGAATGCGCCGGATGGAGGCAAGGATTTCCTCCATCGATGGATCGGCGCTGTCGTGGCCATTCGCTTTCGTGGGTTCGGTCATCTGCACCCTTGTTGCATACCTAACGGCCCGGCTGGTTGGTGGCGTAGTCTCCAAGCCCGGCCCAGCGATCCTTGACGGCGTTGTAGTAGGCGGTGTCGTCGTACAGTGGCACTGGCAGATGCAGGTCACGGGCTGTCAGGCGGCCAATCGCGCCGGCCACCTGATAGGAAGCGATCACGATCTGCGACAGGTTCTGCACCAATGTGGTGCGGGAATTCAGCAGTGTCTGTGTCGCGTTCAGGACGTCCAGCGTGGTCCGGCTGCCGACGATCGCCTCGCGCTCGACGCCTTCCAGCGCCACTTCGTTGGCTCGGATCTGCGCGCGTGTGCTCTCGGCCGAGGCTTTCGCCGCGACCAAGGTATCCCAGGCCTGCACCGCAGCCTGGATCGCGGTTCGTCTGGCATCCTCAATCAGTCGCGAGGTTTGTTGCTGCGTCTGCCGGGCCTGCCGGACGGCGGCGTATTCAGACCCACCCTGGTAGACCGGGACGCTGACCTGCGCGATCACCGCATAGCCGTTCGCGGACGAACTGCGGGCACCCTGGTTCTGCTGCTGGAATGTCTGCCCTTGCACACTGACCTGCGGCATGAGCTGCGCGAAGGCCACGTCGATGGCGTCCTTCGCCGCCGCATCATTGAACATCGCCGTCAACACATTCGGGTTGTTGATGGAGGCGAGGTTTCTGGCGTCCTGCTCAGTGCGGACCGGCAATGCCAGAGGCTGCGGCTCAATCAGGTCATCCGGCGGCTGAAAGCCGATCACACGGACGAAGGTGCCGCGCGCGGTCTGCAGGTTGCCCTCGGCCGTCTCGCGCTGTGCCTTGGCGCCTTCCAACGCAGCCTCGGCCTGTGCAACGTCGGTCCGGGTGATTTCGCCGACCCGGAACCGATCATTGGTCGCCTGGAGCTGCTTCGCGAGCACCTGCTCATTGTTCACCTGCAGCGCGAGCAGCTGTTTGTTCTGGATCACGCCGACATAGGCGTTCACCGCGTCGTTGAAGCTGGTCTGCTCCTGCGCCAGCAGCGTCGCCCGTTCAGCGTAGACCTGGTTCTTCGCCCGGTTAACCTGCGCCTGTGTCCGGCCGCCGGTATAGAGGTTCTGCGTGACAGTAGCCTGCGCCGTGCCGACCAGGCGGTCGGTCTGCGACTTCGTCCAGGCGCCCGGGCCGACCGTCCGGAGGAACTGGCGGTTGAGGCCATCGCCGTAGCCGGTGGTGCCGGCCAGTACAACGGTTGGTCTCCACCCCGCCAGGGCCGTCGGAACGTTTTCGTCTGTCGCCCGCAGCTTTGCCCGTTCCGCCTGTAGCGCGGGTTGGTTCGAGTAGGTCGCGGCCAAGGCTTCGGCCAGCGTGCGTGGAACAGTCGGATCGGCAACTGGCCGCCTGGGCGGCTTCTGCGCGGTGGACTTCGTGGTCGCTGAAAAACTGGGCGCCTTCGGCGGCGTGGACGCCGACCGTGCGGGCGGCGGCGCGGTTTGTGCCACTGCGGCGGCCGAAGCAGCCGTAAGGCCTAGGCTCATGAGCAGACCGAGACGCAGACCCATTGGTAACCTCTCCCCCAAAGGATGCCGGCGGAGCCGGGTCCTTTATCGGCTGGCTTAGTTAGCATTTGGTTAACGTCCGCCCGGGACGGGCGGCCGGCACCCTGTGGATAATTCTCCCCACTGGAACCACGTTGTCCAGTATTCCCAGCAATAAGTGTGCGTTAGCGGATCATATTGCTGGAGGAGTGTGGCTTTTGCGCGTAAGCTTGCCTTTTGCATACGCAGAACAGATGTCGCGCGTGAGGTTCAAATTGTGCACGTTAATATACTGTTCTTGAAGCATAATAGTTAGTCGCTGGGTCCCGGCGGAAGGCTAGAACCGGAACCCCGGCGCCGGCTGCAGCGATGGCAGCACCGGCGTCGCGCAATCGAACAGCGTGTAGCTCCGCAGGCCGGCGGGTGTCTTGTCCCCCATCACGGCCTGAGTGATGCGACCATCGCCGCACAGGATACCGATGACCCGCCCGGTGTGCGGGCTGAGTTGGTTGGCAAGATGCGGCGGAATTGTCGGCACCGCACCCTCAATAACGATCAGGTCGTAAGGACCTTCGGCCGGGCAGCCTTCGGCAAGTGGCCCGGTCACTAACGTTACGTCCGGCGCCACCTGTGGCAACACGGTCCGCGCGAGGCGGATCAGATCGGGGTCGTCCTCCAGCGCGAACACTTTGCAGCCGCAGGCATCCAGCACAGCGGCGCCGTAGCCGGCACCCGCTGCGACAACCAGCACCCGCTCGTTGTCCTGCAATTGGGCGGCTTGAAGCATGCGGGCCAGCACCATCGGCTCGATCATGAAGCGCCCACTGCCTAACGGAATGTCTTCATCGACATAGGCAAGGTGCCGCACGCTCTCTGGCAGGAATTGCTCCCGCGGGAGACGCCGCATCGCCGCGATGATTCGCGGGTCGTTGACCCGATTTGGCCGGATCTGGCTGTTCACCATGCAATCGCGTGCGACCTCATAAAGGTCGTCAGACCCTGCCGGAACGGCCGGGTCAAGCGTAGTGGTCGCGGAAATGTCGGGTGCCATCGTGTGATCTCGGCTGCGGATGCGGCGCCCTTATAGCGGTGGGCCGCACGCCACGCCAAGTCGCCGTCAGGCAGCGTCCTCCTTGCGGTCGCGAATCTTGACGTAAGCCAGCTTCGCATGTTCGTCGCAATACGGCTTTCCCGGGACTGACGCATCATCGCAGAACCGGAAGTCCTTCTTGCCGGGCTCGCCGATCGGCCAGCAGCACGCGGGCGTGCGGCGTGGGGCCGACGGAGTGGCAAGGGTGCGGACCGGCGGCGCCACGTGTGGCGGCGGCACAACGGGACGAGGTGCCGGTGCTGCAACCGGGGCGGGGCGGAGTGGCTGCACCGTCGCGACAACCGCAGGGGTCACCACGGCGCTTGCCAGCGGCGGGAGTGTTGGACCACCGACGCGAGGGGGTGTGGCCGGGCGTTCGACACGCACGGATGGCTCCCGGCGGATGGGCGAAGGGCGGGCGGTAAGATCCAGCCTGTGTGCCTTCCCGACGATCGCGTTCTTCGAGACGCCAAGTCGCCGGCCTATTTCGGCAGTGGAAAGACCCTGATCCCACAACTCCCTCAAGCGCAGGATCGATTCCTCGTTCCATACCATATACTGGTTCCCCGAGAGGTCTTAACTACTAGATACGGTATAGGTGACCTTTCGTGCCAGCAAGCCCGTATTTGCGCCGGGACGCAAAAACCTGTGGACAACTATTGTCGAACGGCATTTTTACGGCGTTGCCTACCATAGATTGGTCCGTGACCGCGCCACGAGGTTTTGGAAGCCGCACTATCAAGATGATGTGTAGGACTGCCGATCCAGATTTACGCAGGGCGACTACCGGCCGCCCTGACAGCGGGCGACTTTCAGGGCGCGCAGGTGCTGCGGCTTGAGACGCCTGGGGCACGCGCTGAGGCCAGTTTCGCCATTCGGAGCCGACACACCTGCAGTGGCTCCGGCGATCGCCCGACGACCCCGGCAGCAAGCGAATTCGATGTCCGCAAAAAACCTGATCGGTTTCTATAAGGGCGACCCGACGCTGCCGCCAATGCCCAGCGTTACCCGATCGTTGTCGACGCTGCCGTTTGCGCGAGGCGGGCAGGTGCGGCAGGTCGCATGCGCCATTCCTGCCGAGCGGCGGCCAGGGCCAATGCGAGCACACCGACCGTCACGGTCGGGGGTGCCAAAATATAGGTTTTCGGATCAAGGTTCAGCGCGAATAAGGGCCAGACGAACAATGCTGCCAGGATGACGCGGTGCCAGGGCAGGAAGCCGCGCTCCCGCCCGGCGCGTACCAGCCAGGCCATGGCGATACCGCACATCACCTGATCATACATCAGCGCGACGGGGATCGCGAATGGCGTAGCGGCCGTCAGCACTGCGGCTCTGATCGGCAGCGAAACGCGTCGATACCACACAACACTCACGATTGCGGCGGCCAGCAGCGTCGCGACAGCCTGCGCGGCGTAGGCGAATTTCGGGGCCAGGGTCAGCGCCCGAGCAGTCCCGAACGGGGTGATGAATGCCGCGAAGTCCAGATGGCCGGTGACGTAGACGGACTCCGATCCCGCCATGGCCGTAAAATAGGCGGCCCAGGTCTCCCATCCGAACAGGACCACCGAAAGCAGGCAGAACATGATCGCCGACGCAGCGGCGCTGGCGAACGCCCGCCAATAGCCACCCGCTGCCAGGGCAAACGGGATCAGCAGACCGAAATGCGGCTTGTAGCAAAGTGCTCCAATGAGCAGGCCGGCCACGACCGGGCGCCGTTCCAGCCACAGCATTGCCGCACCGAAGAGGCTTGCCGTCAGGAAGGCGTTCTGGCCGGTACCCAATGTCCAGACGGCCGGCGCGAAGCCAATCAGCGGCACGATCACGGACCAGCGTGGCTTGTCGAGGATCTGTCGCACGACCACCAGGCACATCGCCAGTGTCAAAGCCTGAAAGCCGACAAAGGCCACCAGATAGGGTAACCGTGCCAGGATGGAGCACAGCAGGAGATAGACCGGCGGATAGTAGAAGAAGATGTACGGTGTTTCGGCGCCGCTTGTCGCTTGTTGCGCCGCCCAATGTACATCATGATTGTAGGTCAGCGCAGGCGTGCCGGCGTTTACCACGCGGCCAGCCCCATAGAAACTCATGAAGTCGGTCGTGCTGGGCTTGCCGACCCCGCCGAACGCGCCGTGGCTGGCGGCCACGGCGATGGCGAGCAACAGCAACTCGAGCACCAGCAATAGGCTTGCGCCCAGCAGGACACGACGCTCTGTCAGAAACGACCCGCTGCGCATCGCAGCGATCACGCCGCGCATCGTGACCTCGTATGGAAAGGCTGCAAGCTCACCACGGCTCCATAGCACCCTGCCAGGATCATGCTCTGCCGGGCTGCTATCGCTCCCGAAGTCGCCGGACTGATGGCGCAAGCCGCAACCGACGTTCGAAGTGCAGCACTACGGCGTTGATCCGGTGAGGCAGCGCTGACCGGCAACTTTCAATTGCAGGCAGAAACGGTTGGCCTCGGCTTGGTTGGCAAATCCTACCGTGCGAAGCAGCCACGCCGGGCGCCCATTGAGCGTATCAAGTGTGACGGTCGGCTGACGGTCGATCAGCAGCGCGCCCGCTTTCTGCGTCAATGCGACCCAATTAACGATGGCATCCTCGCCGGAGTTGTAGACGCCGATCTGCACATACGGCGTGCCGTTCCCGGTTGCCGACGCTCGCGTGGCTGTCGGCATCGCCGAGCGCGGCGTCTCAACCCTGGTGTAAGGATGGCCGGCGGCATAGCGGGCAATGTCATCCGAAAGCGTAGTTGGCAGCGCGGGCCCTGCGATCGCAACCGCGTCGACCTCAAGACCAAAGCCGGATGGCAGCCGGTCCGTCGTGGCTCGAGGCGCGAACGGCGCCGTTTGCCAAGCGTCGACCGATGCGACCGTTCCTGGCGTGGAGGCGGTGGCGGGCTTGAACGACACGGCCGGCGCGCGCTCCTTCGGGACGGTAAGCGCCACAACCGGTGCAGGCTTTGCACCGATGTCGGCGACACGCGCCTGCGGCTCGACGGCAGCCGTGAAAGCCGGCGGCGCCGTGACATCGGCAACAGGGGACGGCAGTTGGAGTACGGGCCGGGTCGGCGCGGCGGCCTCCGGCGCGGCATTCACCGCGGTTTGCGGGGTGGGTGCGGCCTTCCCCTCAGCCCTTGCCGGCGCACGCGGCGCTGCCGTTGCGTCCGCCATCTGGCGGCTCACCAGCTGTGGCTGTTCCCGGATCGGCTGAGCGGTGGCAGGTTTGGACACATCTGCAAGTGGGCGGGACGCCGCCGCAGCCGGTTGTTTGACAGGACGAGGCGCCTTCGCAGGCGGCGCTTCAAACGGGTCAGCCATCTCAACAATGACCGGCACCGAAACCGGGGAATGGTCTGCTGTCGCCGCCAGGGTGGCTGCCCGCGACGGCGGCGTGCTGGGGGCCTGCACCAGGACTGGCGCTGCCAAATCCCTACCATCATGAGCCGGCGGTGCGACGTTGACTGAGGCGGCACTCCTGCCGGCCGTAGCACCCGTCACCTCCGGCGCTGTGTCGTTGCGAAGCGGCGGGACTGGCACAGGCTCAGTCGGAGCCGCGACCACCGTGGCGTGAGTTTCACGGGCCGGCGACGTCACTGATGCCGTCACGTCCGGAGGTGCGATGATGGCCGCGGGACCAGCCGCAAGCGGTTCCCTGACAGCGGTAGCCGATACAGTTTGCGTAACGACCGGACGTGGCGGCTCAAGCAGGGCGCTGCTGACACTGCTGGGCGCGGATGCGACGGCCGCGGACAGAGCGGCCACCAGCGGGCCTGATGCCGTGGTCTCTTCCGCGACTTGCGTTGGCGGTGCCGTGATCGTTTGGTCGCTACGTGCGACCATGACGGGCGGTGCCACCGCAGACGGAACGATAGCCATCGATCCGGATGCTGAGGGCGCAATGTACACCGGAGCCATGGCCACAGGGGCGACGGTGAGCGGCGCCAGCGGTGCCTCCGCCATTTGCATGGAAGGCCGCGGGGTGGCGGCTACCGCAACCCGACTGCTGCCGGGGCCAACCGGCGGCAGGCTATAGCCCCTGTCATCGCGTAGCGCCGTCGTGGCCCAAGCGCCGTCGCCCGCCAGGTTCAGTGCCGCGACAAGCTCCTTCCGCAGACCTTCCGCCGCGCCCGGCATGGCTGCCGCAGAGCGCAACACCAGCACGGCGTCATCCTTGCGGCCGGCGACGGCCAGGGACATGCCCAGGTTGATTTGCACGTCCGCACTGGCCGGCGACACGTCGAGTGCATGGCGATACGCCGTCTGTGCCTCGGCGTTCCTGCCCTGCAGGTCGCGTACGACGCCCAAATTGTTCAGGGCCGTAATATTATCCGGATCGTGCTCCAACGCGGCAAGGAACATTGATTCGGCCGCGGCCGGATCCGACGAGACGAGCGTCCGGCCGAGCCCGACCTGCGCGCCGATGGCGTTGGGGTCGGCGGACAGAGCAGTCTTGTAGGCCTCTCGGGCCTTGCCGCGTTGACCGAGCGCATAGAGGGCATCGCCGCGGGCAGTGAGCGCCTGTACGTTGTTAGGATCCTTGGCCAGGATCAGGTCAGCGACGCGCAGCGCAAGCTCGGGGGCACCGGATTGCAGTGCCGCGTCCGCGACCCGCAGTGATGGCGTGCGGTTGGCCTGTGACTCCCGAAAGCCGCCGCATCCGCTAACCAAGGATGTAACCGCAAGGGCCGCTGCAACCGTTGCGCCACGGCGCAGGCCGGCTGAGCCGGAACGGCGAGCCCGGCGTCGGGCTGAAGGCGGCGGCTGCATCGGTCCCCCCTGTAATGGCACAGAAACACTCCGTCATTTTTCTCAGCGGAAAATGTCTAATTTGCAAGAAGAGTTTGGCGCGTGCGGTGCCAATCTGTTATTGCGGCAGCACCATACCGTACCCGGAAAAGCATTCACCAGCCTTGCGTCGGTCGTTCCACATCCGGTGGTTGTGCAGCTTGCTGCCAGCCCTCTTGTCATGGTTCGGCGTGGCACAGGCTGCGTTGCCTACGCCGACGAGTGAGTTTGATATCCCGTATCAGATTCGTTTGCTGGCGGGTGGCACGGTCATGCAGATATCCGGCAGCTATTCCTGGGCCTTGCCGCAGAACGTCATCGCGCTACTCGCCTCCGCGCCGGACGTGCGCGCCGTCTGGCTGGAAAGCCCGGGTGGGAATCTGCAGCCGGCAATACAGATCGCCGCACTGATTCAGGAACGCCGGCTGGACACGTTCGTCGGCCGCCTTTGTGCTTCAGCGTGCACCATCGCCTTCATGGGCGGAGTCCACCGCTCCCTCGCGCCGGACGCACGGCTCGGATTCCATCAGGCGCGCGCGCCGGGGTTTCCTGATGCCGATGCCAATGCCGTGCTGAAGGCAGCCTATGATAAGGTCGGCCTGCCGGCATCGTTTGTGAGCCGGGCGTTGCGGACGCCCCACAGCGACATGTGGTACCCGTCGCAGGAGGAGTTGCGCGCGCTGAAGATCGTCAACGCGCAGCCGTCGCCCGCTCTGCTCTCACTAGCAGCTCCACCACCCCCACGACTGACCGACCTGGTGCGGCTGTTGCCGCGAACGCCGGACGAGGCGGTGCCGCAGTTCGCCAGCGAGCTCGCGGACCTGCTGAGTCGCCTGCAGGCCGCCAACCCAGAAGCCTGCTGGGCGTTCGCCCATGAAGCGCCGGATGATCCTGGACTTGTCCTGACCGAACCGATGTTGCAGGCGGTCGCCGCCGCGCGGGGGCGGCTGGTGCAGGCCGCGACTGCGGCGCAGATGCCCACGCCGGATCCGGACCTGCGGCAGAGGGCGATGAAGGACCTGCTGGATCGGGTAAAGGCCGCCGGGCAGTTCGATGAGCTCTCAGGCCTGCGGCGGGACGCTGCCAGGGCCGCGTTCTGCCCATCATTGCGTGAGTTGCTGCAAGCTGCCCTGGCCTTGCCGCCGCAGCAACGGCCGCTGACGGTGCGTGCCGTGCTGGCGGGGCTATGATGGGGCGTCCCTGGATCGCTGTATCATGCGCCATGGGCCTGGCGGTGGGCCTGGCGGGCACTTTGTCCGGCGTCGGGATCGGTCGGGCTCGGGCGGCATCACCGACCGATGATCCGCGTTATGCCTGTGACCGCGCCGCGGTGAAAGCCGAGACGGACTGGAGCCTGCCGTCGCGCGTGTTGTCGGCGATTGGCATCGTGGAGAGCGGGCGTCATCACGAAGCGGCCGGCGCGACCATGCCGTGGCCTTGGACGGTCAACGCCGCCGGGCGTGGCTACTTCCTGTCAAGCAAGCAGGAGGCGATCGGCCTGGTACGCGCCATGTATGCTGTGGGGGTCGAACTCATTGACGTCGGCTGCTTCCAGGTTGACCTGTATTATCACTCGCGGGCGTTCGCGAACCTGGAGGAGGCCTTCGATCCCGATGTGAATGCCCGGGCTGCCGCCCGCATCCTGACGCAGAACCGGATGTCGAGCGCATCGTGGGAGATGGCGATCGCGATGTACCATTCCGCCTCGCCGCTTCGAGGTGCTGCCTATCTCAGCCGGGTGCAGGGTGTCTGGCCGTTCGCGCGATCGCGCCTGCCGCCGGCGGAGCTCGCTTATGCGGTCATCCTGGGCGAGGGCGCACGCCAGGTGCGCCTGCAACTGCCGTCCTACGACCCCGCCAATCCGCCACCGGGATTGCCGCGTGTGGTGACGCCGCAGACCGCGAGCGGCGTGTTGCAATGGACATCGCTGCCGGCGGGCAGCCTGCCGGTCGTCGTGCAGCCGCCGCCAAGGCCGCTGCGCCGCACGCCGGCCAACCCACGATAGCCGCCGTTCGCCCCCTGCCCATCGCGGCGGCCTGCGCCGTGTTCGCGGTGGTTCTGTTCGCACCGCAGATGCTGAACGACGGCGATACCTGGTCGCATATTGCCGTCGGCCGCT
This sequence comes from Pseudomonadota bacterium, assembly GCA_018240405.1. Lineage (GTDB taxonomy): Bacteria > Pseudomonadota > Alphaproteobacteria > Acetobacterales > Acetobacteraceae > Rhodopila. Next base: position 67,672 of record JAFEFW010000644.1, read on the forward strand.
GGATCATCGCGCAGCGCGCCGTGCCATGGACCGACCCGTTCTCCCGGACTTTTGCCGGTGCGCCCTGGCAGGCGCATGAGTGGCTGTCCGAAGTGATGATGGCAACGGCATACCAGCTCAGCGGTGTTGCCGGCGTGCTGCTGCTGACCGGCGGGGCCGCGGCGCTCACCGTCGGGTTGCTGGCGCGCCACCTGCTGATCTGGCTGGCGCCGCAGGCAGCGGCGATCGTGCTGGTTTTCGCCACCGTGTGCGGTGCTTCGAGCCTGCTCGCCCGGCCACACGTGCTGGCCCTGCCGGCACTGGAGCTATGGGGGGCCGGGCTGGCGGTCGCGCGGAGTCGGAACACGGTCCCGTCTTTCTGGCTCCTGCCGGTCATGACTCTGTGGGCCAACCTGCATGGCGGCTTCGCCTTTGGCCTGGCGTTGGTGCTGCCCTTCGCATTGGAGGCAGTGGTTGCGAACCCGGCCGCTCGCTGGCGCACCGCAGGCGGCTGGGGATTGTTCCTTTCGGGGGCTTTCGCCGCCGCGATACTGACACCCTATGGGTGGCATGGCCTGGTGCTGCCGGTACGCTTGATGCTGCTGCAGCACCTGGGCGCGATTGGCGAATGGCGCAGTATGGATTTCTCGGTCCCGCAGCCGCTGGAAATTGCGCTGCTGGCGCTGCTTTATGCCTGTCTAACGCGCGGCGTCCGGATCCCGCCCATCCGGCTGCTGCTGCTGTTCGGCCTGCTGCACATGGCGTTGCAGCACTCGCGGCATCAGATGCTGGCTGGCCTGGTCGGCGCGCTTGTCGTGGCTGAACCGCTTGCGGCGGGGCTGGGCGTGCGCGCCGATGCGCGCGCGGCCGGAGGGCGAGGTGCAGTACCGGCCCTGGCCGGTGCAGCTTCGTTGCTGGTCATGACGGCGTTGCGACTGGGCATCCCGGCGCCCATCCCGGACGGGCCTACCTTCCCCGTGGCGGCACTGGCCCAAGTGCCGCCGGACCTGCGGGCGCGGCCGGTGTTCAATGATTACGGCTTCGGCGGCGCACTGATGTTTGAGGGCATCCGCCCTTTTATTGATGCCCGTGCGGAACTCTATGGCGACGAACCGCTGGCCGACTATCTGCGTATCGTCCGTCCGGACGCCGCGGCCTTCGACGATGCGCTGCGGCGCAACGGCATCGACTGGACAATCCTGCCGCCCGGCTCCTCGCTGGTCCCGCTGCTGGATGGCCGGCCTGGGTGGAGGCGGTGGTACGCTGACCGGTTCGCCGTTCTGCATGCGCGGGATGGGTTGGGAGAGCAGCCATGAACTGCGCCCGCCGATTCACCTTTAATTAAGGATTCCTTGCTACCCCGGCAGTGGTCGAGGCGACGCCGGAGGCGCAATGGCGGCATATCTGAGCTTGTGGCTTGAGGCGCGTGGGTACCGCCGGACGTTGCGCACACTGGATGTTTCGATGCACCTCTATGTCCGGTACCTGATCTATGGCGGAGCGCTCGCCGTCGGGCTGCAACTGCTTCACGTAGGGTTTGTGGTGCTGCTACCGGCGAAATAGACTCAGCTGGCGGATAGCTGCGGGAACCGGCGGCAGCGAGCCAGCTTTCCGCGGGCGGCCGGTGCCCAGGCTTGGCAATCCCGGTAGCGTAGCACTGCGCAACGAACTATCATTGCATGCCGAGCGCTTTGGTGGCTTGGACTGATATTTGTTGCGAAGGTCAGGCGCCGGTATGGGCGAGATGGT